>CATLEJ010000001.1 GCA_949916125.1 uncultured Oscillospiraceae bacterium
ATCGGTTATAGGGAAAAACTGGTTCCTTCACATACACGCAACAAATAATCTGCATTGATGGAGCGCCGTGTGCGGTGAAAGTCGCACGCACGGTGCGAAGCGGGGGAAAATCCGCTCTGACTGCTGTTCTCTTAGGAGGACAGTAAAAGCGGCGGATTACCTATCGCTATCAGCTCACCGAACTGTACCGCTGCATCCACGAAACCCTGGATAGCGAATATCCGATGACCGCAGAGCGCCAAAAGCTCCTGACCGGGATTTCGGAGCAGCTCCAGTGTGCTGTGGATGATTTGGACGAGCGCGTCAGTCTGTCCAACCAGCGGGAACTGGAGACGATAGAGCAGCACGGGCCGGAGATGCCGGGGGACATTCACAACCAGGGAGGTATGTGCTTTGAATAACACAGAAAAAACGGCAGCGACCCCGCAGGGGGCCGGAAAATCCTATACGGTAGAGGAGCTTCTCACCCTGATGGGGCCTGAATTTCAGAGACAGAAGGACGTCATGCGCCAGTGCATCGCCGGTCTCACGGAATACGCCGCCCAACTGGCGGTACGGGGCCAGGAGGATCAACTCCCCCGGCTCCGTATGGTCTGCATCGAGATGGCGGAGTTTTGGGGGCTGGCTGAGGAGGATACGCCGGAAGGCGTTCGGAATATGGCGGAGCAATATGGCAGCGCCTTCGACCACGCGGTGTCAACCGCCCGAGGCGCCGGCTGCGCGCCGGATCTGGGTGAGCAGGCTGTACAAAACACCCTCGCAGGCTTGGAACTCTACGCCCAGGAGCTGCGGGCCAACGACAAAGGGCTGGAGGATTGGGCTGTGGAGTGCGAGATCCTCGCGGAGGATCTGGAGGAATTTGCGGCACGGTCCGGACCGGAGGAACTGGAGGCGGCGGAACAGCAGGCGGACGGCGGGCCAGGGATGGAGATGTCGCCGTGAGAGTTCGATACAAACATAACCGGGAGCCGCAGTTCTATGAGTCCATGTGCCTGACCACCACGCCCCACGAGCCGCCCCCCGCCGTCACTGGGCCGCAGAGCCATTGCGTTGGCTGTCCCTACCCCGGCCATGGCTTCGTGTGCGGCAACGGCGAAACGTGTCTGCGCACCGAGATGGCCCGGATCATGGAACGGGACAAGTCTGTTACTTCTGCCGGGTAGCTTTTGGAGGGGATCTGTGGTAATGTTGCTGTTAATGCTGGTGAAGGGAGGTGAGCCTGTGGGTAAGCGAGGTCAGAAATTTCAAGTCAATACGTTCCGGCGCAAACAGTGTTTGGCCCCGTTTCAGTCAATGAAACGGGGCTTTTTCACGCCCCGCCAGAGGGACTTCCGACGCAAAAATCATAACAGGAAAGGATGAAAACCATGAGCATCCAAAAAGAATGGCTGGACTTTCTGCGGGAGCAGTACCCCGTGGGCAGCCGGGTCAAGCTCCGGGAGATGGGCTCGGACGACCCGTGCCCCATCCAACCGGGATCTATGGGCACGCTCCAGTACATCGACGATATGGGGACCGTTTTCGTGGCCTGGGACAACGGGCGCGGCCTGGGCCTGGTGATGGGCCAGGACTCCTTCACCGTCCTGCCGCCGCCCCCTCAGACGCTGAAGCTCTATATGCCCCTCACCGCCGACCTGTTCGAGCCGGACCAATACGGGAGCATGGGCGAGGAGAGCGAACTGCTGGAGGGGCGTGAGCTGCTGAAGTACGAGGATCAAATCACGGCGGCGCTGATCCGCAACCGGATGCCCGAGGAGGCGGAGCGTGGCGTCATGCACTGGTACCACGAAAATGACGCCGTGGCCGACAAGGTGCGCTCGGTGATGTTCGGCCTGGAACGGAGGGCGGGCCAGCTCTGGGGTGTGGCGGAGTGCCAGGTGCAGGGCGAGCTGACACCCGGGGAACTGGACACGCTGAAAGACTATGTCACCGGCCAAGCCTCGGACGGCTGGGGCGAGGGCTTTGAACAGCGGGAGCTTGACGCCGGTGACGGCGCGGAGCTGTACGTCCACCTCTGGAATTCGGACGATTGGAGTCTCCAGACGGAGCAGGAGCGGTTCGGACCGGAGCAGGCCCAGGACGGCCCCCGGCAAGTGCAAGGAGAGATGAACCTTGCGTAAAGTGTTTGAGGTGGAGCTGGCGTCCGAAGGCGGCTGCACGGAGCTTACCCTCCCCGCCACCCCCTACGCCATGCTGGACGCATTGGAAAAGCTGTGGCTGGCAAATGGGGAAAAACCTGAGTGGGAGCTGCTCAGGACGCATGAAGCTGGCCGCGCGTTTCGGCATCTGGATCAGAGGAACGGTTCCCTGGCTGAATTGAACGCCGTGGCTCAGCGGCTTGCACAGCTGGACAAATCGGGGCTGACGATTTTTGAGGGGCTGGCCGCGATGGAACACAAACCGCTGGATCAGCCTTTTCCCCTGTCCCGGCTGATCGACCTGGTCTACAGCACGGACTGCTGCCATCTGGTGGAAGGGGTGGTGACCGACGCCCAACTGGGCCGGTTCTGCGCAGAAAACGGCTTTGTACCGGAAGCTGACGATCTCTCTGACGCGGCGTTCGCGCTGCTGGACTTTGAGCGGATCGGTAAACAGTTCCGTGAAACCGAGGGCGGTATCTTCACCAAAGGCGGCTACGTCCAGCGGCACGATGAGTTGAAGCAGGTGTACCAAGCTCTGGATCTGACGCTGAAAAAGCCGGACTACGCCATCCTGGCGGAGCTGCCGGACGGCAGCCGGGTGGAACTGCCCACGCCGCTGGGCAAAACCGTGGTGGAGGAACCCGCCCGGTGTGTGGACTGCGCCGCCCCCGCCCTCAACGGCCTCACCGCCATGCGCTCCACCCTGGATCTGCTGGCCTTCCGTCTGGCGGAGCTGGAGGTGGATGGCGAGCTGGCCAAATACAAGGCGGTGCTGGCCGCCACCGGCTGCGATGATATCGCCCAGGCGCTGACGCTGGCGGATGGGCTGGATCAGTACGCCTTCGACCCGGAGCCGCGTGAGCCGGACGAGGTAGCCAGCGGCCACCTGAAGAATCTGCTCCCGGAGGAGGAGCTGACGGCCCTGCTTCCCAACGTAGTCCTATACCGCTATGGGCAGGCCCTGATGGAGCAGAGCGGTGGGAAGCTCACCAGGTACGGCTATGTCCAGCCCGCCGTCGGCCCCGTCCAGGACATAGTTCGGGAACAAACGCAGGCGGAAGGGATGAGCTTTGCCTAACGCGGCCTGCATCAAAAAAGGAGGGGTCTGGAGTGGACACGGGCACAGATTATGATGTGCGGACAAAGGTATCATTCAATCCACTGTATGGCGGAGGAAACGGATATGACATGGCTGGACCGGCTGGAGGACGCCGTATTCAGCCCCGGAGAAATGGAGATGCAATGAACGATTTTGACTACCTTGCCCAGCTCCCCGGCGAGGAGCGGGAGCAGAATTGGATCAGGACGCGGCTGAAAACGCTGAGTGTGCGGGAGGGCATCATCTTGGCCGCCGCTGCCCAGGCCGACCAGCCCAAGGACGCCGTCCAGGCCATCAACCAGCTCCAGGCGCTGGATGTCTACCGGATCGTATGCGGCGCGGACAGCTATGAGCGGCTGGGGGAGTATTATCTGGCGCAATGCCGCGGAGTGCCGGATGACGTCAAACCCTATGTCGATCTGGCCCAAGTTGGGAAGCATTACACGGTCTTGCATCCCGGCCGGTTTCTGAACGGCTGCTATGTGGCCTACCCGGACATCACACCCACCCCCACCTACCAGGGTCAGGGCGCGCCCCTGCCCAACGACGGCAACTGGACGGTCAAAATGAAAATCGCGTCCCCCAGCCTGCCGGAGGGCGTGTGGATGCGGCTGCCCTGGGAGGACGGCCTGGGGGATAAGACCAGCATCGAAGAAGAAGTGACGCTCAACGCGCTTCACGCCCAGAGTTGGGCGGAATGCGCCCTGCTGGACGCCCGGTGCATCCTGCCCGAAGCGGGCGATCTCATGGAGCAGTACAGCGATGTGGAGGAACTGATCCGGGACGGCCTCAGTCTGGCTGACGCCCTTTGGTGGCCCTTGGGTGAGGATACCCCGTGGTATCCCGCCGCGCTGCGGCTGGAACACTGTCAGAACCTCAAGCTGGCCCTGGATATTTCGCGCAATCCCGACTGTTACCGCTGGCTGCCCCGGGTCGATCTGGAGGCATCCGCAAAAGAGGCGCTGACGCAGGCCGGGGTGTCGGAAAAGATCACTCAGTCCGGTGGCGTTGGCCTGCGGAGCTATGGGGCGCACCTGCTGGAAAAGCAGGGGTATACCCTGACCGCGGATGGGGGCGGTTACATCGCCCGGACCGCTCAGGAGTTCCACTATTCCCACAGCACCCCCGCCCCGGAGCAGTCCGGGATGGTGATGCAGTGATTTGGATGGAGGTGAAAGATCCAATGCACGAATTTGATTATCTGGCCCAGCTCCCCGGCGAGGAACGGGAGCAAAACTGGATCAGGATGCGGCTGGGGACGCTGAGCGTCCGGGAGGGCATCGTCCTGGCTGCCGCGGCCCAGGCCGATCCGCCCGAGGACGCCGTCCAGGCCATCAACCAGCTCCAGGCCCTGGACGAGTACACGGTGCGCATGGACGCTGGCAGTTATGAGGCGCTGGGCAGGCGGCACCTGATCAACGACACCGCCATGCCGGTGGACGCCCTGGCCTTCGCCGACCTGGATGCGGTGGGGCGGCAGTATGAGGACAGGCATCCCGGCCTGTTCATCGGCAGCTGCTATGTCCAGTACCCGGAAACGCCCCCCGAGCCGGTCTACCGGCCCGGCATGGCCCTCCCCACCGACGACGGCTGGAGCGTCAAGATGAAGCTGGCTTCCCCCGCTGTGCCGGAGGGGGTGTGGCTGCGCCTGCCTGGGCCGTTCGAGGACGGCAGTGAGGATGTGGTGAAGGAAGAACTGGAGGTAGGGGTGGCCCTGCGGGAGCTGCGTGTACGTTTTGGGGCCGAATGCACTTTGATGGATGCCCAATGCGTTTTGCCCAAAGCCGGGGATTTGGTGGCCCAATACAGCAGCGATATTGAGGGCCTGTTTTACGATGCGCACAACCTGGGCTGTGTGCTGAACGAGATAGGCCAGGGCTCCCCGCACTTCATGGAGCGGTATGCCGCCGCGCTGGCGCTGGAGGGCTGCCAAAACCTGAAGCTGGCGCTGGACATCTCGCAAAACCTCAACTGCTACGACTGGATGCAGCGCGCCGATCTGGAGGAGTCCGGCAGGTGCAAGCTGCTGGACGTCGGCATGACGGAGGAGCAGATCCGGGCCAGCGGCATTGACCTGGCGGGCTACAAAGCCCACCTTCTGGAGAAGGAGGGGTACACGCCCACCGCGGACGGCTGGGGTTATATCCGCCGCAACGCCAACGAGTTCTACTACCAGTTCAGCACCCCCGCCCAGCCCCAGGAGGAGCCTGGGATCACAATGCAATAATGCATTTACAGGGGCCGTTTTCCCGATAAGGGTATCGGCCCCTTCTTTTTTTGCGTCTATATGCCCCTTTTCCGGGAAAATGCCCCCGAAAAAGGAGGACGTCATGAAAGAAGAACAGCTCCTGGCCTATCTGAAGGCCAATTGCTTCGGGCGGAAAAAGAGCCAGACCCGGGGCCAGCTCCAGCGGAAGCTGGGGCTCAGCAAAGACCAGCTCACCAACATGGTCCACCGGATGCGCTGCAAGGGCCTGCCCATCGCGGGCGGGCCGCTGGGGTACTACTACGCCCAGAACGCCGGGGAACTCCACGCCACCATCCGCTGGCTGGAGAAGATGGTGCGCACCCTGCTCAAATCCATTGAGGGGCTGGTCAAGGCCATGGAGTCCTTCGGGCCCATGGAGGCCGGGGACGAAAAAGACGGCGGGCCGGGGGGTGACAGCCCCTGAAAAGCTTCATCCCCTGGGTGGGCGGCAAGGGCAGACTGCTGTGGCTGATCAATAAGCTGGCCCCCGCCCGGTACGCCCGGTTTGTGGACGTATTCGGCGGCAGCGGCACCGTCACCCTGGGCCGTCCCCTGCGCCGGGGCTGCATTGAGATCTACAACGATTTCAACAGCAACCTCACCAACCTGTTCTGCTGTGTGAAGGAGCGCACCATGGCCCTGCTTCGGGAGCTGGGCTTTCTGCCGCTGAATTCCCGGGACGATTTCGACGTCCTGTACAAGTTCTTCTCCCGCCAGGAGTTCACCGACGACTATCTGGAGGAGGAACTGGAGCTGACGCAAATTTTTCTTGACCCACCCCAGAGGGAGGCTGTCCGCCGCCTGATGCTGGAGCGCGCGCCTCGGGGCGATTTGCGCCGGGCGGCGGACTACTTCAAGCTGGTGCGGTACAGCTTCAGCGGCGGGGCCAGCGCCTTTGCGGGCCGCCCCTGCGATATCCGCCGCTTTTTTCATCTGATCTGGGAATGTTCCCGCAGGCTGAAGGACGTGGTGATCGAAAACAAGGACTTTGAGAAGCTCATTGAACAGTACGACCGGGAAAACACCTTTTTCTACTGCGACCCGCCCTATTATGACGCCGAGTGCTATGAGGTGGCCTTCCCCAAGGCCGACCACATCCGGCTCCACGACGCGCTGGCCCGGTGCAAGGGGCTGGTGATGGTGTCCTACAACTACTGCCCTTTCATCACGGAGCTGTACCAGGATTTTTACATCTTCCACACCAAGCGGCCCAACAGTATGTCCCAGACGGCGGGCAGCGAGTACGAGGAGGTGGTGATGACCAACTACGACCCCCGCATCCTGGGCGCGGACCGGGGCTGGCAGATCAGCCTGTTCCAGCGCCCGGAGGACGGCGGAGGGACATACCGGCTCATCCACGAACCCAACAAAAATAAGGAGGAATTCCAATGAACAAGCAGAAAAATGTAACTTTCTCTATCCCCGTGGAGGACGCGGAGTACTGCGGCCTCACTCCGGACAGCGAGATCACGATCCACGCCGGGGAGAATGTGCTGATGGTGACGCCCAAGGAGATGACCGTCCTGCAGGCCGCCCTGGCCACCAGGTCGCTGATCGAGGTGGCGTGTACGCTCATCGGCGGCATCAGGAAAACCTGCGGCAAGTGCGTGGAGCGGCGCTGCGCCGACAGCTGTCCCTACGGCCCCCTGGAGGAGCCGGGCAAGTGCCCCTATTGGGACGCGGAGCCGGAGGTGGAGCTGTCGGACAGCGCCCGGGAGGCGCTGGGCATCCCGCTGGACGCCAAGCTCCAGCTTTTGCCTGACGAGGGCGAGGGGCTGGTATGCGCGGCGGACTACGAGCACGACATCACCGATATCCCCGCCCAGGTGCTGGCCGCGCTGGATTACGCCGGCGTGTGCCGGGGGCGGCTGGACGAGGCGGTGATGAACAACGAGGTGATCCGCCATGGCTGAGTCGCCCTATCCCTATTCCCGGCAGGCGGCCAAGGGGCGGGGCGAGCTGGCCCGATGGAAGCGGAGCCACCAGGCCAACGTCAAATGCGCCCGGGACATCAAAAACCTCATCGTTTCCCACACCCAGGATGGGCAACTGGAAGCGGACTGCGCCCGGACGGCGCTGGACTGGTGGGGCTTCCCCCGGGTGCAGTTGGTGCTGTCCAACACCCTGCGCGGCGCCAGCGGCCAGGGGTTCGACCCGGATGCCCTCCACTGGGCACAGACGGCCCAAGTCCCGTATGAAAAAGCTGCCGGCGAGTTCAAGCTCCAAGCGGACAGCGCCCTGCTGGCGCAGTTCCTCCGGCAGACCTACGACGAGTACCAGGCGCTGGGGATGTTCGGTCCCGGGCACTGCGTCGAGGCTGACCAGGACTACGCCGGGAAGGTGCTGGTTCTGCGCCCGGACAGGCTGAGGGAGGAGTGCTGGTCCGCCCAAAACCAGTTGTGGTACGGGGAATGCGGCTTTGGCTGCTCCCCTGCCTCCAGGGGGCGGGCGGTGTACGCTACCTGCCTGGGGGACGGCGAGGAGGCCCGCTGGAACCGGGAGGACTTTATGGGCGTGCTGGACGGGCAATACCTGCCGGACTGGGCGGTGGAGAAGCTGGCCGAACTTCGCGGTCCCGCCCAGGAACAGGGCGAACCCGTTCAGGAACAGGCGGAAGGCCCCGCCCAGGGCGGCATGGAAATGGGGTGACGGCGATGCTCCAATTCTACGTGGTGGACAACCTGTGGCAGGGGACGCTGAACACCGCCCATTTCCACTGCCTCCCCGACGCCGTCCAAGCGTATCGGGCGCTTCCCTCCGCCAACCATAAGGCGCTGGGCATCCAGCGCGGTGTTGAAGCCATCGACCTGGTGCAGTGCCTTCCCCTGTTCCCCGATGACCGGGAGGGCGAGGACGTGATGGTGCTGCGGTTCCTGGAATATCCCCTGTGGAAGTCCGACCCCCAGATCATGGAGGCGGGCCAGGAAGTGGCATCCCGGCTGCACATCCGTTACTGCCTGTTCCGGCGCTGCATCATCCCCGTCCCGGACCGGGACAAGCTGCCCCGCCCCCTGCGGGGCCGGTATCTCTGGCCCGATGAGCCCGGCGACTTCGCCACCGCCGCCCAGTGGATCTATGTGGCCGGGGCGGGCAGGCTGTCTGCGCTTGAATTCAAGCGCCGCTATATGGACGTGAACTCCGTCCAATACCCCCTGGTGGTCCACATCGGGGCCCATGGGATGGACAGCCGGGGCAATTACAAGGCCCTGCAAGTGACCCCGTGGGAATTTCATCTGTTGGCGCGCCGCTCCAAAGAGCGGCTTGACCAAAATAAAAACGAAACGAGGAATTTGAAATGAACCAGTTCGCAAATCATGCTCCTGAGAGCAGGAACCCCATGCAGGTGGATGTGAAGATCCACACGCTGCACACCAGCGGCTCCGTCCTGGCCAGCGCCTCCGTGAACCTGAACGGCTGCTTCGCCATCCGGGGGGTGAAGGTGGTGGACAGCCCCAAGGGCCCCTTTGTGTCCATGCCCAGCTATCAGGGCAGAAAAGGGTACACCGACGTCTGCTTCCCCTGCACCAAGGAGTTCCGGCAGCAGTTCAACGACGCGGTGCTGGATGCCTATCATCAGGAAATGGCCCAGGTCTTCCAGCGCAGCCAGTGCCAGGAACCCAACGGCGCGTTCCAGGAGGAGCCGGATGACTCCATGCTCCCGGACATGGCCATGTAAAAGAGAGGAGAAACCATCATGAAACGTAAGATCATCCCCACCCTGCTGGCGCTGGCCCTCACCGCCGCGCTGGTGCCCGCCGCGTTCGCGGCTGTGCCGCCCACCCCCTGTTACCCCACGTCGGTGACCCGGAGCGAGGACGGCGCCCAGATCCGCAAGGTGTACGACCTGGGCCCCGAGGACGACCCCGCGGGCATCTCCCGCTCCGACTTCGAGCAGGAGAACTTCCACTATACCCTCACCGATCTGCTGAAGCAGGAGGCCCCCGAGCGTGAGGAGCGGTTCCACACCGAGACGGTGACCCTGGACAGCAAGTCCAAGGACATGGAGTCCGTGCTGGCCCTGCTCCCCGCCCAGCGGGAGTTCACCACCGAGGACGGCCTCACCGGCACCCTGTCGCTGAAGCTGGACACCGTCAACGTGGAGGTGTCCGGCTATGGCAGCTCCACCCGGCAGGTGTCCGCCACCCGCTCCTATCCCAACCTGGCGGGCCAGGACACCTCCTACATCCCCAAGGAGATCACCGACAACGGGCGCACCCTGGAGCTGGCCTCCATCGACTGGCAGACCGACAACACCGCCAACGAGGACGGCTATGCCGTGGCCGACCGCTACACCGCCATCGCCACCTACACCGGCAGCGCCACCAGCTCCTACATCAAGGGCTACGTGGTCACCGCCGACTACAGCGGCACCGTCAGCCGCATCGCCCTGAACAAGGTGCGCTATGTGGCCATCTTCGAGGGTACGCCCCTGGTTCCCGTAGAACCTGATCCCACGCCTGAGCCCAGCGAGGAAGTGCGGGAGCCTGCCGCCCCCGTCCAATTCCACTGGGCCTACGTGCTGGTTCCCCTGGGCGTGGTCGCGGCCATCGGCGCTGGGGTAGGCGCGGCCCTGTTCATCAAGAAGCGCCGCGAGAGCGGCTATGAAACGGAGGAGGATAGCCAATGAAGAAACTGAAAACCCTGATTTCCACCATGCTGTGCCTGTGTGCCGTGTGCGCGCTGGCGCTCCCTGCCCATGCGCTGGAGTATAACATCAGCGCCCCCGGCAATCCGGAGTATGGGAAACCGACCTCTTTTGAGCCGGTGGTCACCGCCGACGGCGGGGCCATGAAGAACGAGGACGTGAGCAAGTCCGCCGCCCGGGTCCCGCCCGGGTTTGGGACACCCAGCAGCTATATGCTCAACACCGGCGAGTATCTCACCCCCAACCTGGTTCCTTCCCAGATGGCGGGGGCGGGTCAGGTGAATGGGAACGTGGCCGTGGTCACACCGCCTGTCTCCGAGGGCGTCCCCGGCAGCACGGGCAGCTATCCCATCACCGATACCAGCACCACCACCCCCTCCACCACGCCGGGCTTCACCGAGGTCACCAGCGCCCTCTACTATAGCGACGGCAGCCTGGGCACGCTGAAGATCCCCTCCATCGGCCTCATCGTCAAGGTGTTTGAAGGCACCGGCTCCGCTCCGCTGCTCAAGGGCGCGGGCCACTTTGAGGGCACCAGCATCTGGAACGGAAACTGCTGCATCGCTGGCCACAACCGGGGGGTGCGCAATGATTTCGGCAAAATCCACACGCTGAAAACCGGGGATATCATCACCTTCACCACCAAGCTGGGCGCCCGCACCTACGCGGTCACCGGGGTGGAAAAGGTCAGCGTCAACGATGTCAGCGGGCTGGAGCCCACCGCCGTCAACATGATCTCGCTGTACACCTGCGTCATGGATCAGCCCGCCTTCCGCTGGCACGTCACCGCCGTGGAAACTGTATAATATGCTTCGTTTTGGCCCTGCTTTTTCTCCATCATTTGCTTGAAAAAGTTGTGGATTTCTCCCTGGTTCTTCGGTATTGTGTTGCTTACCAAAGGCGCCATTAAAATCGAAGGGAGACCACATCATGAGCAGGAAAAGAGAAGCGGTATTTATGGGCATCGGCATCCTGGCGGGCCTCGCCCTGAGCGGTTCCGCCAGCGCCGCCGTCCAGCAGCTCACCGCCAGCCCCACCACCCAGACCTTCTACGTGGACGGGCGGCAGGTACAGTTCGAAGCATATCAGATCCACGGCAACAATTTCGTCAAGCTCCGGGACATCGGGAAAGCGGTGGACTTCGGCGTTACCTATGACAGCGCCACCAACAGCGTCCACATCGATCCCGGTGCCCCCTACGTCGAGGAGGTGACCACCCCTGCACAAGCCACGTCCGCCCCCCAGACCGTCACCGAGGCAAGCGTACAGGCTTCCCTGGAACGGCTGAAGCAGACCTACCCTACCGGCGCCGTATATCCCACCCCCTACCGCTCCACCAGCGGCGGGCCGTACAGCCGCGGCATCCACTGCTCCGGCTGGGCCACCCTCTGTTCCGACGCCGCCTTCGGCAGCCTGCCATGGCGGCGGGTGGACAGGCCAGGCTGGGATCAGATCCGCCCCGGCGACCTGGTGGAATACGAGAGCGCATCGTCCTACCATGTGGTGGTCGTGATCAGCAAAACGGACGAGTACATCAAAGTGACCGAGAGCGGCCTCAACAACCATGCCCGCTGGGGCGGGCAATACTTCCGCTGGTGGCTGGAGGAACAGCCCCGGTACATCCTGTACACGCGCTACTCAGACTGAACACCTTACAATAAAATGGCCGGACTGCAACAGCAGTCCTCCTCCCCGGGGGGGAAGGCCGGGCTGCTTATGCGGCCCGGCCTTCCCATTTCGAGGAGGAATCGCTTTGAAAAACAAGATCGTCACCCGGGCCCTGAGCCTTCTCCTGGCCCTGGTGTGCATCATGGGCGTCCTGCCCCTGTCTGCCTTCGCCGCCGCGGGACTGTCCAGCGCCCCCGGCTCCATCACGCAGAAGTCTTCGGACTACATGAAGATCGGCGGGCGCTCTGTCCGCTACCAGGCGGCCAGCAGCGTCATCAACAACGTGGGCCTGCCCTATGTCTTTGACGAGCAGGTGGATGTTCCGGGTTTTGGCCCCACCCGCGCCCTGTGCGCCTATCAGAAGGGCACCCTTGGCCCCGGGGCCAACGGCCAGACATGGAATTTCAAGGAGGAAGTGAACAGCGAATCGCTGCGGGTGCTGCTCACCTACATCTACGCCCACACCTACGGCAATTTCACCGACGCGGGCAACGCCCGGGGACTGGAGCATTGGGGCCAGTATTGGTCCGACATCTGGTTCCTGGTGGCCCAGGCGGGGAGCTGGCTCTATGAACACGGGGTCATCCTGGACGTGAACAGCAACCGGGAGGGCTTCATCGAGCAAATGGCGGAGGAGTTTGTCGCGGCCATGAAACTGTACCACCGCACCTATGGCCAATCCTCCTGGATCAAGGATTGGGACGCCATCAATACCCACAGTATCATAGACAGCTCCGACGGCGGCAAGACCGGCTACTCCGCCTATGACTATGTTGCCACCGGGGTGAATTTGGTGCTGGATCACCCCGAGTATTACCGCAGCTACCGCCTGTGGATCTACGAGTGGGACAAATCCCAGCCCTGGAAGCTGGCGGGCCAGTCCGGGGTGCCCGTGCAGCGGCTTTTGATCGCCGTACCCGGGGAGCCCGACGAGGAATCTGTAAAGCTCACCGTGAAGAAGCTGGAGGCGGGTTCCAACAAGCCCCTGCCCGGGGTCACCTTCAAGGTGGAGAGCGCGGACGGCTCCGGGGACTACTCCGTCACCCGTCAGACCGGCGCGGACGGCACCTTTACCCTGACCTCCGAGGCGGACGACCTGTCCGCGGGCCAGTTCACCATCACGGAGGAGGCCGTGCCGGAGGGCTACGTGGCCCAGACCGCCTCCCAGACGGTGACGGTGATGCCCAATAGCTCCACCTCCAACACGTTTGTGTTTTACAACCAGCCCGACAAGAAAGAGGGTGACGGCTCTATCCGCAAGGTGGACGCGGACAACCCCACCGTGGGCATCCCCGGCGCGGTCATCCGCATCACCAGCGTCAAGCTGGATGACGGCGGCAGCTACTTTGGGGAGTTCGTCACCAAGGACGGCGGATATATCCTCAAAGAGGATCTGGATTTCTCCAAGCTCCCCAAGGGCAGTTATCTCGCGGAGGAGATCACCCCGCCCCAGGGCTTCATCCTCAGCTCCGATGTCTCCAAGGTTCGCCAGCCCTTCGTGTGGGATGGGGAGCATGATGTAAGCCTCGTCTTTGAAAATTCCAGCAAGGTCAAGGTCGTTTTGAAGAAGGTGGATGAGAGCGGCAGCCCCCTGGCTGGCGCTGTTTTTCTTGTCCTTCGGGACGGGCAGATCATCTCCACCGAGGCGACCCAGGGGGATGGGACCATCACCGTGTCCAATATCACCGAAGGCCACTATGAATTTGTTGAGGTGTCAGCTCCGGAGGGCCTGGACTGTGACCGCTCCCCGGTGGGCGTCCATGTGAACGCCGAGGATTTGCAGGGCGAACAGACCATTGTGGTCACCAAGGTCAACCACCACAAGCGATCCCTCACGATCACCAAGCGGGACGCGGAGAGCGGCGATCCCATCCCCAACACCTCCTTCCACATCCGGGGCATCAACATCGGCTATGAAAACGATGTGGTGACAGGTTCGGACGGGAAAGTGGTGCTGGAGGCCATGCCCAGCGGCTGCTTTGAAATCGAGGAAACCGCAGTTCCCTCCCCCTGGATCCTGGACGCCAACAATCGCAAGACCGTCTGGATCGACGCATCCAAGGATAAAGATATCACTGTGGATTTTGTCAACAGCACCCGCCCCGGCATTCGGATCCTGAAGCTGGACGGGCAGACTGGGAAGCCCATCGCCGGGGTCACCTTCCTGATTGAGGAGGTCAACGGCGGCTTCTCGGATCGCCGCCAGACCGACCAGGACGGCCTGATCGTGCTGGAGGGCAAGGACGGCGTCCGGCCCGGCGCCTATCAAATTTCCGAGGTGGAGGCGGCCCCCAATTACGTGCTGGATGATACCGTCCACGTCGTCCAGCTGGAAGAAAACCGCACCACCACCCTTGAGCTGACCAACCTGGTCAAGCCCACCCTCAAAATTTTGAAGGTGGACAGCATCACAAAGAATCCCGTGGCCCACGCCAAGTTCCAGATCTGGCGGGCCTCCGGCGACACCAAAACCGGGGACTACAACGATCTGGGAACCTTCTACTCCAACGAGGCGGGTGAGATCGTCCTGGAGCATACCGAACCAGGATGGTTCAAAATTTCCGAGCTGGAAGCCCCCTCGGGCTACTCCATCAAGCAGGCGGACTACGAGTTTTATCTGGCCGCGGGCGAGGTCAAGACCGTCCAGGTGGAGAACATCCCCCTCTCGGCCCTCGTGGTGTATAAATATGACCGGGTCACCGGGGAGCCGGTTGAGGGCGCCATTTTCCAGGTCAAGTACCTGTCCGGTACCTCCGGCACGGGCGGTACCGTCATCGGCACCTACCGCACACTGAAAAATGGTTCCTTCACCGTCACCGGCCTCCAGGCCGGCGCCTATGTCGTGGAGGAACTGGCCAGCGACAGCGGTCACATCGTGGACGCCGCGCCCCAGACCGCCTACATCTCCGGCAAGCAGCAGGACGTGGTGCAGCTCTATTTCGGCAACAGCCCCAAGTCCTCCCTCCTGATCTCGAAGGTGGACGCGAATGACGGTTCTCCGTTGAGTGACGTGGAGTTTTTGGTCACTACCTCGGACGGCACCCTGGTGGGTAATGCCAACGGGAAGTACGTGACGGACAGCACGGGAACCATCCTGATCGAGAACCTCGACCCTAATCTGACACTGGTGGTGAAGGAAACCCGCAGCAAGCCCAATTATATTTTGGACGATGTACCTCAGACCATCAAAACGAAGCCTGGGGAAACGGTGAAGCTGGAATTCAGGAACAAAAAGCAGGGAAATCTCGTGATCCACAAGCTGTCCAGCGCCGACAAGAGCCCCATTGAGGGCGCCCAGTTCAAGATCACCTATGCGGACGGGAAAGTGGTGGACGCGGCAGGCGGCCAGCTTTCCTCCAACGGGCTGTATACCTCCAATAAGGAGGGGCAGATCGTCCTTTCCAACGTCACTGGCACCATCATCTGCACGGAGGTGTCCAGTGCGCCCGGATTCGCCATTGACCCCGAGACCCGCACCCAGACCATCGTTGTCAACCCCGGCGACGACACCCAAAGTCTCTACTTCTACAACACCCCTCTCTGCTCCCTCACCCTCTCCAAGGTGGATTCGGTCACGGGGAAGCCCATCCCCAACACCACCTTCACGGTGAAGTACGCCAGCGGCGAGCTGATCGGGCGCTACACCACCGGGAAGGACGGGACGGTCACGGTGTCCGGCCTCCTGCCCGGTTCCACGGTGGTGGTGACTGAATACAAGGTGCCCGACACCCACGTCCTCAACACCACGCCGCAGACGATCACCCTTAAAAGCGGCACCAATACCGTGACCAGCGGAGCGGTCAGCGGCGGCACAGGCGGCGGCAACAATCTGGATTTTGAGGATGATCCCAAGATGACTCTCACGATCCGCAAGTACATCAAGGGAACCGCCCGGGAGCCGTTGGCCGGGGTGTGCTTCAAGGTGACCGAGGGCTCCGGCGCCCCTGTCGGCCCCGGCGACGGCACCTATTACACCAATTCCGCAGGTGAGATCGTGATCGAGGGCCTGGAGCCCGGTATCACCGTGACCGCGCGTGAAATTTCCACGGTGGAGGGGTTCGTGCTGGACGGCGAGCCCAAAACGGTGAAGATCCAGGCGGGGAAGCAGTCCCCTGAGCTGATCTTCTGGAACGAAAGGGCCGGTTCCCTCGTCATCCAAAAAGCGCGCTTTGTTCCTTGACAATCTGCGTAGAAATACGCAATAAAACAAGGCAGATTTTGCAAGAAATCTGAACTCTATGCTTGATTGGGCAGGGGAAGTACCTGCTAACCCCGGTGTGACGGGAAATCAAAACTCTAATACTCCGACGTGCACTCATAGTGCCTTATGGGATGTACGAAGCTCGGTGAAGAGCGGAGGCGGTATCTGAGACGGTATCGCGCCGCGGGAGGCTATAAATCGGTCATGTCCAGAATGTTTTGTTGCAACCGACGTAATCTTGAGTGTACGGCTCGTAAATGACGGGGTGATGATACAGCCACCCTCTCCCATGTGGAGTGCTGCCGCCGTTGAAATTTTTTCTGGTGGAAAACGGCAGAAAACCAGTACAGGTCGAATGTCTCTGGCAGAATATCACACAAGTCAGAGATGGCAGCCGGGCTATAGAGATGGGCTAAAACCGATATGTAAAGCTAAAGCGTAGGGAACAAAGGAACCATGGACGGCACTTCTTTATGAAGTAAGTGGAGTGGCACCTCCGCCGCGCGGGTAGGAAATGACCCGCTAATCCATGGGGCAGCAGCCCGTAGTAGTGATGATCCCCGCAATAATAAGGCGGGGGGAGCGAAGGGGCATAGTCAGTGCAGATTCGTATGTGAACAGAAAGTCGAGGAAGCCGTAGGCATACCTGACTAACACCAGAAACACCAAATCCAGAGAGGAGGCGGTGCGTATGGCACAACAATTCGACTACCCAAAAACCGAAACAGCACTGCGCGAAATCCAGGACAAGCTGTATCAGCACAGCAAGGAGGCCCATGACGCCGGCAATCGCCCTGCGTTCAAAGGACTTCTGGAAATTATGTCAGCAGAAGCAACCATTATCACCGCAATTCACAATATCAAAAGCAACCGAGGCAGTGAAACTCCCGGCGTGGATTTCAAAACCATGAGAAAGGATTATCTGCAACGCTCACATTCGTGGGTAATCAGAGATATCCAAAGCGCGTTCAGACACTTTGAACCGCAGAGAATACGCCGGGTGTACATCGACAAACCGGGAAAAGCCGAAAAACGTCCGCTGGGGATTCCCACAATACGGGACAGAATCGTACAGGAATGTATGCGAATTGTGTTGGAACCAATATTAGAAGCACAGTTCTTTGCTCACTCCTATGGGTTTCGGCCCATGCGGGACACGGCTATGGCACTGGAGCGTATTAACTCCCTTACACACAGCACAGGTTATCACTGGATTGTTGAGGGCGATATCAGCAAATGCTTTGACCGCATTGACCACACCATCCTTCTTAAACGTCTCTATCATATGGGGATAAAGGATAGGCGGGTACTGCAAATCATCAAGGCCATGCTGAAGGCCGGGGTTATGGACGAGTGCGAAGTAAACGGGGAAGGGACGCCACAGGGTGGGCTAATCAGTCCTCTGTTGGCAAACACCTACCTGGATATTATGGACGAATGGGCCTCCCAGCAATGGGAGAGGAAGCGAACGAGGTATCAATACGCCCAGCCACAAAAGCGGTTATTCTCATTGCGCAAGACTGCTTTGATTCCAGGATTTCTTGTTCGTTACGCCGACGATTTTGTCATCATAACAGACACATGCGCCCATGCCGAAAACTGGAAAGCCCGGTTGCAAACCTTTCTCCACAGCAAAATGAAGCTGACATTATCCACAGAAAAAACGCTGATAACAGATGTTCGCAAAAAGTACATCAAATTCCTGGGGTACGAATTTAAGCAAGTTCCGGGGAAAGCACAGAAAGGCTACGTGGCAAGGTCTATACCAGACAGAGCCAGATTAAAACGGAAGGTTGACCAAATCGCGGAGGAAATCAAAAATATCCCGGAATGCTACAGCCGGGAGCAGTTGATTGGCGAAATAAACCGAATCAACAGCAAAGTACGAGGGATTATCCAATATAACCAATGTTGTACATGGGTAAGCGTCGCTATGGATAAATATGGCAGACGGCTTCAGCTTGCGGCAATGCGCCGTTTGAAGCAGTACAACGGGAAGTGGATTCCAGCAAATCAAACGCAAAATCTTCCCCGTATCCACCAACAGTATAAGCAAAAGATTCCCTCAGTGAAATACCGCGATATTTATATTGGCTTCACCTCGCTCACCTTTTGCAGGTGGGAAAGGACGTACTCTAAAAACCAGGCTGAGACCCCCTACACCGAGAACGGGAGACAAGCATATTTCCAGCGCACGAAAAAGAAGCGCATCAATGCGCGGCTTGATGAAATGTACCCCGACAAAGCGGTAAGGGCCGCCAGCCATGGACAGTGGGGAAAACTCAATAATTTCGAGCTCATCATGAACAGGGCTTACGCCCTTAATCGTGACAAACTCAGGTGTCGCGTTTGTGGCGGATGGCTGATTTCAGCCACGCCATGGGCACACCGCGTTAACCCTAATCTTCCACTGGACAAGGTAAACCGCGTCAATAATCTGGTTTCGCTCCATAAGAAATGCTTCGATGCAGTCAATAACCCCAACTACGACCTCAGTGAATTTGATGAAAAAGCACGAAAGAAAGTTATCGGTTACAGGGAAAAACTGGTTCCTTCACATACACGCAACAATAAATCTGCATTGATGGAGCGCCGTGTGCGGTGAAAGTCGCATGCACGGTGCGAAGCGGGGGAAAATCCGCTCTGACTGCTGTTCTCTTATGAGAACGGTAAAAGCGGCGGATTACCTATCGCTATAAGAACAGCCTGGATGGCAGCCCGCTGGCCGGGGTGCAGTTCCAACTCACCTATGCGGACGGCTCCTATGTTGACTACGACAACGGTCACATGAGCAGTAAGGGTCTGTATGAGACGGACTCCTCGGGCGAAATTCGGATCACCGGGCTCACAGGCACCGTCATCGCCAAGGAGACAAAATGCCTCCCAGGATTTACCATTGACCCGGGGAACCAGGAGCAGGTGGTCACGATCCGGCCCGACGACTGCCAGACGCTGGTTTTTTACAACACGCCTGTCGGAAATTTCGAGCTGGTCAAGGTGGTGGAGGGGAACGAAAGCAAGCGCATCCCCAACGTGACCTTTGAGATCCGGCGCGCCTCGGATGGCGGGCTGGTGGATACCATCACCACCGGCAGCGATGGCCGGGTCAGCCTTCAGCTGGACGCGGGCAATTACTACGCGGTGGAAACCGAGTGCCCCAAGGAGTTCAAGCTGGATCCCACCCCCCACTATTTCACCATGCGGGACGGCGGCAAGGGCACCACCCTGACGGTGAAAAACAAGGCTTTTGCGGGCATTTTGATCCACAAAACCGGTTCTGTCACCGGCAAGGGCATCCAGGGCGTGAGCTTCCTGCTCTATGACGCCGCCAACAACCCCATTGGGCAGTACACCTCCGACGACAGGGGCTACGTCTATATCGAGGGCCTCACGGACGGCGGGCGCTACTACCTGCGGGAGCTGGACAATGAGGGGTATGTCCCGGACACCCAGCGCAAGACCGTCTACGTCAAAGCGGGTGAAACCACGCTGGTGGAGTGGCAGAATACCCCGATCACAGGTCAGATCCAGATCAAAAAGACCTCCGAGGACTACAATTCTATGAACGGCTGGCCCGCGGGCACCCCCATCCCCGGCACGGAGTTCGAGATCTACCACTACCGCACCGGCAACCTGGTGGACACCGTCCGAACGGACAAAAATGGTGTTGCCGTGTCCAAGCCCTTGCCTTTGGGCCGCTATAAAATTGTGGAATCCAAGGCGGCGGACTTTTACGGCTTGGACAAGACGCCCATCGAGGCGGAGATCGAACACGCCGGGCAGATTGTGAAGGTGGCCATGACCAACAAGGCCCTGTCCACCAACGTGTCCATCAAAAAGACCGGCTACGCCGAGGTGATGCCGGGCCAGGACATCCGCTATACCTTCTCCGAGATCGGCAACAATTCCACCACCGCGCTCACCTCCTTCTATTGGAGGGATACGCTGCCTGTAAATGCCGTCCGGCTCAACCGCATCTTCACCGGCACCTACAACGCCCCCGGCAATTATAAGGTGGTGTATAAGACCAACCTGAGCAATGGCGAGTACCGCACCATGTACGACAACCTGAGTACCGCCAAGAACTACACCCTGGACGCCTCCCCGGTGGCGCTGGGGCTGGCTTCCAACGAGTACGTCACCGAGTTTATGCTGGTGTTCGGGGTGGTTCCCGCCAATTTCCGCCAGGTGGAGGCCCCCAAGGTGGACTGCAAGGTGCTGTCCACGGTGAAGGGCGGCAGCAGCTTCACCAACGCCGCCGACGTGGGCGGCGTGTACAACGGCCAGTGGATCCAGGCGGTGACCCGCTGGACCACCAAGATCTACGGCAAGCCCCCCAAGCTGCCCACCACCGGCTATTGAGTCCAGAAACGAAAAATGGAGGGTCACCCGTTTGGGTGGCCCTCCAACTACAATAGGAGGAAAACAATATGAAAAAGCCCCGTATCCGTATCTATCCTATGCTCCTGGCCCTGCTGCTGTGCGCCCTGTGCTGCGCCCCCGCCTTCGCCGCCGCCAGCGGCGGCTCCGGGGTGGCCGACGTGGTGGAAAAGACCTGGAAGGACGCCGCGGGCCAGATCAAGACCGTGGTGGACAACGTGGTCTTCCCCGCGCTGGACATGATCCTGGCCATCGCCTTCTTCGGCAAACTGGGCCTCAGCTACTTCGACTACAAGAAGCACGGCCAGTTCGAATGGACGGGCCCGGTGATCCTGTTCGCCTGCCTGGTGTTCGTCCTCACCGCCCCGCTGTACATCTGGACCATCGTGGGGCTGTGATTGGCCATGGAACAGCCTGACTGCACCAAACGGTTCTATTCACCTATCTGGGTGAGCGTTATAGACCAGGAAACCGGGCAGATCCCCGAATGCCTTTATGACAATGCGGTTCAGTATGCGGATGATATCAGCCGCGCCCTGCATGAGTTCTTCTCCCGCCCTGAACACGATATTATGACAAATTTTACGCTGCCTGGGGCGCCGGAAACCGAAGCCGCACTTCGTGCCAAAATCCACGCTGTCCGCCTGTCCGCAAAAGCAGTCGGCTCGTCCTTGTATGCCGAGCTGACGATGGAGCTGACCGGCGATCTCACCGAAGATGAGCTGGACTGTCTGCTCACCCAAATCGAGGAACAGTGCCGGAATGGATTCGGTGAAGATTTTGAACTGATAGACATTCCTACGGCGCAGGGCGATGTGGTTGCGGCCCGATTGGGTCATGACGGGCTTGGCTTTTATTCCAATCAGGTACCAGCACCGGAGCAGGCTGATCTGCCAGTGCCTGAACTGAACCAGGGGATGTAGCCAATCACAGCCCCGCCAGCCGGAGCAGTCCCTTTTTGAGGCAGGTGGTCAGCTCGATGCGCTTCACCTCGTCGATGTCCTCAAAGGCGATCAGCGCAACGCTGCCCAGGCGGCCCAAAATCTCACCCCGCCCAAATTGCTTATGCACCACCTCGGCCCCGGCCATGAAGTCCTCCTGCTGCCTCGCCAGCTGGGCCGGGGTAGGGCCGTCCTCGTAGGCGGGACGCTTCGCCCTGGCCTTCTTCGGCTTGGGCTGGGGGTTGAACTGGGGTGTGGGCTGGGGTTCAAGAACGGTGGTTTCCTCTCCCAGAAGCTGGTCGATGAAAGTCCGGCCCGCCGCCATGGGTTCCCCGAACCGGCTCTCGTAGCACAAAAACTCTAATTGCTTTTTTGCACGGGTGGTTCCCACGTAGAACAGCCGCCGCTCCTCCTCCAGCGCCGCCCTGCCCTCGTCATCGTGAGGAAGCGGGTCAGAGGGGAAAACGCCGTCCACCGCGTCGATGAGGATCACCCGGTCATACTCCAGACCCTTGCTGGCGTGGATGGTGGACAGCACGAAGGGACAGGACGGGTCGGACTCCAGGCCCTCGATGGTGTCTTTCAGCTCCTGCAAGCGGAGCAGGAACGGCCCCGTGGCCGGGGTCTGGTTGGCCAGGGAGAGCAGCACGTCCAGTTTGGAAGTGTCCATCTTCTGCTCTCGCAGGTAGTCCCCGTAGCCCATGAACTTCACCAGCCGCTGGATGGCGGCAAAGCTGGTGAGCTGGGGGAACTTCGAGTAGTGGGTCTGGAGTGCCCGGAGCTTCCCATACTGCCAGGGCTCCAGCCCCTCGTCGGCCAGCAGGCGGTCAAACACCGACTCGTCCTCCGCCATCCCCCGGAGCATCCCGGCCAGGATGGGCTTTTTGATCTTCAAATCCAGCTTGTAGTAAAACCGAAGGAACTTCTCCCAGTTGGCGTCGTCAAAGGCGAACTCCAGCATATCGGTGATGTCCCGGACGATGGGGCTGGTGAAGAAGAAGCCCTCCCGCTGGCGGCAGGCGTAGGGAACCCCCTCCTGCTCCAGCAGGTCGATGAGGGGCAGGGCGCTGTCATTGTTACGGTAGAGAACGGCGGTCTGCTCCTTGCAGTTTTGAGCTACCTTCAGCAGATAGCGGTACTGCCGGTTATAGTCCGCCAGCGGCACCATTTTCACCGTCGCGCCTTGGGGGTTGTCCGTGTGCATATGCTTGGGGTGGCGGCTCTCGTTGCGCTGGATGAAGGCGTCCGCCGCCTCTACGATGGACTTGGTGGAGCGGTAGTTGGTCTCCATCATCAGCACCTTGGCCCCCGGCCAGACTTGCTCAAACTCCAGCAGGGCCTGGGGCCACGCCGCCCGGAAGCCGTAGATGCTCTGATCCTCGTCCCCCACCATGAAGATATTGCGTGACTTGGCCGCCAGCAGGCGCAGGATGGCGTGCTGGATTTTGGAGGTGTCCTGGGCCTCGTCCACGCAGAGATAGGGCCAGCGGCGCTGGAAGTTGGCGAGTATGTCCGGGTACTGCCGGAAGATGCGGTAGGTGAACACCATCTGATCGTCGAAGTCCATAAGGCGGTGTTTCAATAGAAACGCCTGATAGCCCTTGTAGACTGCCGGAAAATCCATACCGTCGACCTTGTGGGCCTCCACATCCGCGTCGCTGAACATCATGTTTTTGCAGTAGGTGATGTGGGTGCGGGCCTCCTTGACCTGTTGATCCGGGGGATAGCCGCCCCCGCCCTTGGACAGCAGCTCCCGCACCACAGCGTTCAGGCGGCTGTCATCGTCCGCCAGGGCGAAAGGCTCCGTGCCCTTTTTCCCCGCATAATAGCGGATCGCCACCGCGCACAGGCCGTTGATGGTTCGGAATGTGAGCTTATCCGCGTACTCTTCACCGAAAAAGCGGACGAACCGGGCCTTCATGTCCTTTGTGGCGGCGACGGTGTATGTAACGGTGAGGATATTCTCCGGGCGGATATTTTTGCAGTAGATCATATACCCCAGGCGGGTGACCAGCACGGTAGTCTTGCCGCTCCCCGGCACCGCCAGGAGTAGAACCGGGCCCTGCACCTGCCGCACCGCCGCCTCCTGTTGGGGGTTGAGCCGGACGTGGTATTGGGTTTTGAACTCACCGCAGGCCATGGACTCACCCTATCTTATAGAACTTCAATCATTAAGGAAGTGATCAAAATAGAAACGATTCTGCTGGGCGACGCGGCGGAACAGCTTCGCACACTGGACGCGGACAGCGTCCACTGCTGCGTCACCTCACCGCCCTACTTCGGCCTGCGGGACTATGGCGTTCCCGGGCAGATCGGGCAGGAGGCTGCGCCGGAGGAGTACATCGGCAGGCTGGTGGAGGTCTTCCGTGAGGTACACAGGGTGCTGCGCCCCGATGGGACGCTGTGGCTCAACATCGGGGACAGCTACACCAGCGGCGGCAGAAAGACCCGGGATCATGACGAAAAGCTCCCCGCACGGGCGGCGAACCAGCGGCCCGGTACGCCGGAGGGCATGAAGCCCAAAGACCTGATCGGCATCCCCTGGATGCTGGCCTTCGCTCTGCGCTCGGATGGCTGGTATCTGCGCCAGGATATCATCTGGCATAAGCCCAACGCCATGCCGGAGAGCGTCCGCGACCGCTGCACCAGGAGTCACGAGTACATTTTTCTCCTGTCTAAATCGGAGCGGTACCGCTTCGACTGCGACGCCATCCGGGAACCGTTCCTTACGGCGGACCGGAAAGGGGACCGCAGGAGCTACAGGCCGGGATGTGCCTCCAGCTTCGATCTGAATGCCGGACATCAGGCACAGAAAGGAAATTTCGCGGGACTGCCACTGAACCCCAAAGGCCGCGGCAAGCGCGATGTGTGGTCTGTCAGCACCAGCAGCTTCAAGGGCGCGCATTTTGCCGTGTTCCCCGAGAAGCTGGTGGAGCCCTGCGTCCTGGCCGGGTGCCCCGAGGGCGGGATCGTGCTGGATCCCTTCACGGGCAGCGGCACCACCGGGGCGGTGGCCAAGCGGCTGCGCAGGAACTTCATCGGCATCGAACTCAACCCGGAATACCGGGAAATGGCGCTGGCCCGGATCAGCGCCACGGAAATGGAATACGAGCAGATGAAGCTGCAGGCCGGACCCGGCATATGAACCCGGACTCGGCCATTATACCATAAAGAGAGGTGACTTACCATTTTTATTTGGGACTTCGTGGCCTCCACCGTCCTGGACGAGCTGCTGGACTGGGCGTACAGCCAGGCCGTGGGCTTCCTGGGGGCCTTCTTCGCCCTGATGGGCAACATGGGGGTGGAGCTGTTCGACCTGCCCTGGGTGCAGGCCGTGGTACGGTTCTTCAACCAACTGGGCTGGGCCCTGTTCGGAGTGAGCCTGGTGGTGGCCTGTTTCGAGTTCGGCATCGAATACTCCTCGGGCCGGGGGAATATCCGCCACACCGCCATCAACTGCCTCAAGGGCTTTCTGGCAGTGAGCCTGTTCTCCACCGTCCCCGTCCGGCTGTACGCCCTGTCCGTGTCATTACAGGCCAGCTTCACCGCTGGCATCACCGGGCTGGGGACAGGAATCGGCGAAATCGGACAGAACATCATCACCAAGCTCACCACCCCGGAAGGGCTGATCGCCTCCGGGGTGGATTTTATTTTCAACGGCCCCAGCTTCAACCCAATCATGATGCTGTTCTGCGTGATCCTGATGGCCTACGCCGTGCTGAAGGTGTTCTTCGCCAACCTGAAGCGGGGCGGCATTCTGCTGATCCAAATCGCGGTGGGCGCGCTGTATATGTTCAGCGTCCCCCGGGGCTACAGCGACGGCTTCACCCAGTGGTGCAAGCAGATCGTGGGGCTGTGCCTCACCGCTTTTTTGCAGGCCACCATCCTGGTGGCGGGGCTGATGGTGTTCAACGACCGCGCCCTGCTGGGGCTGGGCCTGATGCTCTCCGCGGGCGAGGTGCCCCGGATCGCCGGGGCCTTCGGACTGGACACCTCCACCAAGGCCAGCCTCACCTCCGCCGTCCACACCGCACAAATGGCGGTGAGTACCACCAAGGTCATCGCCAACGTAGTTGGCGGAAAATAATACAGAGGAAGGAATCAAGTAATGGAACATATGAAGCAAGCGGGGCAGATCGATGCCACCCCGCCCAGCCTGTATGCAATTTGGGCCGCCGGAACATCTGACGGCCCCTTGGCCGGACAGTCCGGCTACCTGGCAGAGGACGGCAGGCGGCTCTATTTCCACGAGCGCGAGACCGCAGAGCAGAAGATCCGCGACCTGCAAAACCGCTGTGTGAGTGGCAGTCCCGCCGCCGCTTACCGATGCCTTGCCTACCCCGGCGAAGGTCTGCCGGACCGCTCCATAACGGCGGAGGACATCGGCAGCTATGACCTGCGCCCTGGGTTTGATCCCGGGGAGTACCAGCTCCAGAGCCGGGAGTACGGCAACACCGGGGGCGGCTGCATGGTGGGAACCATGTCCTACCTCCTGCCAAGCCTGGGCAGGACCGTCTGGGTGAACTGCAATGACGAGGGGGTCACCATCACCTCGGCGGACTACGTCTGGAACGACGACCACAGCGGGAGCTGGGATCGGTACGAGGACGTCCTGCTGTTCACGGCGGAGTTCATCGACACGCCGCCCGAGGATCTGGGCCCGTGGCTCCCCATGGTGCGGGACACGCTGGCCTACACCGCCGCCCAACAGACCACCCTGGGCAGATCGTTCAAGCTGCCGGAGTGCTGGCAAAACGCGCTGGAGGAACAGGGTCAGCCCCCCGGCCCCACCATGGACGCGCCATGCTGACCATGGGTTCCCTCTTCGACGGCAGTGCGTCCCGAATCACAGTGCAAAACCAGCGTAGTAGCGAGGACACCACTGTGAACCTGACAGGGGCATTTCATTCGTGTACCCTGTAGGTGTTGATACGGCTGGCGGCGGCATGAGAGCCAAATATCTCATGTATCCGACCGCGACTAATACTCCTGCCGGCTGTCTGGCAACAGGCAGTCGCGAAGCATAGGTGAAGACGGGGACACTGCTGGCGACAGCACACCCCGGGTTCCGCCGCATATGGATAGAAATTCCTTTCTTGTACGCTTCGTAACGAATGCTGTCCTACTCTGTAAAGAGAGGATGGAAAAACAGGCTTACCTCACGCACTTTTGCCGTGTTGCAATGGGGGATGGCGTTATGGCCGCCATAGAGTCCGTGGGAAACGGACCGGGGAGACCCAAGCCTGCGGAGTAAAGAGGAGTCCTAAGTGCGGCATTAAGGCAGTCGTATTGATATGGGAGAACTGCCCGGCATGGCAATATATTTTACCATGTAGTAATCGGGGACGGTCTGCACCGAAAGGGTAGGGCCAGAAAGATTACGCACGGGTAGTCAGCGGGGCCATAGTAGTGAAGATACCGTATCAAGAAATACGGAGGAGCGAAGGGCCTTAGTCTTACTTTGAATGGCAGAACAATCATTTCTATTCGCCTGATTAGACGCAAGAGACTATTCATTACGGAAATGAGGCCAACCAACCTATGAGAACAACTTTTGACCAATAGCTACAACTATTTTGTGGATATGGAGCAGCGGTTCAATGATTACCGTAACGGGAAAATGGATATGCGGACGCTTCATCCCATGGTCTATGACGCTAACAATGTGGCCTTTGCGCTGCGGCAGTTGAGCCAAAGCGGCGGGCGGATGGCGTTGGGGCCGGATGGTACAAATATCAAGACATTAGAGCCCTACTCCATCCTGGAATTAACGGAAATCGTGAAAGACCGCTTGCTGAACAAGAAAATGGACTATGTGCGCCGGACATACATTCCCAAAAGCAACGGCAAGAAACGTCCCCTGGGAATCTGCTCTATCTGGGACAAGCTGGTGGAGAAATGTATCCAGCTTGTGATAGAACCCTACTGTGAAACCAAATTTGTGCCAAGCTCCTTTGGCTTTCGTCCCCAGGTCAGCCAGCACCAGGCGCTGGCAAAGGTGAAGACCCAGTGCATGACCATGCCCTACGTGCTGTCTGTTGATATGCAGGACTACTTTGGAACGATTGACGCAGACATCGCCTACCGGGAACTATGGCACATTGGTATCCGTGACCAAGTGATTCTTAACTATATCTACCGATTCATCAAGAAAGGCTACTATGAGGATTCCTGCAAGGTGGAAGACCCCAAAGGCTCCCCGCAGGGTTCCATATTAGGGCCTCTCATCAGCAATATCTATCTGCATCGGTTTGACGTGTGGTTGAGGGAACAAGGGGACTGCTGGCATGACAGAGCGGTGGGAAAATTCCACAACAAGCACAGGCGGCGCAATCTGGAGCGCACAGGTCTGAAAATTGGCATCCATGTTCGCTATGCTGACGATATTCTGGTAATTTGTAAGAGCTATGAGGACGCTGTACGGTTTCGTTACAGCGTTCCCCATTACCTGACACAAAATATGCGGCTGAAAATCAATGAGGAAAAGACCAGGATATATGACCTCACGAAAGAGAAGATGAAATACCTGGGATATGAGTTCTATGTGTTCAAGCCGCCGCCCAAATGCGTCCAGCAAAAAGGTATGTATATGGTTGCTAATACGCTTCCACAGAAAAAGGAAGATGAAATCGTTGACAGGTGCCGGGAACTGCTTCGGGCCGTCAGGAAACATCCGAATTTTGAGACAATACACGATTGGAATACCTACGTGGTAGGCATCCACAACTACTATAAGGGTATGTCGCACTTCTGCATGAATTTTAGAAAGATAGGTTGGCGAATCAAGAAATTGTTCTACCACACGATGGAGCGGAATGTTACGTTTACGCAAGAGCAGTCATATAAAAATAACTTTCAGAGAGGAGGCTATCGTTCCTGGGGAAGCAGAGGCTACTACTGCTTTAACGGGTGTCCAGTTGTTGAAATCCAGTGGGCAAGCTGGGATAGCTGGCTTTTAGCTGGCGGTAACGGTGTTGTAAAACGGGAAAATCCATACTCACAGAGAGAACGGCAACAGCGGCCCGGAGTGTCCATTGACGACATTGAATATCTCGTCAGGGTATCCAAGCACATCAAAAACAGCAGACTGGCCCTGTTCAGAATCAGCAAATACAGTTCGACAAATGGTATCAGCTATTTATCTGGGGAGTATGTCCCGGTTGGGCTATACCATTGCCATCACATCAAGCCTTTGAAAAATGGCGGCACAAACGACTTTAATAATCTTTGCGTCCTGTCCGAGCTGGAACACACTATTCTGCACAGCACGACCCCGGAACGGCTTTATGATTTGTTTCCCAAGAAAAAGAAGCGAATCAAGGCACTTATTGAGGCTTTATATGACAAAGCGGCGTGAATATGTATTCCCTTCATCAGCAAAGCGGCACATTGAAATGAGGTGCCGCTTCACAAAGTAAGATGGTGCGCCGTGTGCGTCGAAAGGCGCCCGCACGGTGTGGGCTGGGGGAAAAGTCCGAGATGATTTCATCGGAGACTTACCTATCAGCATTCGGCGGCTTCCCCCTGGCGGCAGTGCGCAATGGGATCACCCCCGTCTGGGCCAGCGAGATCGAGGCATTCCCCATCCGCGTGACCCAGAAGCACTTCCCCGGCATGATCCATGTGGGGGATATCACCAAGCTGGACGGGGCCAAATTGCCCCCGGTGGACATCATCTGCGGGGGCTCACCGTGTCAAGACCTGAGCGTAGCTGGCCCCCGTTCCGGTCTCGCGGGGGCCCGTTCCGGCCTGTTTATGGAACAAATCCGCATTGTAAAGGAGATGAGAGCGGCGGATGTACAGCGAGGGAGAACAGCTCGTTTTACTCGACCCAGATTTATGGCGTGGGAGAACGTCCCGGGCGCGTTCAGCTCGGGCTCCCCGAAGGGGGAGGACTTCCGCATCGTCCTCGAGGAGATCTGTAAAATTAGTGGCTATCCCGTTCATGTCCCTCGACCTCACCCCTGGCCATGGCAATTTGCTGGGCGAATCATACTGGGAGATTCTTTCTCCCTGGCTTGGAGGGTCTTGGACGCTCAATACTGGGGTCTCGCCCAGAGAAGGGCGCGCGTGTTCGTTATCGCAGATTTTGGAGGACTCACCGCCCCGAAAATACTATTTGAGCCGGAAAGCCTGCCTGGGTATCCTACGCCGGGCCCGTGAGCGGGGCAAGCCCCTGCCGCCCCAGCTGGAGGCGGCGCTGAATGCGCAGGCAGGGTTAGCAGTTTATCTCACACCCATCCAAAATGCGCCGCTGGCGTTCCATATGAACCAGCGGGACGAGGCCATCGACCTGGGGGATATTTCCGGCGCTTTGATGGCCACGTCCAATATGCAGATGCAGACCTTCGTTTCAACCCCGGTGACAGCCTTCGCGGCCAATCAGCGGGACGAGGTGCGCGATCTGCACGATGTGGCCGGAGCATTGTCTGCTCAACCGGGGATGAAACAGCAGACATTTGTGGCAAACTGCCTAAACCCCTGGGACACCCAACAGGCCCGGATCACCGCGTTGGATGGTGTGTCCCCCACCATCAACAGCGGCGAGGCCAAACCGGGCGGGCTGGTCTTTGCCGCTGGCTTCTGCGCCGGGGCAGGGCCGTCTGCCGGAAGCATCGGCTATCAGGAGGAGGTGGCTCCCACTCTGAAAGCGGCCGCCAGCGGAAATATGATGCCGTCCGTGCTGTGCCTCAACGACCAGGGCGGGCAAATCATGGAATGTTCCGAAGATGTGGCAGGCACGCTCCGGGCCCAGGAACACGGGCATCAGCCTCTCGTGTTTGAAAATCATGGGATCGATGCGAGATATACAGGCCCCCACAAAGTTGCGCCCACCTTATCTGCCAGGGCGGGTACAGGCGGGAACAACCTCAGCCTTGTCATGCAGGAGGAGGAACCCGTGTTCTGCATCACCGGCAATGCCATCGACCGCCAGCCGGAGAACGGCGGGAACTGGCTCGGTATCCAGGAGGATATCGCTTATACCCTCACCGCTACAGATCACCACGCCATCTTTGCCCGCCAGCGGTGCGACAAGTTCCAGGAGGACGGCGTGACCTCCACCCAAAGCGCCCACCAGCAGAAGGATGTGACCGACCTCATATATCAGGAAACCGTCGGTGCGCTCACCGCTGGTGACAGCAAAGGGCCCAACTCCCAGTATGTTTCACAGGACAAATTGGTGGTGGAAGCTCCGTTGCTTATAAGGCGTCTAACACCAAGGGAGTGCGAACGCCTCCAGGGCTATCCTGACGATTGGACTGATCTGCCCGGTGCGGCGGACTCCCCCAGATACCGTGCGCTCGGCAACAGCGTGGCCATCCCGTGCGTGGAATACCTGATGTATGGGATGGCCCTGGTTTTAAGGGCCGGGTAGTTGTTGGTTTCGCTTCGTTTCAGACGGTATCTTCGTTGGGTATGGTGAATAGCTATTCGGCCCGGTTGTCGGTATACTTGCGTTACAAAAACGGAGAGGAGGACGCCAATATGGCGGAAAATCAAAAAAATCTGTGTGCTATGATCCCGGCAGAACTGCACAGCCGGGTTCGGGCGGCGAAGGAACAGGCGGGAGTGACGCTGAGCGCGTACATCACCGAGCTGCTGACCAATTACTACGAAAAGGGGGAAGAAAAAATGGCGGAAGGGATGCGCACCATGGCCTTTCAGATGCCGGAGGAAATGTTTCAGCGGCTGAAGAAGCTCCTGGAGCAGGAGAGCGCCCGCACCGGCAAAAAGGTGAGCCAGAAGGAGTTCGTGCTGGGCCTGATCCAGCGGGCGCTGGACGAGGCGGAGCGGAAGGAGGCGGCCAGTCGTGGCGCTGACCTGGGATAACAGCAGCCGGAAGGATCAATCCGGCAAGGTGGTCAGCGAGAGCTACCGGGCGCGGCTCCCCCACTGGGGCGAGGCCAGCGTACACCCCCACATCCACCACCCCGGGGAGATGCTTCTGGACTGCCCCGCTTTGGGCATCGATATGCACCCCCTGGGGCAGATCGGGGCCGTGGAGGCACTGAACCCCGCGGAGCGGGTGCTGATGCTGACGCTGAAGGAACACGCGGTGTGGTGCCTGGATGCCATGGAGGCCATCGGCAGCCCGGAGGACGGATTATAGACGCAAAGGAGGGCGGCAAGCTGCCGCCCTTCCCCGTTCCGTCAGCCCTTCCGGGGTGGCCTCACGTTCACATCCGGGCCGACCGGCCCCTCAATGGCCCCATGTTCCGCTTCAAATTCGGCAATGCGCCGCTTGATAAGCTGCTCAATCTCCTTGTTCTTTGTCCGGCCCTCATATGCGGCGACAACAGTCAGCTTATCCAGCAGAATCTGAGGGATCCGCAGCGTATAGCGCGGCAAACTGTCTTTCATGTCTATCATCCTTTTGACGCATTATTGACATCATTATATCGTCAAGGTATAATCTTGTGCAGTTTTGGCGAATGTATGACGCATAACTGACGCATAGAAAAGAGGAGATATTGTGAAAGTCGCCGTTATTGGCTCAAGAGGGCTTTATGTGGATCATCTGAAAGACTATCTCCCGGAGGGAGTCACTGAGATCGTATCGGGCGGGGCGAAGGGGATCGATACCTGCGCCAAGGACTACGCCCTGTGGCACGGGTTGAAGCTGACCGAGTTCCTGCCGGAGTACGAAAAGTACGGCAGGGGCGCGCCCCTGCGGCGGAACATCGCCATCATCGAGTACGCCGACTTTGTCCTGGCCTTCTGGGACGGCAAGTCCAGAGGGACAAAGTATGTGATCGACAACTGCAAGAAACGAAATATCCCTGTGGCGGTGTACCAGCCCGCCGCAGGCTCGGAGGCGAATGAATTTCAATGTACATCTACCCCAACAACCTGAAAGCCAAGCCCACCCTGTGGCTGTGGGCGCTGCGGGACGTGGCGGTCATCGGCGTGGGCTTCATCCTGTCGGTGCTGGCGCTGGCCCAGCTGGGCCTGGTTCCGCCGCTCATCGCCACGGTACTGTACGCCTTCCTCAGCATCCGGCTGGAGGATTCCAGCATCTTGGACTTTCTGCGCTACGCCATGTGCTTCCTGTTTTTGAAGCAGCAATACTTTGAATGGAGGGAATCTGAAACTTGAACCGAAAACAAAAAAAGAGCTGCGGGAGCGCCAGTCCACCCGCCAGCTCATGGGCATCAGCCAGCTCACCGATCACGGCGTGAAAACCGCCAAAGGGGAGCTGGTCTTTTTTATGCTCAGGCCGGATAACCTGTCCGTGCTGTCTCCCGAGGGGGTGCGGGGGCGGGTCACCGCCCTCACCAACCTGCTCCGGGCCACCCCCGCGGTGCGCTTCCTGGCCATGGACTCCCGGGAATCCTTCCAGGCCAACCAGGACTTCTACCGCCGCCGTCTGGAGGCGGAGCCCCTCCCCGCGGTGCGGGAGCTGCTGCGTCAGGACGCCGCCCACCTGGACGACATCCAGGCCACCACCGCCTCGGCCCGAGAGTTCGCCTTGGTGTACCCTGTAGATAAGGACAGCGCCGCCGATCCCCGACAGACCGAAAAAAGCCTCCGAGATGGGGGCTTCCATGTCCGGCTGGCGGATGCCCAGGACATCAAGCGCATCCTGTCTGTCTACTACCAACGGGACATGGCCACGGAGTCCTTCCCCGATTTTGACGGCGAGGAGGCGGTGCGCCATGGCTAAGAAAGTGCAGAAGAAGAAAACAGCGCCCAAGCCCGCCGCCCCGTCCAAGCCCAAGGATTTCCTGGACATGGCAGCCCCTTCGGTGGTGAAGTTCAACACGGATAGCTCCATTATCGGCTGCGGGTACCATACCTTCCTGACCCTGCGGGGCTATGCCGCCTCTACGGAGGAGCTGGCCCTGCTGAGCCGCCTGGGGGCGAAGGACGGGGTGAACCTCTCCCTCTATGCCCGGCAGGTCACCGCCGCCGAGGAGAAGCAGATCATCCAGAACGCCAGCAACAAAAACCGCCTGACTCGCTCCAACACCAACGACCTCCAGCAGTCCGTGGCGGCGGAGAGCGACCTCCAGGACGTGGCCGCGCTGGTCACCCAGATGTACCGCAGCCGGGAACCGCTGATCCACTGTGCCGTATTCATCGACATCAGCGCCCCGGATATGGCGAAGCTGTCCACGCTGAAGGACTTCGTCACCGCCGAGCTGGCCCGGTGCAAGCTCACCCCCGACCCCCTGCTGCTGCGCCAGCGGGAGGGCTTCCAGGCCGCCAACCCCACGGGGTTCAACGCCTTCGGCTCCCAGTTTGAGCGGGTTCTGCCCGCGTCCAGCGTGGCGAACCTGGACTTTTTCAACTACTCCGGCAAGACCGATCCCCGGGGTTTCTATGTGGGCCGGGACCGTTACGGCTCCAACGTCATCGTGGATTTAGACCGGAGGGCGGAGGACAAGACCACCGCCAGCGTCCTGATTTTGGGCAACTCCGGCCAAGGGAAGTCATATCTGCTCAAACTGCTCCTGTGCAACATTCTGGAGAGCGGAAAGTCCGCCATCTGCCTCGACCCGGAGCATGAGCTGATCGACCTGTGCGCCAACCTGGGCGGGTGCTTCGTGGATCTGATGGACGGGCGGTACCGCATCAACCCGCTGGAGCCCAAGGCGTGGAGCGTGGACACCGAGGAGGACGAAACAGCGCCTGAGACCTTCCGCCAGCGGACGCTCCTCAGCCAACATATCTCCTTCCTCAAGGATTTTTTCCGCTCCTATAAGGATTTCTCCGACGCCCACATCGACACCATTGAGCTGATGCTGGAGCGGCTGTACGCCAAATGGGGCCTGGACGATGGCGCCGACTTCGCCGCCCTGGCCCCCGGCCAGTTCCCCATCCTCTCCGACCTCTATGACGTGATCGAGGATGCCTACGAGCGGTACGGGGACGAGGCCAGCCCCCTCTACCCCCGGGAGCTGCTCCGGGAGATCCTGCTGGGGCTCCACTCCCTGTGCCGGGGCGCGGAGAGCAAGTTTTTCAACGGCCACACCAACATCACCAGCTCCCGGTTCCTGGTGTTCGGGGTGAAGGGCTTATTGCAGGCAAGCAAAAATGTGAAGGACGCCATGCTGTTTAACGTGCTGTCTTTCCTCAGCGACAAGCTCCTCACCGTGGGCAATACGGTGGCGACCCTGGACGAGCTGTATATCTGGCTGTCCAACGTCACCACCATTGAGTACATCCGCAACACGCTGAAACGGGTGCGCAAGAAGGAGTCCGCGCTGATCCTGGCCTCGCAGAACCTGGAGGATTTCGACGTGGACGGCATCCGGGAGCTGACCCGGCCCCTGTTCGCCATCCCCACCCACCAGTTCCTGTTCAACGCGGGCAGCGTGGACAAGAAGTTTTACATGGACAACCTCCAGCTGGAGGGCTCCGAGTACGAACTGATCCGCTACCCCCAGCGGGGCGTGTGCCTGTACAAGTGCGGCAACGAGCGGTATCTGCTGGAAGTCCATGCGCCGGATTATAAGGAAAAGCTGTTCGGGGAGGCGGGCGGACGATGAATATCGTCTCGTATGGGGCTGGGATCAACAGCACCGCAATGCTGATCGGACTGCACCAAAGGGGCATCCCCATTGACTTGATCCTCTTTGCCGATCCCGGAGGGGAGCAGCCCTATACCTATGAGTACCTGCCCATCATGGACGACTGGCTGGCCCGCCATGGGATGCCCAGGCTCCAGACCGTCTACTGCACCGACAAGAACGGGGCTCGGCTGACCTTAGAACAGGAATGCCTGCGCTCCGCCACTCTGCCCGCCATCGCCTACGGATACAAGAAATGCTCCCTCAAACACAAAATCGCGCCCCAAGAGAAATTCTGCAACAACTACCCGCCCTGCCGGGAGGTCTGGGCCAGAGGGGAAAAGGTGGTGAAGTTTATCGGTTACGACGTGGGAGAGGTGAACCGGCGTGAGAATGTCCGGGAACATGACGAGGCCGACCCCAAGTATATCAAGGTTTATCCGCTGATGGACTGGGGCTGGACGCGGGAGGACTGCATTGCCGCTATCCAATCGGCGGGCCTGCCGCTGCCGGGCAAGTCCTCCTGCTTTTTCTGCCCCAGCATGAAGAAAAAGGAGATCCGCACCCTGTACCATCGGCACCGGGATCTCTATGAGCGGGCCATCGCCATTGAGGACGGGGCAAAGCCCAACCTGATCACGGTGAAGGGGCTGGGGCGGGACTGGGCCTGGCGGGATTTCGTGGCGGCGGATCTGAACCAGCAGGCCATGTGCTGGATGTTCCCCGAGGACGATCTGCCCTGCAACTGCCATGACGGCGGATAGGAGGATCAATATGGCTAAATCAATCGCAATTAAAATAGATGAGGCACTGTTCCGGGATATCCATGTCCAGGCGGCAAAGCGGAGGCTGTCCATTGAGCAGTACGTCACCGGGCTGATCAAACGGGATTTGTTCCCGGAAAGATTTACGGAACATGGCGTTGTGCTGCCCCCGGAGCAAAAGGAGCAAATCAGGGCTGCCGCCCAGGTGGCAAATGCCGGAGCCCGTCAGATCGAGGAAGCCTTGGCTAAGGTACAGGGCCAGCTGGAGCAGGGCGGGCCCACCATGATGTAGGAGGATGCAATATGGAAATCATTGAATTTGACCGCTGGAAGCCCTCAGTGGACGATCCCCGGAAGGTGGAGTACGCGGGCCAGCGCACGGCCCAGGAAGTGTACGAGGAGCTGAAGCACCGGCTGGATGGCATGGGGTATCTGCCCGATGAGTATTTTCTGCTGCGCGATGAATGGAAAAATGGCCGAGAGATTCCCCGTGACGCCGACCTGTTCTGCACCGTGGACTATGGGGCCAGCGAGGGCGTTTATGTGGACGTGTACCTCAAATGGTACGATGAGAAGCAGAAAAAGAGCATGACCGAGCGTTTCATCACGGGCAAAACCCTGGGCGAGAACGGGAACGACCTGGACCGGATGTTCCTCACCGCCTCGGCAATTACTAAAGCCGTTCACGGCGACCACGCCACCCACGCCCGGTACATGAGGGTCGACGGCTTTTCGGGGCCCCCATCGAAGCCCAGCGAAGCGGGTTCGATGGGGAAAGGAGGAGCAAGGGAGCGAACGCAGTTTTCGCCACGGGCGGAAACGGAGTGGAGCGGACTTTGCGACGACGCGGGCAGGGTGGTGCATCTCAGCCAGCAGGAGGAAAAGGTCATCATCCAGGCGCTGGTGGAGCAGCGGGAGCGGCAGGAGGAGGCCATGTCCCAGACCGAGCAGCTTCTGCGCCGGATGACGGGCAGCATCACAGCCTATATGGACACCGTGGGCCAGCGGCCCTTGCGCATCAGTGACTATGACAAGGCGGTGCTGGCCGTCCGGGACGGAGAACTGTCCGCCTTCTTGGATTTGTACCCGAAGGTGCTGGACACCCACGCGGGCGATCTGCTGGTGGAGGCGGCGGGCCGCCCCGGCGCGGTGGGGCGGCAGATGACCCGCGCCCTGCTGGACGATGTGGAGCGGTTCCCGGAACCCGCTTATGCCGCCGCCTGCCGAAAAGCCATCGACATCAACGACCCCCAAAAGGTGGCCTCCCTGCTGGCTAACGCGGCAGACCGGGTGGCGGAGCTGTCCCCCTCCTTCCACGGCGAGATGGCTGTCTATGCCTTTTTGGAACACGGTCATATCGCCAGGGAGATCATCAAGCAGTGTACCAATGAGCAGATCGCCGCCGCGCCGCCCCTCCTTCTGGAGCTGTTCGCCGCAGGGCCGGACTATGAAATGCTGTCCACCCTGGTGGACAAGGGCATCTCCGGGGGAGACAGCGCGGAGAGAACACTCCATATGCTGACCTATGAGGGCCACAACAGCTGGATCGCGGAGGAGCTTCTGGAGAAGCGGATGTGGGTAGATGTCAACGACTACCGGGCCCTCCATGCCTGTGTGGAAAACGACGCGGTGGACGTGGCAAAGCTACTGCTGGACAACGGCATGGACTTCGAGCAGTACCGCCAGCAGTTTCCCGACAGCGGCAGCCCCGACACCATCCAGGCGCTGGAGGAGTACTGGCAGACGATCCAGGAGCAGGCCCAGAAGCTGGAACAGGAGCAGGCCGACGCACCTGAGATGGGAGGTGGCATGGCCCTTGGTTGATCCCGTCCTGGTGGCAAAAGCCGCCGCCACCCTGCTCACCAACGAGAAAGCCCGGAAGGGTGTGGGCTGGGCCATCGCCGCCATCCTCTCCCCCATCATCGTGGTGGTGGCCCTGCTGTGCGTTCTGGGCTCCGGCGCGGTGAGCCACAATATCTCCGCCGCCCAGCTGTGCTTCCAGGGCGGCGAGATCCCCGCCGATGTCCCCGCCGAATACCGGGTGTGTATTGAACAGACCCGGGCCAGCTTCGCGGAGCTGGACACTGTGATAGCGGACATCCAATCGAATATGGACGAGGGAAACAGCCTCGACCCCATCCGGGTCAAGGCTGTGTTTTTCTCCCTGTATTTCGGCGGTGAGGCCCCGCCCCTCGCCCAGTTTGCCCACTGCTTCGCGTCCAGCGAGACTCGGACTGAAACGGTCACTGAGAAGGATGAGGATGGTAATGACATTGAGGTGGAGCGCATCTATAACGTGTTCGTTCCCATTGAGGATATGGCTAAGGTGTACGCCAACCTCGCCGCATCCCTCGGCGCGGACATCACGGAGGAACAGAAAACCAACGCCGACAGCGTGTACAGCCTGATCAAGTACGGCTATCCTACCACGGGTGAAGGTGGCACCTTCGAGGGCGCGAATGTACCCTATGTGGGCGCGGACGGCTTCTGCTCCCCGGTGGGCGCCAACTGGCGGAACATTGTAACCTCTGAATTCGGCGGGCGCATCGACCCCATCACCGGCCAGCGGGACGGCCACACCGGCATGGATCTGGCCGTCCCCACTGGTACCCCCGTCCGGGCGGCGCTGCCCGGCACCGTCCGGGTGGCCAAGTACGACTCCAGCTACGGCTATTACGTGACCATCGGCCACGAGAACGGCCTGCTCACCCTGTACGGCCACAACTCCCGCCTGCTGGTGCATCCCGGCCAGGTGGTACAGGCCGGGGATGTGATTTCCCTGTCCGGCTCCACCGGACGGTCTACCGGGCCGCACCTCCACTTCGAGGTGCGGCTCAACGGGCAGAGGACGAACCCAAGATACTACTTACCATGAAGGAGGATGACAATGAAAATCAGAGCGGAAATGGGCCGACAACGCGCGCCCCTGTGCCCGCCTGAATATCAGGTGGACAAGGTGGTGGAGCTTCCCAACACGCAGTTCGCGGCCTTTCTAATGAGGCCGCTGGATCAGTATGACTTCATCAGAAGCAATCAGGTCGAGCCCCACCAGGGCACCGGCCATGACCATTGCCTGCTGGTGCTGGGCGAGGGCCGGGCGGACGGCGTGCTGGTGCAGTGCGGCGCCGATGGCCGCGCCGCGTATTCCGCCTATGTGGCGGGGGCGCGGAACGTGGTGCGGGACAGACTGAACCAAGCCGCAGAGTTCATCGTCCAACAGTGCGCCGAAAACCCGGGCGGCGGAAGCTGGCACGCCTATTTCAATCAACGCCCTGGCCGCGGTGGCTGCAGTGTCAGCTTCGCGGAGTTGGGGAAACGGCTTGGGCTGACCATCCGAGAAGGCAGCGGGTTGGACAGTATGCTCTTGGACGCCCTGCGCCGCAGGCAGGAGGTGTCTGCGGTGGAACTGGACGATGGATGCGTCAGCGTGGTCTGTGATCTGGGCCCCCGCCAGGATAAAGACGCGCCGGAGAAAAAGACGGCCGTTTCGTTTTCGCCGGAGCGCGCGGCGGAACTCCTTGAGAATGCCGTATCCGCGGCGCTTGAGCTTTACCGGGGTGAGGATTGCTACTCCATGCTCCATGGCAGCTTCGGCCTGACCATCCGGGAGATCCGGGAACATGGATACCTCTCGGATCAGGAGCTGTGCGATATTTGCCAGGTTCCCCGGCAGGTGCTGGAGGGCGGCATGAGGGTAAGGGATGTTCTCCAGATGGACGGCGTTTCCGAATCCGCCTCCCTGGCCCACAAGGACTCCACCGTCCTTGTTCCGCTGGAAGATCTGGAAAAGCTGACCGCCAGCGGCCAGGAGGACTTCGCCGCCCTGCTGGACGCCCGGGTGGCCGACATTCGGGTGGATGACGGAGAACCCGAGATGGTGCTGGAGGGCGTCGAAGCGAAAGAACTGGAGCGGTTTTGCGACGCGCTGGAAGCCCACGAGCAGGCGGAGCAGGCCATGGGCGACATGACGCCATGAAGCAAAAAATCGATTTGGCCCAGGCATCCGAGGGGCTGGCCCTGTATGCCGCCCGGCGGCTGGTGGGTTTTGAACAGGGGCGTCCGGGCGAGTCCTGCTGCCAGCCCGAAACACGCCACGGGTGGATCCGCGGCATCATCCAGGGCATGGCGGAGGTGTGTGGACAGGATGCTGCGCCGTTGCTCCGCGCGTTCGGCCAGCGGTTGGATGCGGCCAGTGGTTCATCCAACATAGAGCCGCTCCCCCTAAATAGGCAGAAGTACACCGTCCAGAATCTGCGGCGGTATGTCTCCGCTTTGGGGCGTATGGAGGGCGACCAGCGGGCGCGGATTTTCGCCGTGAAGAAACTGCTGGAAGATGTGGGCGCCTACCTGCCCTGGGACGTGGGCGCCACCGGCGTCTACCCTGCCAGGGAGGAAACGGAGCAGGCGCTCCTGCGGGCGGTGGCCCAGCGGCCCATCCGCTTTACCCGCGTCCTGTTAGGCGGCGAGTTGGATCCGGGCGGTGTGGAATACCTGCCTGGGATGATCAATGATGTGGAAGCCGTGCGGCGCACCCGGGAGTTCCAACGGCTCACGCTGGAATATCCGAAGCGGGAGGAATGGCCCGCGCTGTGCATCGTCTGCATGGGCGGCAGGCGGCAGGCGGAGTCCAATACGATAGACGCAGACGGGCTGGATATGGCGGTGATCCGCGAATACGAACGGGAGTTTATGAAGCGGCCCGAAGTGCGTCCAGTGTGGATGCATGAGCTGACCGTCCCCGTCCACGAACAGCTCCGAATGCTGAAATTCGAGCCGGGGAAAGCGCCGGAGGAGATCACCATGCCCAATACGCTGGAGGCGTTCCAGACGGCGGTAGGTGGGGACATTGAAGCCGTGGGGCTGGACAGCGGCGCCGTCCTGATCTGCAATGAGGAGGGCAAGCTGATGGGACTGCCGGCCAACCGTCAGGTGGGTGGAGACACCATTGCCGGGACGTTCCTGATCGCGGGTTCGGCAGACGGTGAATTCTGCTCCCTGTCCGATGAGGAAACGGCCCGATATGCCCGGGAGTTCGCCCAATCCATTTCAGAGCCGTGCCCGGAAGGGCTGAAGGAAATGACGTTCTACATCATGTAATGAGGAGGAATCAGGAATGAAAAAAGCAAACATCACAGTGGCGTTCGACGAGGAAAAGCTGGGCGCGCTGGAGTTCTCACTGAAGAAAGAGGGCTTCTCCGTGCAGGCGCGGTTGGAGCAGACTCTGGGCCAGCTCTACGAGCGCACCGTGCCCGCGCCGGTGCGGGAGTACCTGGACAGCCGCGCCGCCCCCGCGCCCCGGCCCCGCCGTCCGGCCAAGCCCGCGCCCAAGGAGCGGCCCGCCCCGTCCGGCGAGGAGGGTGGCGTATGAATTCCCGGGACATCACCCTCTGGCTGGACGAGCGGTGGTATGACGCCCTCTCCCACCAGTTCAAAAAGAAGGACACCACCGTGGAGGATGAGCTGAACGAGTACCTGGACGCGATGATCGACCAGCTCCCGGAGCAGGTGCGGGAAAAGATCAGCCGGGAGATCTGGGAGGAGGATCAGCGGCAGCGCGAGGCGACGGAAGCCGCCCGCCGCATCTCTGTATTCCGGGTCACCCAGGACGGGCGGACGGATCATCTGCTGACGCAGGGGACGATCCCTGTGGATGTGCTTCACGCCGCCGTGGCGCTGCGCTCCTACCTGCTGGCAAAGGGAAACAGCTCCCAGCGTTTCGCGGAGCGTCTGCACAGCGTGATGGACATCGCGCCGGAGGTGTTCCAGGACTACGCCGGCGAGCTGATGCGGCGCACTGGGCGGGTGACCGCCGTGCTGGACATCGATCTGGATCGGGGCGAGTTCTCTACCCTGGACGCGCTGAACGGTTGGGAAACCTACACCATCCGGGATGTGTCCACCGCCGCGTGGCACGCCAACCGAAAGGATCATCTGGCATGGGAACGGCGGCTGGATATCTTCGCAGGACATCTGGAAACCCGGATGCTCCGCTGTGATGCCCCCGAGGCAGAACCGACCAACGGCCCCGTGATGTAACCTCGCTGTTGGTTTTACACACGCAGCCCCAGCAAAAATCGTTGCGTTTGGTGAATGGATATCCCGGCGCGGGTGTGGCATTGTGTTGCCAGCCCCAAAAATTTGAAGGAAGGATGAGTTGAACATGAGTACCCAAACCCGTTTCACACCTACCGAGGTATGCACCCTGGTCGCCCACGAGGCGGTGTCCATGCTGGACACGGTGCAGACAGAGATCCCCCAATGCGTGAGGGAATGCCGCACCGCGCTGGAGGCGCTCACCACGATTCACAATCTGGGTGAGGACGGCAAAGCCCTGCTGGACTGGCTGGACACCGAGATCGCCAACGCTGAACTGTATGTCACCAACGGCAAAAACCTGCCCTACCTGATCGATATGACCTGCCTGAATCCAGAGCCGGATGCGGCGACACAAATGGATTTGATCTGGGCGCTGTTTGAAACGGCGGCGATGGAGAAGTGCGGGCCGGAGCAGCGGCAGGCACTTCTGAGTACCGCACGGACGGTCACAGAGATGTGCGGGCTGGATGATCTGCTCCTGGCAACCCTGCGGCCCAACGGGGCCAAACTGGCCAAGGGGCTCAACACCGAGCTGGATGACATCCGTTGTGCGCTTAAGGTCAATGCGGAACTGTACCCCGGCTCCATGCGGCAGGAGATGGGGTAAGCCAGCGGAGGATCCCTTCTCAGACTGCTCAGAGGGCCGCTTCGCATCTTGCGGAGCGGCCCTCCCGCTATTCCCACCGTGTCGGCCCCTTTGAGGGCGTTTGCGGCCTTCCTGTGGCCCACGTAGAGTCCCAGCCCCACCGAGGGGGTGAAACGCGGTGTTGGCCCGCTGTGGGCCGATTGTGCGGGTCGGCAGTTTTGGCCCCCGCCAAGGGCCCTTTCTGGCCCACCCGGAAGGGCAATGCAGGCGGGGACGCCAGGGCAATCCAGACGTTCGATTTTTGTGCTGGATAAAGCGGTGATATCACCGCCTCTCACACCGGCCCGCAATGCGGGCCGGGAATACGGTTTTGTGGGAGCTTTGATGGCTTTGCATCACCTTTCCACGGTGTCCAACTGCCATCGTTTTTTGCGGGGTGCAATCAAATCTGCTATCAGCAGAACAAAAACTGCGGTGGTTGCCGCAGTTTTTGAGTTTCAGAAGTGCTATCAAACCCATTTTGACCGATATTTTGGAGGTATTTATAGATGGCAGAAGAAAAAGTAAAGTTCCTGATGCGGATCGATCCGGATACCGACAGGAAGATCAAGGCGGCCCTGTCGCGCACCAACTGCCGGAGCCAGAACGAGTTCATGGAAAGCGCGGTGCGTTTTTACTGCGACTACCTGGCCGCTGAGGACGTGGCGGATTTTCTGCCGCCCATTTTTGTCCACGCCATGCGCGGTACCCTCCAGTGCAGCGAGGAGCGGATCGCCCGTCTGCTGTTCAAGCTGACGGTGGAGATCAGCATGATGATGCACGTGCTGGCGGCGGGGCTGGAGATCGACGCCAGTCAGCTGGACGCACTGCGCTGGCAGTGTGTGCAGGAGGTGAAAAAGACCAACGGCAGCATCACGTTCAAGGACACGCTGAAAAAACACGAGGGCGAGTGACCGCGCAAAAATTTTGAGCGTCCGCCAAGGGGGTGCTGCACCCTCTTGGTGAACTGAGGGTGGGTTCATGATGGACTGCCCTGAAGGTAGTCTCTCTAAGAGTTTAGTACAGAGAAAAGACATGGGGGTGAACTTACGCCGCGCGTCATTTTCAAGTGCCCGCACATCAAGGGCGGCGGTGAGAAGGCCGCCGCCCACCTGGGCAACTACGTTAAGTACGCCGCCACTCGGGAGGGCGTGGAGCGCGTCGATCCCGGCAAAGCGGAGTTGCCTGCCACGGACAAACAGGCCAAGCTGGTGGCGCAGCTCCTCCGGGACTTCCCGTCCAGCCGCGGGCTGTTCGAGTACGAGGACTACCAGGCCGCGCCCACCCGGGGAAACGCCTCGGAGTTCATCACCCGCGCCATCGAGGACAACTATGAGCAGGTGGCAAAAAAAGAAAACTACGTGGACTACATCGCCAGCCGTCCCCGCGTCCAGCGCATGGGCGCCCACGGTTTGTTCACTGCCGGTGACAGCCCGCTGGTGCTGTCCCAGGTGGCGGATGAGGTGGCGCACCACCCCGGCGTGGTGTGGCTGCCCATCATCTCCCTGCGCCGGGAGGACGCCGCACGGCTGGGGTATGACAACGCCGAACGCTGGCGCAAGCTGCTGTCCGCCCATGCCATGGATATGGCAAAAGCAATGAAGATCCCAGATGCGCAGTTCCGTTGGTACGCCGCCTTTCATGACGAGGGCCACCACCCCCACGTCCACATGGTGTGTTACAGCGCCGACGGCAAGTCCGGCTTCCTCACCAAACGGGGCATCGCAGAGGTCAAGTCCATGCTGGCGAAGGAGATTTTTCAGCAAGACCTCTATGCCATCTACCAGCGGCAGACCCAGCGGCGGGATGAACTCACCGAGGATGCCAGGAAAGTTATGACGCAGCTCGTCACCGAGATGCAGACCGGAACGTTGGAGAACCAACGCATCCAGCAGCTTATGGCGGAGCTGGCCCAGCGTCTCCAGCACTGCTCCGGCAAGAAGCAGTACGGCTACCTGCCGCCAGCGGTAAAGTCACTGGTTGATGAAATCGTGACCGAGCTGGAGAAAGATCCCCGCATCGCCGCCGCCTATGACCTGTGGTACCAGGAGCGGGAAGAAGTGCTGCGGACGTACAAGGACGATCTGCCACCGCGTGACCCACTCGTCCGGCAAAAGGCGTTCAAGCGGATCAAAAATATCGTGGTGGAGGAGGCGGTGCGATTGGGTGATTTTGTGCCGCCCGATATCACTCCCCAGACCGAGCCAGTAGGTGAGCCGACTGATGATGAACCTGTGGATAGGCCGTTCGATGATGCAGCCGTGGATGCGCCCATCGGCACCGGAGAGATTTCTCCCCACGCTAAGTGGACGCGCAGCTACCGAACCGCCCGTCAACTCCTGTTTGGCGACGAGGACAGTCCTCCAAACTTCGAGGCGGCGTTTGATCTGCTCACCCAGGAGGCCAATGCCGGGAATGCCTTGGCCATGGCCGATCTGGGCCGGATGTACGCCGAGGGTCTGGGCCGGGAGCCTGATTCGGAACTGGCACAGGAATGGTATGCCAAGGCGCTGACCACGTTCCTCTCGGCGGAAAAGGCCGCGCCGGATCGCTGCACCCAATACCGCATCGGCAAGCTGTACGCCGCAGGGCTGGGCGCGGAACAGGACTACGGGGAGGCCGCCCGGTGGCTGGAGAAGTCTGCGGACGCCGGATACAAATACGCCCAGTACACCCTGGCCGGACTGTACCGGAACAGTAAAGGTGTGGAGCAGGATTATGTGGCGGCACGGGAGCTGTACGCCAAGGCGGTCACCTTCCCCTATGCCGCCTACGAGCTGGGCAAGCTGTACCGGGACGGGCTGGGCGGTGACGCTAACCAGGAACGTGCCGCCTGGTATTTCCGTCAGGCGTTCACCGGGTTTCAGATCATGGCGGGCAGATCCCCGGACGACAGGCTCCAGTACCGCATCGGCTGGATGCTCCTCCATGGGGAGGGCACGGAACAGGACGAGGCGGCGGCGCTGCCCTGGCTGGAGAAAGCTGCCGAGCGCGGCAATGTGCTGGCAAAGTATCAGCTGGGCAAGCTCCTACTCCTCGGTGCCGAGACAGTGCCCAAGGATGTGGATCGGGCGCTGGAGCTGCTCACTGAGTGCGCAGAGGATGGAAATCAGTTTGCCCAGTACACACTGGGCAAGGCGTATCTGCTGGGTGGGGACGTCCCCCAGGATCAGGGGCAGGCCGTCCACTGGCTGGGGCTGTCCGCCCAGCAGGGCAATCAGTACGCCCAATATTATCTGAACCGCGTGTACAGCTCAATTTTTTCGTCCACCGCTTCACTCCTGTACCACATGGGCCGCATCTTCCAGGAACAGCGCCCCCAGCCTGTGGCCGGGATGCGGGTTGCGGTGGACAGCAAGCTCAGGAGGAGGATCCGGGAGAAGAAGATCGCCATGGGCCACAAGCCGGATGATCACGAGGAACAGGCCCAGACGCTCTCTTGAAGTTCATTGACTTCTGCCGTATAATGCAGGTGATGAACAGAGAGAAGGTGGTGCAGAATGGCAAACGAGAGCGGTGTCTGGATTATGCGCGGCATGGCCTGGGATGATCCAAACCGAATCCGAACATGGGAACACCTGGTTGATTTAATTGATAAGATTGGATTTCTGCCGCTGTTCAAAAATGAGATCGCCGGATTCTCCGCGGAGGAACACACCTCCGACCGATTTTGGTGGACAGGCGACCCGGCCCAGGATCCTTGGGAGTGGAGGGAGATGATTGCCCGCAGCGGGCGGGTGGCCTACGGCAAGTTCTTCGATAAAAAAGCCGGCTTTATCTCCAGGGAGTGGTTTCCACGGTTTGCGAACTGCCGCAGGGACGGCTATGATTTTGAAAGCCGCTGGGACGATGAGCTGGCCAGCTTGCGTTGCAAAAAAATCATGGATCGGTTTGCCGAAAAGGACGAGTGGTTTTCATTTGAATTGAAACAGAATGCCGGTTTTGGCAAAGGCGGCGAAAAGAATTTTGAAGGTACGGTGACAGAGCTGCAGATGCAGACTTATTTGGTTATTCGGGATTTCCGCCAACGGGTGAATAAGAAAGGCGCCCCATACGGCTGGCCCATCTCGGTCTACACCACGCCGGAAGCCCTCTGGGGATATGAACACATCACGTCCGCATACGTGGAAGCGCCGGCGATATCCCGGGAACGGATCGTTGGACGCATTCGAGAGATGTTCCCGGACGCAAACGAAGCCCAAATTAAAAAGGTTCTATCGTAACCTGAACAGGCTGTCCACTTCATTGTGGGCAGTCTTTTTTTGGAGGTGAAAAATTTGCCCTACATCCATTTCACAGAAGCACAAAAGCTCCGGGCCAACGCGGCAGACCTGGTGGAGTTCCTCCGATTCAAAGGGGCGCCGCTGATCCGCGAAGGGTCGGAGTACCGTCTGTCCAGCAACCACAGCGTCACCGTCCTGGGCAATGAGTTTTACGACCATGCCACCGAGAAGGGCGGCGGGCCCGTGACTTTTCTCAAGGAGTTCTACGGGATGAATTATCAGGAGGCGGTGCTGACGCTGCTTAACGAGGACGCCGGCCAGCTCTGCCCCCAGGTGAGCGCACCCCGGGAGAAAGTAAAAAAGCCCTTCGTGCTGCCGCCCGCCAGCGAGAACAACAGGCGGGTGTTTGCCTATCTCCTCAAGCACCGCCATCTGGATCGGGACGTGCTGACTGCCTTTGTCCGCTCAGGGCTGATCTACGAGGATCAGAAATACCACAACGCCGTCTTCGTGGGCAGAGACAATGACGGCACCGCCCGCCACGCCCACAAGCGCAGTACCAACAGCCAGGGCAAGACCTTCCGCATGACGGCGGAGGGCAGCGACTTCCGCTACGCCTTCAACTGGCCCGGTTCCAGCGGGCATCTGATGGTGTTCGAAGCCCCCATTGATATGCTCTCGCTGATTTCCATCTACCATGACAGCGACTGGGCGAAGCACAGCTATGTGGCCCTGTGCGGCACGTCCTCCCAGCCCCTGCTGGGGATGCTGGAGCGGCACCCCAATATTGAAAATGTCCTCCTGTGCCTGGACAATGACCAGGCGGGGCAGCTTGCCACGCGGCGGCTGGCCCAAGTGGTGCGGGAGCGGGGGCTGGCGGTGGATGCGCGGGTGCCAGTCAATAAAGATTGGAACGAGGATCTGTGCGCGAATTTTCAACAGGCGGAGGAGCAGCAATTTGAACAGAAACTATCATGAAAGGCAGGGTTTGCCATGCCTCAACAGTTTATCATCCTGATCGTCGCCGCGGTGGCCCTGCTGGTCATTGGCGGCGTTTCTTTTTTGTCCGGGCGGGGTTCCCTGGACAGCATCAAGTCCAAACCCGTGGGCGACGGCCAGCACGGCACCGCCCGCTGGGCCACTCCACAGGAAATCAGCAAAACCTTCGCCCGCGTCCCCTTCCAACCAGCCCAGTGGCGGCAGGGCAAGGAGCTGCCCCGTGCCCAAGGGCTGGTGCTGGGCTCCCAGGGGAAGAAAGGCAAAATCACCGCCCTGGTAGACAGCGATGACATTCACTGCCTGATGATCGGCGCGTCCGGCGTGGGCAAAACGGCCTTCTTCCTGTACCCCAATCTGGAATATGCCTGCGCCTGCGGTATGAGCTTCCTGGCCCTGGACACCAAGGGAGATCTGGCCCGCAACTACGGGGCCATCGCCCAGCGGTGCTATGGCTACGCGGTGTCGGTAATCGACCTGCGCAATCCCACCCGCTCAGACGGGTTCAACTTTCTGACGCTGGTGAATGCCTACATGGATCAGGCGGTGGCCCACCCGGACGATCTGGCGGCGAGGGCCAAGGCGGAGAAGTACGCCAAGATCCTCTCCAAGACCATCATCAGCCCGGACGGCGACAGCGGCAGCTATGGGCAGAACGCCTTTTTTTACGATTCCGCCGAGGGGCTTCTCACCGCCGTGATCTTGCTGCTGGCGGAGTTTTTGCCGCCCAGGGAGATCGACGGCCAGCCCCGGGAGCGCCGCCATATCGTGTCGGTATTCAAGCTGGTGCAGGATCTGCTGGAGCCCTCCGGCACCAAGGGGAAAAGCTGTTTTCAGGTGCTGATGGGACGCCTCCCCTCCGAACATAAGGCCCGGTGGTTCGCCGGGGCGGCGCTGAATACCTCGGAGCAGGCCATGGCCTCGGTGTTGTCCACGGTGTTGTCCCGGTTGAACGCATTCCTGGACACGGAGCTGGAGCAGACTATCTGCTTCGACAGCCCGCTGGACGCCGAGACCTTCGCCAGCCAGAAGTCCGCCATCTTCCTGATCCTCCCCGAGGAGGATCAGACCAAGAATTTCATGGCGGGATTGATGATCCAGAATTTGGCGCGGGAGCTGTTCTCTGTGGCAGACGAGAACGGGGGCAAGCTGAAGAACCGGGTGGTGCTGTTCTGCGACGAGCTGGGCACCATGCCGCCCTTTGACATCCTCCCGCTGTTCAGCGCGGGCCGTTCCCGGCGTTTGACCCTGGTACCCATCATCCAGTCGCTGGCGCAGTTGGAGAAGAACTACGGCAAAGAGGGCTCGGAGATCATCCAAGATAACGTACAGGACACCATCTTCGGTGGATTCGCGCCCAACAGCCAGACCGCCGACGTGCTGTCCAAGGCCCTCGGTAGCTACACGGTGCAGTCCGGCTACATCAGCCGGAGCAAGGGCGAGGACAGCCGGACGCTCCAGATGGGGGAACGGCCTTTGATGACCCCGGACGAGCTGAAGTCCATCCCCAAGGGGGAGTTCGTGGTGATGAAAACCGGGTCGCATCCGATGAAAACCCGGCTCCGGCTGTTCCTGGACTGGGGGATCACCTTCGGGGAGCCCTATCAGACCCCGGAGCATGGCCAGCGGAAGGTGTACTACGCCGGACGGCAGGAGCTGGAGGAAGCCATTAAGCAGAAGTTTTTGCTCGGTGCGGATGATACGGAAAAAGACCGCTCCCGTCAATGGGAGCGGTCTTCTCAGAAGCGTGGCATGCCCGCCCAACAGGAAGCCCAAGCGGGCCAGCCGCTGGCAACAATCCCGAACTTTATGAAAAAGCAGGATGGGCCGCCGCCCAAGGAAGGAGGATGATACTTTGGCCTACTATGAATCCATCTACAACGACCAAGAGCTGAGCCACCGGGCCAAGGCGGTGTACATCTACCTGAAGGATCACGCCAACAAGGAGGGTACCTGCTGGCCTGGGATCAAGACCATCGCCTCTGGGGTGAGTTTGTCCCGCTCGACCGTGAAGCGTGCGCTGGACGATTTGGTGAGGGCGGGGCTGGTAGAGAAGGCCCGCCGATGGAGGGGGAATGGGAGTTTGTCTTCCAACCTTTATCAACTACTATGAAGTCTATGGGTGCGAAAATTACACACACTGATTTGAACGGCCAAGATTAGACGTGAGGGAAACCATCAACCTCCTCCGTATTTTATAGTGTCTCCAGCACCTCATCCGCTGTGGCCCGGATATTCAGCATTGCCATATTATCGAACTGGGTGTTTTTTGGATTGATCTGGACGATTTTTGTGCCTCGCCTGAGATAAGGGTAGTACACCTGCCCATAGCTTCCCTCCGCGCCGATAATAAGAGCCACATCTGCGTAAGCCGCCCAACTCCTGGCCTTTTCCACCTCACGATCCAGCAGACCAATGTGCTCGTATACCGGAAAGGCCGCCATCAGTCCACCGCAATCCGGGCAGCGGGGGCACTTTCCCTGATTCCAAATTTGCACATCGTCACAGTGCTTCCCACAGCTCAGGCATTTGTTTACGCCGAAGCTCCCCTGGATCTCCGCCACGTTTCTGGAACCCGCCAGGGTGTGCAGGCAGTCGATGTTGGTGGTGATGATCCCCTGGATCAGCCCCTGTTTTCCCAGTTCCGCCAGCTTTCGGTGGGCCAGCGTGGGGCCGTTTTCAAACATAGGCCCCAAAAACGCCTTGCGCGCCATTTTATAATAGTGTTCCGGCGTTCTTTTCAGCACAGTCATGGAGGTCATCTGCATCACCACCGGGAAATTCATTCCGGCGAAGCCCATGATTCCGGCAGGCACTGAAATACCCGCACCTGTTATTGCTATGGTAAAGTGACTGGTATCCAGCAGTTTTTTCATAGTCAATATTTTTTCGTCCATATGCTTTCCTCAAAAGAACCAGTTGACACAGGCCAATACAACACCCAAAGCACAAAGCGAGGCTCCGGTCACTTGGTTTTGCTTTTTTGCGTCTACTTTGTTTGCGAAAAGAGCAGAGGCCCTCGCACCAATCAGGGCAAACGCAATGCAGAGTACCAATGCGGTAATAATATTAGGGATACCGCCGATGGCTATGTGCGCAACCGCGCCAGTCAATGCCGTGAATGCCAGCATTTTATCTCCCCCTATGACGCCTGTTCAAACTGGCTGTTGTAGAGCTGGGCGTAAAAGCCGCCCCAATCCAGCAGCTCCCGGTGGGTTCCGCTCTCGATGATATCGCCGTCCTTCATCACCAGGATGAGGTCGGCGTTTTTGATGGTGGACAGGCGGTGGGCAATGACGAAAGAGGTCCGCCCCGCCATCAGTTTGTCCATGGCCGCTTGGATCAGCACCTCGGTGCGGGTGTCCACCGAGCTGGTGGCCTCGTCCAAGATGAGCATGGGTGCGTCCTCCACCATGGCTCGGGCAATGGTCACCAACTGGCGCTGTCCGGCGGACAGGCTGGCGTTGTCGTCCAGAACCGTGTCATAACCCTGTGGCAGGGACAGGATGAAACGGTGCAGCCCCACCGCTTTGCAGGCGGCGGATACCTGCTCATCCGTCACCCCCTGCTTGGCGTAGACGATGTTTTCTCGGATGGTGCCCTCAAAAAGCCAGGTGTCCTGCAGCACCATGCAGAACAAATTGTGGACGTTTTCCCGGGTGAGTTCCCCGATGGGCACGCCGTCGATACGGATCTGGCCGCCCTGGGTCTCATAGAACCGCATGAGCAGATTGACCATGGTAGTCTTGCCCGCCCCGGTGGGGCCCACGATGGCAATTTTCTGCCCGGACTTCACATTTGCGGAAAAACCGTGGATGACAGGCTTGGCAGGGTCGTATCCGAAACGGACGTGGTCAAAGTCTACGCGGCCCTCCACCTGATCCAGCCGAGCAGTTTTCCCACTCTCATCCGTTAGTTCCTCCTCATCCAGGAAGGTAAAGACCCGCTCGCTGGCCGCTGCCGCGCTCTGGAGGCTGGTGGCCGCCTGGGCAAGCTGGCTCAGCGGCTGGGTGAACAGGCGCACGTACAGCATGAAGGCCACGATTACGTCGAAGCCAATAGCGCCGTTCAGCGTCAGCACCGCCCCGGCGACGCACACCGCCACATAACCCAGGTTGCCTACAAAACCCATCAGCGGCTGCATCAGGCCGGACAGGAATTGGCTTTTCCAGGCGGAATCGTACAGCCTCCGGTTCATCCGCCGGAACTGTTCTTTGGCGTCGGCCTCACCGCCGTAGGCTTTGACCACGGTGTGGCCGGAGTAGGTCTCCTCGATGTGGCCGTTCAGCGCCCCCAGCTCCATCTGCTGCTGCCGGAAGAAGCCCTGGGAGCGGGATACGATGAGCATCATCAGCCCGAACCCTGACACGGCGGCGAGGACCGCGGCCAGGGCCATCACCCAGTTAGTATAGAACATCATGATGAGGGAGCCCAGGAACATGGCGCAGGCCGTCACCAGGGTGCCCACACTCTGATTCAGGGTCTGGCCAATGGTGTCCACATCGTTGGTCACCCGGGAGAGGATGTTGCCGGTGCTGGTGGTGTCGAAGTAGTTCAGCGGCAGACGGTCAAATTTTTGGGAGATGTCCGTGCGCAGCGAGCGGGATACCCGCTGGGTCACCGCAGCCATGATCTGTCCCTGGACGATGCTGAACAGCCAGCCCAGGCCGTACAGTACCGCCAGCAGCAGGGCGATGCGCGCCACAGCCTCCACGTCAATGCCGGTCATGAGGCCCTCCGTCATGAGCCGGGTCATTTCCGCCACCCGGCCCGGGCCGATGAGGTTCAGGATGGAGCCGGCCATGGCCAGCACCATGGCGGCGATGACGGCGGGAAGCCAGGTTCGGCAGTAGCCCGCCAGCCGCATCAGGGAACCCCGGAAGTCTTTAGCCTTCTCCCCGCCGCCCATCCTCCCGCCCGGGCCGTGCCGGGTGCCGTGGACGCGGGCGGGTTCTCTTTTTTCGTCAGCCATAGTTCAATTCCTCCTTGGAAAGTTGAGATTCGGCAATCTCCCGGTAGACCGGGCAGGAAACCAAAAGCTCGCGGTGCCTGCCTCTGCCCACCACCCGGCCTTCGTCCAGCACGATGATCTGATCGGCGTCCAGAATAGTGCCCACCCGCTGGGCTACGATGAGGGTGGTGGCGGCACCCGCCTCCTTTTTCAGCGCCCCGCGCAGGGCCCGATCCGTCCGATAATCCAGGGCGGAGAAGGAGTCGTCGAAGATGTAGATCTCCGGGCGGCGGTACACCGCGCGGGCAATAGACAACCGTTGCCCCGGACAGGTTGCTCCCGCCCTGAGCCATGGCGGCCCCTTCCTTTCCCTCCATTTCGCGCACAAACTCTCCAGCCTGGGCAGTGTCCAGGGCATTCCAAAGCCGCTCGGAGCTGGCCTGCCCCCGGCCATCGTCCCCATAAGTCACGTTAGAGGTCACCGTTCCCCGGAACAACACCGCCCGCTGGGGCACATAGCCCAGCTTGCGCCGCAGGGCGGCCTGGGTATAGTGCCGGACGTTGATGCCGTCCACCAGGATCTCGCCCCCGGTCACGTCATAAAACCGGGGGATGAGGTTGACCAGGGTGCTCTTACCGCTGCCGGTGGAGCCGATGAAGGCCACGGTCTCCCCCCGGTGGGCGGTGAAGCTCACGTCATGGAGCACGTCCTGGGTACTGCCGGGGTAGCGGAAACAGACGTGCCGGAACTCCACCTCTCCCTGCTCGAACAGCTCGGAGCCCGCCGCGGGGCCGTCGGTGATCCTGCTCTCTGTGTCCAGCACCTCGTTGATGCGCCGGGCGGACACCATGGCCCGGGGCAGGACGATGAAGGTCATCACCAGCATCATGAAGGCCATAATGATCTGCATGGCATAAGAGGAGAACACCACCATATCGGAGAACACAGCCAGCCGGCCCGACGGGGCAGCGCCATTGATGAGGTGCGCCCCGATCCAGTAGATGGAGAGGGTCAGTCCGGACATGATAAGGGTCATGCCGGGGAACAGCACGGACATGGTACGACTGGTGAACAAGCTGGTGTCGGTAAGGGCCTGGTTGGCCTGCTGGAACTTGTCCTTCTGGTAGCCCTCGGCGTTGTAGGCCCGCACCACCCGAATGCCGGTGAGGTGTTCCCGAGCCACCCGGTTCAGTCTGTCGGTGAGCTTCTGCATATTTTTGAATTTGGGCAGCACCAGGGCGATCACCGTGCCCAGCATGGCGGCCAATACGGCCACCGCCGCGCCTGTGGCCGCCGTCCACTGCCAACTTTTGCCCGAGATTTTCAGGATGGCCCACACCGCCAGGATCGGGGCCTTGAGGATTGCCTGGAGGCCCAGGGCGGCAAACATCTGGATCTGCTGCACGTCGTTGGTGGTGCGGGTGATGAGACTGGCGGTGGAGAAGCCGCCCAGTTCCTCCATGGAGAAGTCCATGGTCTTATCATACACCGCCTCCCGCAGCCGCATGGCCAGCCCCGCTGCGATCCGGGCTACGAAATAGCCCACGACAGCGGATGCCGCCAGACTGCCCAGGGCGCACAGCAGCATGGAGCTCCCCGCCTCCAGTACCGCCCCCAGTTCACTGCCGGGGGTCTGTACCAGGGTGGTGATTTCCCGCATATAGTCGGGAAGCCTCAGATCCAGCCACACCCCGCATACGATGAACCCCAGCGCACACAGTGCATAGAGCCAGTCCCTGCGATTCAAATAGTTCAGCAATTTCAGCATATGGCATCTCCTTCCGGCAGACAGAGCGGCGCGTTGTGCGCCGCTCTGCTCCGCATTATTCCGCGCGCAGCGCCGCCACGGGGTCCTTTTTTGCGGCGGCACGGGAAGGGATCAGTCCCGCGATGACTGTGATAGCCATACTGAGCGCCACCAGCAGCAACGCCGCCGTCCAGGGCAGGGACGCGGTCAGTCCGGCTGTTCCCAACAGGGTTTGAATGATGGAGTTGACCGGGATGGTGAGCAGCATGGACACGCCCACACCCAGTAACCCGGCCAGCAGGCCCACGAGGATGGTCTCCGCGTTGAACACTTGGGCGATGTTGGATTTGGACGCGCCCATGGCCCGGAGTATGCCGATTTCCTTAGTGCGCTCCATGACGGAGATATGGGTGATAATGCCGATCATGATGGAGGACACCACCAGTGACACCGCCACAAAGGCGATAAGTACGTAGGAGATCACATCAATGATGGAGCTCACCGAGCCGGTGAGCAGGGCCACATAGTCTGTGTAGGTGACCTGTTCCGCTTCGTCCCGGCCCTCGTTGTAGCTCTGGATGCAGGCGGATACCGCCTCCTTGTCCTCAAAGCTGTCTGTGTAGATGCTGATAGAGGCGGGGGCGTCATAGCTGGCCGAGCCGAAGGCGGTCATATTTTCCTCGTAGGACGCGCCCTCCACGTAGATGCGGTAGGCGGACAGCAGGATCTCCTGATCGGGTTCATTCTCAAGCCATAGATCCAGCGCGCCGGCCAGGGCGGCTTCGTCCTGAAGCTCCCGGCCCTCCAGAGCGGCCTGCTGGCGGGGCGGCATAGCCGTACCCTGGGGGTGGGTCTCGCCGCTCTGGCTTCCTCCGGCCTGCCGCTCCAGGATCATCCCATACATGGCGGCTTTATCGGAGACACCAAGGGATGACAAATAGCGCACGGCATCCTCAGCTTTTTCCCCGTCTGTTTCCGCCTCAAAGCGCAGGCCGTTCAGAATATTGACCTCCGGCGTCCGCTCTTGAGCGAGCACCACCGGGCTTTGGCTGGTGTGGTCCATCACATAGTCGGTGAGCAAATGGGTGTAAGCCACCGGCCCGTCGGCGTCGGCGTTTTCCGCGCCCTCCACGGGACGGATCACCCCGACGATTTTCAGCTCTACCGCCTGTTCCAGCAGACCCTCGATCTCCATGGCGCCGTCGGCGAGGGTAAAGGTGCCGTCCCCGTTTTCACGGTACAGGTCACAGGCGGGAAGAAGGTAAAATGTGTGGCCGCAGGCAGTTTCGTAGTCCCAAAACCGCTGATCCGCCGCCTGCCCGTTGCGGATCTGCTCCGTGATTTCCCGGTACTCGTCCCCGGTGAGGAAGCCAAGCTGGTACAACGCCCCGGCGGGGATAGAACCGTCCTCGTCCAGCACCAACACCACCTGGTCATATTGTTCCGGCCAGCCGCCCCATGCCACCTCATAGCTCTCCTGGAGAATGGGGCTCACCGGCCCGCCGTCGGGAGCGGGCATCATTTGGGAGAAGTTCTCCGCCCCGCCGCTGGAGCCGCCCATCATGGCGCTCATACGCTCCATGTTTGCCGCCGGGCCGCCCGCCATGGAGGAACTCTCCCCGGTGAGGCTGGAGGCTCCCGCTTCGTCCACATCGGCATCGGAGGCCACCAGTGTGCCGCCGCTGTCCCGAGAATAGATGCCGAAGCGCACATCATAGCCGTACACCACGCCGTTTTCCCCCAGATACGCACGGATCTCGCTGTCCGGGTCGTCCAGGTAGCGTTTGAAAGTGGTCAGATCGTTCTCCTTGATGTTGCCGGCCATGGCCTCGCTGCGCTCCAGATCGCCGTACCCGGCATAGATCCCGGGGCCGCGCTCAATAGGGCCGCTGTCCTGCCCGCCCCGCATACCGCCCCGGGTGCCCATCACCCCGGACATATCCACCGCCTGGGTGCTGATGGTGATGGGGTAGGAGGACATGGTGCTGCGCTGGATGCCGTCGATGTAGCCGTTCACCCCGCTGGACAGAGCCAGGATCAGGGCGATCCCGATGATGCCGATGGATCCGGCAAAGGCGGTGAGGAGAGTGCGGCCCTTTTTGGTGCGAAGGTTATTGAAGCTGAGCGACAGGGAAGTGGCAAAGGACATTCTGGCCCGGCCCAGGCTGCGGGCCTCGGGCTGGGCCGCCGCTTCCCCCTGAGGACACGGGTTGCTGTCATCGACGATCTTCCCGTCCCGGAGCCGGACGATGCGGGTGGAATACCGCTGGGCCAGCTCACCGTTGTGGGTAACCATCACCACCAGCCGCTTTTCCGCCACCCGTTTCAGCAGCTCCATCACTTGTACGCTGGTTTCACTGTCCAGCGCCCCGGTGGGTTCGTCGGCCAGCAGAATATCCGGGTCGTTCACCAGGGCGCGGGCAATAGCCACCCGCTGCATCTGCCCGCCGGAGAGCTGGTTGGGCCGCTTGTGGGCCTGCCCGCCCAGCCCCACCTCCTCCAGTGCCTTCTGCGCCCTGGTCCGCCGCTCCGCCTTGGGTACGCCGCCAATGGTGAGGGCCAGCTCCACGTTGGTCAGGATGGACTGATGGGGAATAAGATTGTAGCTTTGAAATACAAATCCGATGGTGTGATTGCGGTAGGCGTCCCAGTCCCGATCCTTATACTCCCGGGTCGAGACGCCATTGATGATGAGGTCGCCGCTGTCGTAGCGGTCCAGCCCGCCGATGATGTTCAGCAGGGTGGTTTTGCCCGAGCCGCTGGGGCCCAGGATGGAGACAAATTCATTGCGGCGCAGGTTCAGGCTTATGTTGTCCAGCGCCTGCTGGATCAGCTCGCCGGTCTGATAGCGTTTGGAAATGCCGCTGAGTTGAAGCATGGATACCCGTCCTTTCTACAGCGCGGATGGCTCCGCTGTATCTTCTATTGTGGAGGGATAACCTCAAGCCAACCTCAACCGAACCTCAACTCAACCTCAATTTTCAGAATTATTTTTTGTCGGGTTTGCGCTCAATCTTGAAAATCACGCCGGCAAGCCCGAATGAAAACCATTTCAGCAGCCTTTTCAACTCCTCCGCCGAAAACTCCGCTCCATAATACAAGATATCGTACAGTTCCCCGTACTCCCGCATAGAATAGCCGGAATCCCCGAAACCGTTTTTTTGATAAAATTTCTGCCTCCGTACTCGCTGCTCCAGGTTGGATACAGGTCTGCCGGATTCGATCGCTTCCGCATCCAGGACAATCGTTTTCGTTGTGTTTGCCGTGATCCAGCCCAGGATCTCCGAACCATATCCTCTGGAGCGAAGTTCGTCGTTCGTCACAAGGTAAAATACCAGCGTGGTGCTTCCGTATCGGATCAGATAGGTCAGTCCGCAGAAAATGTCCCCGTCGTAGAACGCCCAAAAATCCACGTTCTTTCTTCGCGCCATCAGGAGCAGGACACGGATGGGCAGACGCTCCCGCCGTGGGAACGCACCGTTGTATATTCGTGCTATTTCCGAATAGCCCTCCATCCGAGAGGTGACCGGCCTGACTTGCAGCTCCATTGGCTAACCTCCCTTTGCGGTCGTGTGCCTCCGTCCATGCATCCACACATGAGCGATGACCAGCGCCAGGAAAAGCAGTGCGGAAAGCCGGTGGATCAGGGTGGCGAAGCAAAGGCCGCTGACCACCGCCGCCAGCAGATCAGCCAGCAGCAGTAAATTAACCGCTGTACGAAGCCTCCGCGGGCGGTCATACCGTCCTTTTCCCAGCGACCTCCACCAAGGCAGGTTCAGCAGATTGTGGATAAGCGCCAGCACAAGCATTCCCGCCCCCAGCAACATATGGGCCGCGATTCCCGTCCGCTCCGCCGCCATCAGCAGAACCGACACTACCAGCATGGTGATGTCCACGCAGAGCTTCCCGATTTTTTTGGCACGCATTCAGATCCACCTCCACAAGAGCCTGGCTTATATGACCAGCCCGGCCCGTTTCAAAAATTCCTTCACCCCGTCCTCACTCCGGGCGGATAGGCCATCGACCACTTCCGCCCCTGGGCAGGCGGCGGCAATTTGCTCCGGCCCGGAGCCAAGCCCCAGGGCCTGGCTGGTGGCGATGGGCAGGATGGTTTTACCGGAGAAATCGTATTCCTCCAGGAAGGACAAAACCGGCTGGGGCAGGCCGCTCAGCCAGTTGGGGTAGATCAGGATCACCGTGTCGTATCCTTCCACGCTGTCCAAGTGCTCCGTCAGCTCCGGGCGGTGGGACGTGCCCATCTCACTGCGGTGGCGGTCAAAAGCCCCGCCATATGTCTCCGGGTAAGGCTCGGCTGTTTTGATGGGGAACAGGTCGCCTCCTGTAGCCTCTTGGGCCGCCAGGGCGTACAGCTCCGCGTGCCCGTAACCCTTCCCCTCCCGAATGGCGAGACTGGCGGAGGCCACAGCGTCTACCTCCCCATCCGGATATGCCCGGTTGTTGGCGATGGAGAAATAGGCGATCAGCACATTGCTCTCCCCTGTGACCGACATCTCGCCCGCAGAAATGTCTACAGGGGCAATTCGTTTTGCCAGCGGATTGGGGAAAAAGGTGCAGTAAAAGACGCCTATCCCCACCACGGCGGCGGTCACCAGGGCTGCCGCCACGCCGATGCCGATCTTTTTGCCCCTGCTCAGAGGTTTCTTTTCTTTGCTCATAAAAAATCACCGTCCCTATGTTGTTTCCCGCAAGCATACGCCGGCAACCTCAACTCAACCTCAACAAATTGTAAAATTTTTATTTTTCACCTTGTATGGGGCAGGGAGCTGTACACAATTAAGAAATTTTTAAAAATGCCCCCTTCTATTGAGGTTCAGTTGAGGTTTGCGCTATAATGTGGACGCACAGGGGGTGCAAAGGATGTTTCAAATCTTAGTGGTGGAAGATGACCGGGAGCTGCGGGAGTTGTTCTGCGCCGTTTTGGCGGACAATGGGTACACCGCCATCCCGGCCCAGGACGGCGCCGCCGCCCTGGACGTGCTGGACGGAGCCAACGTGGATCTCATCATCTCCGACGTGATGATGCCCCGGGTGGACGGCTTCGAGCTGGTCCGCTCCCTGCGGGAGGCGGGGTACACCGTGCCGGTTCTTCTCATCACGGCCCGGGAGAGCGCCGCCGACAAGCGGGAGGGCTTTCGGGCGGGGACGGACGACTACATGGTAAAACCCATTGATGTGAACGAAATGGTGTGGCGGGTGGAGGCCCTGCTCCGCCGCAGCCAGATGGTGAGCCAGCGCCGGTGCCGCCTGGGCGGCGCGGAGCTGGACTGCGGCACGCTGACTGTGCGGTCTGGGACTGGAACGGCGGAACTGCCCCAGAAGGAGTTCTACCTGCTGTACAAGCTGGCGGCATCCCCCAACCGCATCTTTACCCGGCGGCAGATCTTAGACGACGTGTGGGGCCCGGACAGCGAGGCGGATCCCCACACCTTGGATGTCCATATCAGCCGCCTGCGGGAGCGGTTCAAGGACAGCCCCGACTTTGAGATCGTCACCGTCCGGGGTCTGGGCTACAAGGTGGTGGAGCGTCATGGAAAAGAGTAACCGCTCCTGGCGGCTGTCCGCCATGTTCTCCCTGCTGATCTTCCTGAGCCTCACCATCACGGTGGCCCTCACCGGGGCGCTGGCCATGCTGCTGTTTCATCTGGGTATTCTGTCAGGGCCAAACCGGGGGGTCGTGATTTTTGTGGTGGCCGCTGTCAGTATCCTGGTCGGTACACAGCTGTCCAAATTCGCCGGGCGGCACCCGCTGACCGCTATTGCCGCTTTGAACGAGGCCACCAAAGAGGTGGCAAAAGGAAACTTCGACGTGGCGGTGGCGGAGGAAAGCCCTATCAGGGAACTGCGGGATATGGCCCACAACTTTAACCGCATGACAAAGGAGCTGGCGGGGACGGAGCTGCTCCGCTCCGACTTTGTGGAGAATGTGTCCCACGAGTTCAATACGCCCCTGTCC
>CATLEJ010000002.1 GCA_949916125.1 uncultured Oscillospiraceae bacterium
CGACGCGGTTCCAAGCCCTCCGACTTCGCAAAAGCCGTTGGGCCCCCTTGGGGCCTGTCTGCTTTTGCTCCGCTCCGGCCTTGGCCCGCTGCTCCCGGGCGCTGCGCGCTTCAGCGCACAACAAGACCGCGAACCGGCCTTTGAAGGACAGCATATGCCCGGTACCCATACAGCCGGCTCAGGATCGGCAGCCCCGCGGCACACGCGCGGATCCGCTTAGTGCTGCTCGGTTCCCCGCCTGACACGGTTCACGGGGGCGCGTTGCGCGGGACCGATCCATCATCGCTGCTTATATGGGGCAGACGGCACATCCTGCCTCCGGGGGCCGGGATTCATCCCTGCTGTAGCGGGTTGCAGGTACAGGGCACCGCTATCTCCCCGACTATCGCGGCCTTGCTGTGCGCTGAAGCGCGCAGCGCCCGGGAGCAGCGGGCCAAGACCGGAGCGGAGCAAAAGCAGGCAGGCCCCGAAGGGGCCCAACGGCTTTTGCGAAGTCGGAGGGCTTGGAACCGCGTCGCGGAGGGCGCGGAGCGTGATCTGGAAGCGCCCGGCAGGCTGACAGTTATTTTACCATGTCTGCGTCAAATTATCAACTATATTTTTGTGTGCGCCTCCGGGGCCGCCGTCACAGGGCCAGCCTCAGCTTAAACCATCCGTTCTCCACCCGAAACGAGCATACGGCCTGGTATTTTTCCGCGAAGGCGGCAATGGAGCGGGTGCCGATGCCGTGTCCGGCGCTCCGGGGGACGGGCAGGCCGTCCTGGCCGAAGCGCACGTCCTCCCCGCAGGGGTTGGAAAACTCCAGCATCAGGCAGGGGGAGCCCATGCACTTGCAGGTGATGCGCCGCTTTTCCGCAGGCAGGTCCCGCACCGCGTGGATCATGTTTTCCAGCGCGTTGGCAAAGACGGTGGACACCTCCACGGCGGGCACGGGCAGCTCGGCGGGCAGGTTGATCTGCGTCTCCACCTGGATGCCCAGCTCCTGCGCCTGGCGGATATAGCTGCTCAGCACAGCGTCCAGGGCGGGGTTGGCGCAGTAGCGCTCCACCGCCGTGGCGGCCAGCGCCTGCTCGGAGACGCCGATATAGTCCAGCGCCGCCTTTGTGTCGTTCTGCTGGAGCATGGCCGCGATGGCCAACAGCCGGTGCCTCATGTCATGGCGTTCACAGCGGTACCGGTCCTCCGCGTCCCGCAGCTCGCCCACCCGCTGCTCCATCATGGCGGACTGGATCTCAAAGGTGTGCTGCCGCTCCCGGGCGTGGAACAGCTCGTCCTGCTGGAGCAGTACGATGAATATGGTGGCATAGGTGAGGGGGAGCAGGATCAGCATCATGACGGCGGCGGGCATATCCTCCGGCCGCTGCCGCAGGTTGGTGGGGATTGCGCTCATAATGGTCAGCGTGACGTAAAACAGGCCGGTCATGGCGGCGAACAGCCACCAGCCCCGGCTGACGGTGCGCAGCAGGAGCAGGTAGGGCCTGCGGACGAAGCGCCACCCGACGTATATCATGACCGGAAGGGCCGCGACCCGCAGCACAAAGATGACCAGTCCCTCGCCGCCCACCGCGTAGTCGATCAGGTTTGTGGCCATCATCATCCAGATCACCGCGGTGTCCACCAGGCAGAACGTAAAGAAGAAGCGCCCGCCCCGGTGCTTCGCCGCAATCCAGAAGTAGAGCAGGCTGGGCAGGGTGGCGGTGAGCAGGGTGTAATTCCCCTGCACCTCAATGCCGTATGCGATCATAATGTACAGGTTCCCCCCAAACCAGAGCGCCAGGAAGGGGACCAGGGAGCACGCGTATACCTTCGGCGGCCAGCGCGGCTCAAAGAGGATCAGGAATACGATAATAACCGCGAACATGGCAAGCGCGGTCGTCCATTCCACCAGGTACTGATATTGCAGGTTCAAGCGGCGTTTCCTCCCATCAGGCCATTGCCCCCGGCGCGGAACGGCCGGGACAGCGGGGAGCCTCAGTGTACCATAAATACAAGCCGTTTTCACGGCTTGTACGCCGTAAATACGGCGGCAACCGGCAAAGCCGGTTGCTTTTATGGTGCAACATTCGCAACGGCATTTTGCTTGCAAAATACCGCCCGCTTTGCGGGCCCGCCGTGCTATGCACGGCGGTTGCGGATATTGTACCACACCCGGCGCCGTCCCGTCAACGCCTATGTCCTACCGGGCCGGGCCCGCGCCGGGGTCCAGCCTGCCCAGCTTCTTGTAGAGCAGGGAGCGATGTATGCCCAGGCGTTCCGCCGCCCGGGCCACCGAGCCGCCGCAGGCGTCCAGGGCGCGGCGGATGTACTCCGCCTCAAAGCGGCCGCAGGCCTCCCGGAGGGTGGCGCCCTCATCCAGCTCCACCGTCAGCCGCCCGCCGTCCCCGCCGTCCCCGTCCCCGCCGGCGATGTCCAGCCGCCCGGAGATGGCGTAGCGTTCGATCACATTGCGCAGCTCCCGGATATTGCCCGGCCAGCGGTATTCCAGCAGCCCCTGGCGCATCTCCTGGTCCAGCGTCCGGCTCAGGCCGTACTTCCGGTTGTACCGGGAGAGGAACTGTTCCGCCAGGGGCAGGATGTCCTCCCTGCGCTCCCGGAGCGGGGGCAGGAACAGGGGCATCACGTTCAGCCGGTAATAGAGGTCCTCCCGGAACTTCTTTTCCGCCACCATCTGCTTCAGGTCCCGGTTGGTGGCGGCGATCACCCGGGCATCCGTCCTGACGAGCCTGCTGCCCCCCACCCGCATGATCTCGCCCGTCTCCAGCGCCCGCAGCAGCTTGGCCTGCATGGGCAGGGGCAGCTCCCCCACCTCGTCCAGGAACAGGGTGCCGTGGTTGGCCATCTCAAACAGGCCGGATTTCCCCGAAGTGCGGGCCCCGGTAAACGCCCCCCGCTCATAGCCGAAAAACTCGGACTCCACCAGCTCGGCGGGGATTGCCGAGCAGTTTACCGGCACAAAGGGCTGCCCCGACCGCTTGCTGTGGCGGTAGATGTAGTTGGCCAGCACATCCTTGCCCGTCCCCGTCTCGCCGCAGATCAGCACCGTGCTGTCGATGGAGGCCAGGAACCGTGCGTCCCCGAAGGCCAGCTTGGTGGCCGGGCTGCGGCATATGACCACCTCGCTGGCCTCCTTCCGGGCGTCCAGATAGTCGGCGATCTCCTTGTACTTCTGGAGGTCCGACTTCTCCCGCTCGAAATAGTTGGAAAACTCGGTGAGCATCCGCTTGGGGATGGAGAACTGGGCGCTCATCAGCACCTGCCCCTGTTCGTCAAAAATGGGCTCGATGTGGGTGAACAGCTCGTCGCCGTACTTGCTGACGTTGTAGGCGTTGAACGGCTCCCGCTTCTCGTCGTACAGCTCCTGGGACACGGAGCGCAGCCACAGCTTCTGCTCCCGGAGCTCCGCCAGCGGCATCCCGGTCAGCTCCTCCTTGCTCATGTGGACCGACGCCGCCATGCGCTGGTTGACATAAAGGATCTTCTCGTTTTTGTACGTCACAAAAATGTTTCCAAAGTAGCTGTCCAGCACCTTTTCCGCGTATTCCGCGAATTGCTCCGGATATTCCTCCATCAGCCTGCGCAGCACCATGGCGGCCTCCCCCCTTCGCCCCGTCAGTCTCAGTTTTGAGACAAATTTTGTCTTGCTTTTGATACAATTCTCCTGTTTGAGACATATGTCTTGGACAAGCGTAGCACAAAACCCGCTGAAATACAAGTGGTTTCGCCCTTTTCCCCATGTTTTACAAGATTGGCATATACCTTGCTCATTAAAAAAGCATCTCTCGGGAAAGGGGGGGCGCGTCCGGTCCGGCGGGCGGCCGAGGGTCCAGAACGGGGCTTGCGGTTTTGCCTGATCCATACTATTATAATGAATTGGGAGGAAAATTTATGGAAATCTGGTTGAGCGTAGTTGGGTTCCTGGTGGTCATCGCCATCATCGCATCCATCATGACCAAGAAGCTGTCCACCATGGTGGCGCTTGCCGTCATCCCGCTGATCGGCGCCGTCCTCGTGGGGCAGTATGCCAGCATCCCCGCCTTCCTGGCGGCGGGCGTCAGCAAAGTGGCCGTCAACGGCGTCATGTTCTTCTTTGCCATCCTGTTCTTCGGCACCATGATGACCGCCGGCGCCTTTGACCCCATTGTGAGCTTCATCATCAAATGCTGCCGCGGCAATCCGCTCTATGTCTGCATCGGCACCTATGTCCTGTCCATCGTGGGCCACCTGGACGGCTCCGCCACCACCACGGTGCTGCTGGTGTGCGGCGCCATGGTCCCCATCTACAAGCGGATGCATATGCGCCTGAGCAACCTGGCCGCCATCCTGGCCATGGCCGCCGGCCTGATGAACATCTCCCCCTGGGGCGGGCCCACCCTCCGGGCGGCCACGGTGATGGAGATGGACCTCACCGAATTCTTCCAGCCCATGCTCATCCCCATCCTCATCACCATTGCCGTGGGCGTGGTCCCCGTGGTGCTGCTGGGCCTGGCGGAGACCAAGCGGCTGAAGGCGGAGGGCTTTGACTACACCGCCGTCACCGTGGAGCGGCAGGAGCAGGAGCTCAGCGACGAGGCCAGGGCCCTGCTGCGGCCCCACTTTGTGGTGCCCAACCTGATCCTCATCGTGCTGGTGGTGGGCCTGATGATCTCCGGCATCCTCTCCCCCGCCGCCGCCTTCCTCACCGGCACCGCCCTGGCCTGGCTGCTCAACTACCGCAAAATGGAGGACCAGCAGAAGATCATGCGCCTGCACGGCGCCAACGCGGTGTTCGTGGTCAGCGCCCTGTACGGCGCCGGCGTGCTGATGGGGGTGCTCACCGAGTCCGGCATGGCCGCCGCCATGGCCAACACCCTGGTCAGCCTGATCCCCAGCTCCCTGACCCGGTTCGTGCCCATCCTGGTGGGCGTGCTGGCCACGCCGCTGTCCCTGGTCTTTGACGCGGACACCTTCTACTACGGCATCCTGCCCGTCCTCACCCAGAGCGCCTCCGCCATGGGCCTGTCCGGCGCGGGCATCTGCTATGCCGCCCTGGTGGGCCAGCTGACCCTGGGCTGGGCCATCACCCCGCTCACCCCCGCCACCCTGCTGATGACCGGGATGTGCGACCTGGACCTGGGCGAGCACCAGCGCTATACCATCAAGTTCGTGTGGCCGCTGTCCATCGTCCTGCTGATCCTGCTCACCGTGTTCGGGCTGATTCTGTAACAACAAACGCAAAAGGTAAAGTGGTGTTGAATATCATGAAGAAAATACGGATCGGGGGGGGCGCCGGCTTTGCCGGCGACCGCGTGGACCCCGCTGTCACCCTGATCGAACGGGGGAAACTGGATTACATCATTTTTGAGTGCCTGGCCGAGCGCACCATCGGGCTGGCCCGGCAGGAAATGCTGAAGGACCCCGGCAAGGGGTACAGCCGTCTGCTGGAATACCGCCTGTCCCAGGTGCTGAAGCCCGCGTGGGAGCACGGTGTGAAAATCATCACCAACATGGGGGCGGTCAACCCCCGGGCGGCGGCGGCCAAGGCGGCGGAAATCGCCCGGGGCCTCGGCATCACGGGGATGAAATTTGCCGCCGTCACCGGGGACAGCGTGTATGAGTCGCTGCCCCAATACGCGGACGAGCCCATCCTGGAGTTCGAGGGCCGGGTGGGCCAGTGGACGGACCGCATCGTGTCCGCCAACGCCTACATGGGGGCGGAGGGCATCATTGAGGCGCTGGAAAACGGCGCGGATGTGGTCATCACCGGCCGGGTGGCCGACCCCACCCTCACCCTGGCCCCCCTGTGCCACGAGTACGGCTGGACGCTGGACAACCCGGAGCAGCTGGGCCAGTGCGTGCTGGCCGGGCACCTGCTGGAGTGCGGCGGCCAGGTTACCGGCGGCTACTACGCCGACCCCGGCTATAAAGAGGTGCCGGATCTGGACAACCTGGGCTTCCCCCTGGTGGAGTTTGACGAGACCGGCCGCTTCACCCTCACCAAGGTGGAGGGTACCGGGGGCCTGGTCAGCGTGGACACCTGCAAGGAGCAGATGCTCTATGAGATCCACAACCCGGCGGCCTACCTGACGCCCGACTGCATCGCCGACTTCACCGGGGTGCGCTTCACCCAGGAGGGGGAGAACCGGGTGTCCGCCTGGGGGGCCGTCAGCCGGGGCCTGACGGAGAAGCTGAAGGTCAACGTGTGCTACCGGGACAGCTTCATCACCGACTGCGAGATCAGCTACGGCGGCTGCAACGCCCTGGAGCGGGCCCGGCTGGCGGGGGAGATGTTCCTCAAGCGGCTGGACCGGCTGGGGGTGGCGTACAGCGAAACCCGGGTGGACTACATCGGGTACAATTCCCTCTACCGGGACCGGCTGGCCCAGGCCCTCAGCGACGGCAGGTGGGGCGAAATCCGCCTCCATGTGGCGGTGCGCACCGACGACCGGGAAAACGCCGTCAAGGTGTCCAACGAAGGGGATTCCATCTATACGAACGGCCCCGCGGGAGGGGGCGGCGCCACCATGCGCATCTCCGAGATCATCTCGGTGTTCTCGTTCTTTGTGCCGCGCGGCGCGGTACGCGCCCAGGTCGCCTATCTCACCGTCTGAGCCGGCAGGAGGTCATGATGAAACTGAAGGAAATTTGCCATTCCCGCACCGGGGACAAGGGGGACATCTCCAACATCTCCCTGATCCCCTGGGATGAGGCGGACTACCCCATGCTGAAGGAGAAGGTCACCGCACAGCGGGTCAAGGAATACTTCTCCGAAATCTGCAAGGGCACCGTCACCCGCTACGAGGTGGACGGGATCTGCGCGCTGAACTTCGTGATGGAGCGGGCCCTGGGCGGCGGCGTGCTGCGCAGCCTGGCCATGGACAAGCACGGCAAGGCGCTCAGCTCCGCCCTGCTGGAGATGGATTTGTGAGGAGGCGGGCCCATGTTTCAATTTGAGCCGGGCCGTATGTACCAGATGCCGGTCCACTTCGGCCCCTGCTGCGGGCCGCGGCAGGGGCCGGACGGGCGGCGGTTCGTGCTGGACGGCCCCCAGGAGAGCACCCAGCACATCCTGGTATATGAGACCGACCCGGCGGCGGTGGAACGCTGCCTGCCGGAGGGCTTCGCCCTGCGCAGCCCCCACGTCACCGTGACCCACAAAATGCACCGCAACCTGCCCTGGCTGGCGGGGCGGGGCTACAACGTGACCACCTTCAACGTCCCCGTCACCTACCGCGGGCGGGAGGAGACCGTCCGCGGCCGGTACCAGCTGGCCATCTGGGAAAACCATGCCGACCCCATCCTGTGCGGGCGGGAGCAGCTGGGTTATTCCAAAGTCTTTGCAGACATCGAGGATATGCATACCCTGCACGGCATCGCCTCAGCCTCTCTTTCTTCCTGGGGCTTCCGGTTCCTGGAGCTGCGGTTTGACACCGCGGCTGCGCCGGAGGACCCGGAGGGCCTGCGGGCCGTCCTGCTGGACCCGGAGGACGAGGGGCTGCTGCACTATAAATACATCCCCCGCACCGGGGAGGGCTTCTGCGCGGCGGACGCGGCCTATGTCACGCTGTCCCCCAGCGGCTTTCCCCTGCCGCCGGAGGCCGGGCCCCTCCCGCCGCCGGAGCGCAGCTGGTGCAGCGGGGGCCTTGCCTGGCACGTCCCGGAGTGGGAGGATATGCCCACACAGTACCACATCGTCCGGGGGCTGGCGGCCATGCCCGTCCGCCGGGTCCTGGGCGGGAGCATCGTCCGGCTGAAGCACTGCAACGATATGTACCACCAGCGCCCCGTCCGGTAGCCGGAGGGGCCCGCCCAACTGCGTCCGAAGGGAGCCGCCTGGGGAATGTCCCCGGACGGCTCCCATACTGTTTGCCGCAGGGGGCGGAGAATGGCGCTTGACAGAACGTCCTTTCGAGATTACAATATATTCCCACACAAGTGTTTTACTTGACACCAAGCGGTAAAGAGAAAGGATGCGTATGCGATGAGACCATTGCGGCGATTGATTTCCGGCGCGCTCAGCCTGGCCATGATGTGGTCCCTGCTGGCGGCGGGGCTGCCTGCGGCGTCCGCCGCCCCGGCGGACGACCTCACCGGCTCCATCGGGCTGACCATCCGCTTCGACCTGCCCCAGACGGCAGCGGCTGCGGCGGCGCGGGGGATCTCCCTCGAGGTGAGCAGCGGCGGGCAGACGGCCCGCGTGACCCTGCCGGACGGGGCCGTCTCCACCAACACCCTCGGGGCACAGGTCTCCGCCGTGGTGAAAAACACCGACGGCGTGGAGCTGACCCACGAGTCCCGGGTGGGCTACTATGAGGTGGAGCTGTCCGGCCTGCCCGCCGGTGGGCGGCGCTATGAGCTGACCCTCACCGGCAGGGGCTATCAGACCTTCTCCCAGACCGTGACCCTGGACGGCTACAGCCAGCACGTCATCGTGGGCACCGGCGACGGCACCTTCTCCCTGGGCGATGTGAACGGGGACGGCGTGGTCAGCGACCTCGACCTCGCCGCCATGGACGGGCAGCTGGGGAAGACCGCCCAGCTCTCCATATACGACCTCAACGGCGACGGCCAGGTGGACGTGGCCGACCTGGCCTGTGTCAACCGCACCCGGAACGCCTCTGGGGCGGCCCAGGTGCTGGACACCGCCGCCATCGTCGCCCCCCAGGTGGACACCGCCGGCCTCGCCCTCACCGGCGGCACCGCCGACGACCTGTTCCGGGGGGAGCGGTCCGTCACCGTCAGCCCCGCGGCCGGGGGCGCGCTGGAGCTGCCCATCACCGTGGACAACGGCCCGGGGGTGGAGATGTCCGAGATTCAGATCACCTGCCCCGACGGGGCGGGCGCAGTGCAGGCGGGCTCCGCCCTGGTGGAGCTGGCCGACGGCTCCACCTTCCGCGCCCCCTTCGACACCGCCGCCCCGGCGGGGGTGTACGCCATCGGGGAGCAGGCGGGCCAGCGGGTGGTCTCCATCGACCTGGGCCGGAAGGTGGCCGTCAAGAAGGTCACCATCCAGGTCACCGCTACCGCCGGCCAGGCCGGCTTTGCCACGGTGACCAAAATTGAGTTCCTCAAGGACATCGTGCCCGACAACCCGGTGAGCGATGCAGGCCGCGTCACCGGGGTCACCGCCGCCCCCGGGGACGGCAGGGTCACCCTGTCCTGGGGCGCGGTACACAATGTGACGGGCTACACCGTGTCCTACGGCGCCAACAGCGGCGCGCTCACCCAGACCGCGTCCTCCAACACCAACCAGGCCGTGATCTCCGGGCTGGACAACCTGAAGACCTACTACTTCCAGGTCACCGCCGTCAACGGCAGCTGGCGGGGCACGCCCTCCCGGACGGTGTCCGCCATGCCCCAGCCCAACGGGGCGCCCGGGGCCCCCTCCAACATCGCCGTGGCCGAGGCGGACCAGTCCCTGCGCCTGAGCTGGGGCCAGACCAAGGACGCGGCCTACTACCAAGTGTTCTTCCGCCCGAAGGGCCAGGGCGCGTTCCAGCAGTTCGGCGGCAACCTCACCGCCACCACCGCCACCATCACCGGCCTGACCAACGGCACCGCCTACGAGGTGGCCGTCAAGGCGGGCAACCAGAAGGGGACGGGCCCCTATTCCGCCACCGCCCTGGGCACGCCCAGGCAGGAGGCGCTGGCCATGCCCGACCTGCCCGCGGAGGGCCGCATCGACAGCGGCATGGTGCAGTCCGTGACCATGGGCAATGCCAACAACGTCAACCGCTCCCTGTGCCCCAATTTCAAGACGGAGCACGTGGTGGACGACGACGCGGCCACCTATTGGGTGGCCCGGGCCTGGTGGGAGTCCAGCCAGTTCACCTACACCTTCAAAGAGCCCCAGAACATGAACTACGCCATCCTGGTGCCCTACCTGGGCGGGAACTACAAGTACGCCCTGCGGTCCTACACCGTCACCGCCAAAAACAGCGCGGGGGAGACGGTGCTGGCCCAGACGCTGTACTACGCCCGCTCCATGGACCCCAGCAAAAACTACCTGGTCCTCACCTTCCCCCTGCTGGAGGACGTGAAGGAGATCTCCTTTACCCTCAATGAGCGGGAGGGAAACGGCTGCCGGGTGAGCATCTCCGAGATGGCCTTCTACAAGAGCGACACCCTGCCGGACGACATTGCCGCCCTCTTTGCCGACGGCAGCTTTACCGCCCTGCGGCCCGGCGTCACCCAGGGGACCATCGACGCTTTGTCGGCGCGGCTGGCGGCCAAGGCCGACTTTTACCTGGATCTGGCCCGCCTCCAGGACGAGCTGAAGCTGGCCTCCGCCCTGCTGGCCGGGGACGGCTCCGCCCTGGGCCTGGTGAAATCCGGCTTCCAGAGCCGCGCCGCCGCCAAGGACGCCGCCTGCGGCCAGGGCGGCAGCGACCTCCAGCCCCTGGGCGTCACCGCCCGGGCGGGCTCGGTGGTGGCGGTGTACGCCTCCCTGCCGGGGGACGCGCCGGTGTACGTCACCCCCACCCAGTACTACGGGGAGTCCGGCATCTGGCGGGGCAGCCCCGTCAGGCTGGAGAACGGCCGCAACTATATCTATGTGCCCAAGATCGGTTCCCTGTCCGACGAGCGGGGCGGCCCGCTGTACCTGAGCTACGGCGGGGACAACCCCGGCGCCATCCGCATCCAGGCCCGGGTGGACGGCAACTCCTTCGCCATGCCCGTGCTGGAGCTGTCCGGCTGGTATGACATGAACGAGGCCGCCCGCCGCCAGGCCATCCGCGCCTATGTGGAGCAGCTCCAGGCCCACGTGTCCGCCATCAAAACCACCGCGCCGGGCACCGATATCCGCAATGTCACCGAGATCTCCACCCCCAGCGTGCTGCTGTCCCTCCCCGCGGACCGGGTTCTGGCCGGGCTGACCGGGGTGGGCGCCGCCGTGGACGCCATGGTGGAGGCCATGTACCAGAACGTGCTGGCCTGGGAGGACGTGCTCTATGTGGCCAACCAGGTGCAGGGCATCGTGCCCGCCGGCGGGGCCCGGACGGACGCCTACCGCTACCCCATGACCACCCGCCAGAATATCCGCTATATGCGGATGTTCGCCGGGGCCTTCATGTACGCCGCCGGCAGCCACATCGGCATCGGCTACGGCTCCGCCCAGGGCATGGTGTGCGGGCGGCCCGTGTCCCAGACCGGCGCGGGCAACGCCAACGGGCTGTTTGGCTGGGGCATCGCCCATGAGATCGGCCACAACATGGACAAGCTGGGCAAGGCCGAGATCACCAACAACATCTACGCCCTGGCCGTCCAGGCCTGGGACGGCGGCTCCATGGTCCGGCCCACCCGCCTGACCCTCAGCAATATCTGGCCCGCCGTCTACGACAAGACCGCCCAGGGCCGACCCGGCTCCGCCGGCAGTGTGTTCGTCCAGCTGGGGATGTACTGGCAGCTCCACCTGGCCTACGACAGCGCCGCCAAGCCCCTGGACTTCTACAACCGCTTCTTCGCCGCCTGGAAGGCCGGCCGCTACAGCGGCTACACCTACGACGAGCGGGTGGCCCTCATTGCCTCCGAGACCGCGGGCCGCGACCTCACCGAGTTCTTCACCCGCTGGGGCCTGATCCTGGGCGACGGCGCCAAGGCGGAGCTGGCAAAGCTGCCCGCCGAGACCCGGGCCGTCTGGTACCTGAACGACGATTCCTACGCCTACCGCCTGCAAAACGGCAGGGCCTTCGCGGGGACGGTGTCCGCCTCCGCCTCCGTCCAGGCAAACCAGGCCACCGTGGCCGTCTCCGGCGGGGACGACACCGTGCTGGGCTACGAGATCCTGCGCAACGGCAGCCCCATCGGCTTCACCACCGGGACCTCCTACACCGACGACCTGGGCGCGGCCAACAACCTGACCTATACCTACTCCGTCATCCCCGTGGACAAACTGGGCAACCGGGGGGCCGCCGTGTCCGCCGGGCAGGTCCGGGTGGCCTACGACAAGACCATCCCCGCCGACCAGTACACCCTGACCCGCAGCGGCGCGGATGTGGAGATCACCATGAAGGGCGGGGCCGTCCCCGTCACCGGGCTGAAGGTGAGCGGCGGGAGCCTGGCCGGCTGCACCGTCACCGCCCGCCTGGCCGGCGCGTCCCAGTGGACGCCCGTCACCCTGGGCCCGGCCCTCAACGGCGGCGGGCTGGCCTACTTCGCCAAGCCCGGCGCCTCCGGCGACAGCCGCATCTGGACCTATGACGTGTCCGCCCTGCGCATCGAAGGCCTGCCCGCCGGGGCCGGTCTGGAGCTGCTGGACTACCCCGGCGACCGGGTGGACCTCTACGAGGGGGCGGCTGTGGGCCGCCTGGCCCAGCCCCTGGCCTATGACGGCGGAACCGTCGCCGCGGGCACGCTGGTCATCGTGGGCACATACCGGGGCGACCCGGTGTTCAACACCCTGGAGGTGCAGGCCCGCTACAACACCACCGCCGAGGCCCAGGAGGAAAACGGCGTCACCAGCATGGAGCGCCCCATGAACGGCTTCTCCCTGTTCTACGCCGAAATCCCGGCGGACGGCCAGGTGAGCGACACCAGCGACGGCTTCTGGGTGTTTGTGCCCGACCTGGACGCCGAAAAGAAGCTCAACGCCGAGAACGGCGTGACCGCCGACGACCCCACGGAGATCCGCGTGGTGCTTTACCGGGAGGACAACGCCTACGGCGGCGCGGGTCGGCGGGTGACCAGCGAGACGCTGTGGACCAGTTACCCCCAGACCGATACCCTGCCCCAGATCGTCCTGACGGGCGGGGGCGTCTAAGAAGGAGGGCATCCCCATGAAACGAATCCTTTCCGCGCTTTTGGCGGCGGCGCTGGCCGTCTCCCTGCTGGCCGTCTCCGCCGCCGCGGCGGCCCCCGCCCCCTGGGTCCAGGCGGACGGGCTGGGCACCGCCAGCCAGACCATCAGCCTGCGGGGCCTGTCCGGCAGCTGCGACGCGGTCCAGATCACCCTGACCCTGGACCGGGCCCCCTCCGGGTTCACCTTTGACCCGTCCCTGTCCGGGGAGGGCTGCCACACCGCCTTTACCGTGGACGGGAACAGCATCACCCTGTATGTCACCTCCCGGGACCAGCTCAATTTAGGGGACACGATCCTGCTGGGTGTGCTCACGTCGGACAGGGCCTTCCAGGTGACGTCCGCCTCCAAACTGAAGCTGCTGGACCTGGACGGTCCGTCGGAGCAGGAGCGCAGCTACGCCGCCGTGGGCGTGGGCTCCCCCGCCGCCCTCCCCTTCACCGACGTGCCGGAGGCCGAGTGGTTCTATGACGCGGTGGTCTACGCCTACCAGGCGGAGCTGATGAACGGCGTCACCGCCACCACTTTCAACCCCCTGGGCTCCACAACCCGGGGCATGATCGTCACCATCCTCTGGCGGATGGAGGGCGAGCCGGTGGTCAACTACCTGCTCCCCTTCCCCGATGTGGCCCAGGGCGTCTGGTACACCGAGGCCATCCGCTGGGCCACCTCCAACCTCATTGTCAGGGGCTTCCCCAACGGCCAGTTCCGGCCGGAGGACCCCATCACCCGGGAGCAGATGGCGGCCATCCTCTACAATTACGCCAAATACAAAGGGTACGACGTCAGCGGCCGGGCGAACCTGTCCGCCCTGTTCCCCGACGCGGCCCAGGTGAACGCCTACGCCGTGGACGCCCTGTCCTGGGCCAACCACGCCAAGCTCATCAACGGCGAGGCCAAAGGCAGCGCGGTGCTGCTCAACCCCCTGGGCTCCGCCACCCGCGCCCAGGCCGCCGCCATCCTGATGCGCTTCCGCGAGAACATCGCGAAGTGACGCGCCAAGCCCCCATACGCCTCACGGCCCCTCCCCGGATCGCGGGGAGGGGCCGTGCGCAAATTTCCCACCGTTCCGTCCTTCGCCTCCGCCCCGCCCGGCCTGCCGGGCGGGGCGTCCCCTTACCCCGGGGCCGGCGCCCTGCCGGTCCCCGGCGCAGCTTTGCATCCACAATCTGTTTCCCTTGTATTTCCCCGAAAAATGTCGTATGATAGAACCAGAGCATCTGAAAACGCGGACGATGCCCTCTGCGGCCGGACAGATGGGGCGCCCGGCGGCCCGCCACCCTGACGGGATCATCATACATAAAGGAGGCCCTCCCATGAACAAGGAGAGAATGGTAAATGTCACAGTGGACGGCAAGGCGTACTCCTATCCCTATGGGACGCCCTACCGCGCCATCGCGGCGGATTTCCAGCACCTGTTCCCCTACGACATCCTGCTGGTCAACCGGGACGGGAAGCTGTGTGAGCTGCACAAGCTGCTGGACCGGGACTGCTCGCTGAAGATGGTCACCGCACAGGATGTCCCCGGCATCCAGACCTATGAGCGCAGCGCGGTTTTTCTCCTGCTGAAGGCCTTTTACGATGTGGCGGGCAAAGAGAATATTGACCGCATCAGCGTGGAATACTCTCTCAGCCGCTCCCTTTTCATCAAGGCCCAGGGGAACTTCGTCCTGGACCAGCCCCTGCTGGACCGGGTGGAGGCGCGGATGCGGGAGCTTTCCGACCAGGCGCTGCCCATCGAAAAGCGGTCCATCAACACCGACGACGCCATGGACCTGTTCCGCCGGGAGCGGCTGTTCCACAAGGCCGACCTGCTCAGCTTCCGGGTCAACTCCCACGTCAACGTCTACTCCCTGGACGGCTTTGTGGACTATTTCTACGGCTATATGGCGCCGGACACCGGCTATATCCGCTGTTTCGCCCTGGAGCTGTTCGAGGACGGCTTCATCCTGCGCCTGCCCACCCTGAAGGACCCCGGCCGCCTGGGTGAGTTCCAGCCCTCTATGAAGGTATTTCGGGCGCTGCATGAGTCCACCCTGAGCGCCGGGGCGCTGCACGCCTCCCACGTGGCCGACCTGAATATGGCCATCGCCCAGGGCAGCGCCACCTCCCTCATCCTGGCCCACGAGGCCATGATGGAGAAAAAGATCGGCGACATCGCCGCCGAGATCGCCGCCCGGAAGGGGGTCCGCTTCATCATGATCGCCGGGCCGTCCTCCTCCGGCAAGACCACCTTCTCCCACCGGCTGTCCACCCAGCTGCGGGCCTGCGGCCTGCGCCCCCACGCCATCGCCACGGACAACTACTTCAAAAACCGGGAGGATACCCCCAGGGACGAAAACGGCAATTATGACTTTGAGGGCCTGGGCGCCATGGACGTGGAGCAGTTCAACACCGACATGGTGCGGCTCCTCCACGGCGAGACGGTGGAGCTGCCCACCTTCAACTTCAAGCGGGGCGCCCGGGAATACAGCGGGAATTACCTGACCCTCGGCGAGGGGGACGTGCTGGTCATCGAGGGCATCCACTGTCTGAACGACAAGTTCACCCACTCCCTGCCTGCGGAGAGCAAGCACCGGATCTATATCAGCTGCTTGACCACGCTGAACATCGACGACCACAACCGCATCCCCACCACCGACGCCCGCCTGCTGCGGCGGATCGAGCGGGACGCCCGCACCCGGGGCTACAGCGCCCAGGCCACCATCAAAATGTGGCCCTCCGTCCGCCGGGGGGAGGAGCAGAACATCTTCCCCTTCCAGGACAGCGCGGACACGGTGTTCAACTCCGCCCTGATTTACGAAACCTCCCTGCTGAAGCCCTATGTGCAGCCCCTGCTGTTCGGCGTCCCCCGGGACAGCGAGGAGTACATCGAGGCCAAGCGGCTGCTGAAGTTCCTGAACTACTTCCTCCCCATCCCGGCGGACAACATCCCCAAAACCTCCCTGATGCGGGAATTCATCGGCGGGGGCTGCTACCACGCCTGAGAACCTGTACCCACAACCTCAACCCACCGCCTGGCCGGGCCTTTTCCCGCCATGCCGCCGCTGAAAGGAGCGCAACCCCATGCCCTGTAACATCGTCTTCTACTTTACCGACCAGCAGCGCTGGGATACCTGCGGCTGCTTCGGCCAGCCCCTGGACGTCACCCCCAACCTGGACCGCCTGGCCGGGGAGGGCGTGAAGTTCGACAACGCCTTCTCCCCCCAGCCGGTGTGCGGCCCCTGCCGGGCCCTGTTCCAGACCGGCAGGTGGCCCACCGACATCGGCTGCTTCCGCAACGACATCATGCTCCCCGCCGGCGTCCCGACGCTGGGCGGCCTGATGGAGCAGGCAGGATACGAAACGGCCTATATCGGCAAGTGGCACCTGGCCAGCCAGGGCACGCCGGACAAGCCCTTCTCCCTGGTGGACCACACGGTCACCCCCATCCCCCGGGAGCTGCGGGGCGGGTACACCGGCTACTGGCGGGCCGCCGACGTGCTGGAGTTCACCTCCCACGGCTACGACGGCTTCGTCTTTGACGAGGACAACAACCGGGTGGACTTCAAGGGCTACCGGGCGGACTGCATCACCGACATGGCGCTGGAATTTTTCGACGCCTATGACGGGAAGAGGCCCTTCTTCATGACCATCTCCCAGATCGAACCCCACCACCAGAACGACCGGGGGCACTACGAGGGGCCGGAGGGCTCCAAAGAGCGGTTCAAAGATTTTGTCCTGCCGGAGGATCTGAAGGCCCCCGGGGGCAACGGGTTGGAGGAATACCCCGACTACCTGGGCCAGTGCGCCAGCCTGGATTGGAACCTGGGCCGCCTGGTGGCCCGGCTGAAGGAGGAGGGGCTGTATGAGGACACGGTGATCCTCTTTTCCTCCGACCACGGCTCCCACTTCAAGACCCGCAACCGGGACGCCCACCTCAACGGCGGGGACGACTACAAGCGCACCTGCCATGACGCCGCCCTCCACGTGCCGCTGGTCATCGCCGGCGGGCCCTTCCGGGGCGGGAAAACGGTGTCCGAGCTGGTGAGCACCGCCAGCCTGCCCAAGACCATCCTGGCCCTGGCCGGGGTGGACGTGGGGGACGCCATGATCGGGGAAAACCTGCTGGACGTGGTGGAGAACAGGGACCCCCACAGGCCCAACGAGGTATTTGCCCAGATCTCGGAGAGCCGGGTGGGCCGGTGCCTGCGCACACCGGACTACCTCTATTCCGTCTACGCCCCCGGCGTCAACGGCTTCCAGGTCCCGGCGGCCCAGGCCTATGCCGACGACTTCCTCTATGATTTGAAGCGGGACCCCTTCCAGCTGGACAACCGGGCGGACGACCCCGCCTACGCGGAGGTAAAGGCGGGGCTGCGCCGGCGCCTGCTGGACTGGATCGAGCGGGCGGAGGGGGCCCGGCCCGTGATCGCCGACGCGCCGCAAAAGAAGTAACCGCCCCCTTTGGAAGCCAGCGCCGCCCCGGCCTGGGCCCCGCTGGCGGCGGTTGACCCTGGCAGGGGCGGCGTCGGCCGCCCCTGTCTTCCGCCCATTTTCTTGCCCGGATTTCTCAGGATTGAGATTGCATTGCCGCCATGCCATGCTGTATAATGGGCGTATAGGATTTGCCCGGACCAGGCGCAGTCGCCCGCCGCCCAGGCTCCCCCCGGTCGGGGGCTTTCATTAAAACAGCCGCAGGACGGCCCGCGGCAGAGGAGGATTTGGTATGGACACCCGGTTTGAATGGCAGGATGAGTTCAACATCGGCGTTGAGCTGATCGATCAGGAGCACCAGCGGCTGTTCAAAATCATCAATAAGTTGCTCCGCTTCCAGGAGGAGGAAAAGGACAGCCAGTTTGTGTGCCAGGAGGGCATCAAGTATTTTAAAGGACACGCCCTCAAGCATTTTGCCGACGAGGAAGCCTATATGGAGTCCATCGGCTATGAGGATCTGGAGCAGCACGAACGGATCCACCGGGGGTTCCAGGAGTACACCCTCCCCGCCCTGGAGGAGGAGATGGAGCGCACGGACTACTCCGTCGAGGCCATGGAGCACTTCCTGGGCGTATGCGCCGGATGGCTGGTGGGGCACACGCTGACGGAGGACCAGGCCATCACCGGCAAGCGGGCCCGGCGCTGGGCAAAGCTGCTGCCGGGGGAGGAGCTGGCTGCCATCGAAAAGGTCGTCGCCCAGCTGGTGTTCGATATGTTCCACCTGGAGTCCCAGATGGTCAGCAACGCCTACCACGGGGAAAAATTTGGCACAGGTGTGTACTACCGGCTGGTCTACGGTATGCCGGGGGAGGAAAAACAGCAGCAGATCATCTTGGCCTTTGAGGAAAAGCTGCTTATCAATACGGTGGGCAAGGTGATCGGCATCCAGACCAACAAGCTGGACACCATGCTCATGCACGCCACACGCTATACGGCCCGTCAGTTTGCGCAGCGCGTCACCGAACAGATTCCGGCCATGGACGGCTATGACCTGAAGGAGGAAAACCTGCTGTCCTACGAGCAGCTCCAGGCCATCTTCCAGCGGGAACCCCTCCAGGTCAGCCTGCTGTTCAGCACGGGGGGCGCGGGGTACTTCGCCTTCTCCGTGATCGCGCCCCATCTGCTGGAAGAACACGTGGACACCACCCCCATTGAGGCGGACAACGCCATGGCCGAGGTGGAACAGTACCTGATGAAACGGGAAGAGCAGAACGACGCCGCCCCGCGGTCCAAGATCCTGGTGGTGGACGACTCCATGACCATCCGCCAGGGGATGAAGCAGCTCCTGGAGCCGGACTACGAGGTGGCGCTGGCGGAGTCGGGCATTGCGGCCATCCGCACCATCACCCTGAACCGGCCCGACCTGGTGCTGCTGGACTATGAGATGCCGGTGTGCGACGGGCGGCAGACGCTGGAAATGCTGCGCTCCGCGCCGGAGTTCGCCGACGTCCCGGTCATCTTCCTCACCGGCCGCAGCGACCCGGACAGCGTGCGCAAGGTGATGACCCTGAAGCCCGCGGGCTATCTGCTGAAGTACTTAAAGCCGGAGGAAATCAAGCAGAAAATCGACGCCTTTTTTGCCAAACAGAAGGGCTGACCAGACACAGCAAAGGCGCGGGAGCCGCCCCACCGGGCAGCCCCGCGCCTTTTCCGCCGCATCCCGGCGGTTCCGCCCGTCATCCGGCCCCCCCGTCTTCCCGGAGCAGCTTCCGCGACACCGCGAAGTAGCTGGCCAGCAGCACCGCATCCGCCCCCAGCCAGGCGGCGGGCTCGGCCAGGAAGATGCCCGTCTCCCCCATGGTGAGGGGCAGGTACAGGGCGGCCCCGGTGCGCATCAAAAACTCCACCACGCCGGAGGCCATGGGCAGGCGGGTATTCCCCAGGCCCTGGACGGCAGCGCGCAGCACATGGAGCAGGTACAGCACCGGCAGACACACGCTCATAATGGCCAGATAGAAGTAGGCGACCTGGGTGGCCTGTTCCACCTCCTGGGGCGTGCCTGAGATAAACCAGCCCACAATGCCCCGGCCGCACAGCAGCATGACGGCGGCGATCACCACCGAGGTGGCGGCGGCAATGGCCGTCCCCACCCGCACCCCCTGGCGGATGCGGCGGTGTTCCCCCGCGCCCAGGTTCTGCCCCACAAAGGTAATCATGGCGTAGCCGTAGGAGGTGGCCGCGATCTCCAACACGCCGTACAGCTTATTGGTGGCGGTAAAGCCCGCGATAAACACCACGCCGCAGCGGTTCACCACAAACTGGACGATCATGCCGCCGATGCCGATCATGCAGTTCTGGAGGGCCATGGGGAAGCCCAGCCCCAGCAGCCTGGGGGCTGTGTCCCGCCGGAGCCGCAGGTTTTCTCGCTTCAGCCGCAGCAGCTCCAGCCGGCCCACGTGGTACAGGCAGAACAGGCCGGACACCCCCTGGGCGATCAGGGTGGCGGCGGCGGCCCCGGCGATGCCCCAGTGGAACACCATGACAAACAGCAGGTCCAGCGCCACGTTGGTGACGGAGGCCACCGCCATGGCCTGTAACGGCGTTTTCCCGTCCCCCAGGGAGCGCAGGACGCTGGCCAGCAGGTTATAGGCCGTCACAACGGGGACGCCGAAAAACATGATGCGCAGGTAGAGCAGCGTGTCGGGCAGGATGTCGGCGGGCGTCTGCATCAGCAGCAGCACGGGCCGCACCGCCGCCTGGCTGCCCACCACCAGCGCCGCCGCGAACAGGGCGGACAGGACGGCGGAATTCCCCACCACGTCCCGGAGCCGGTCGTACCGGCCCGCGCCGAACTCCCTGGACATGAGGATGGCAAAGCCCTGGGTGAAGCCCTGCACAATGCCCAGCATCATCCAGTTGATCCAGTCGGCGGCGCCCAGGGCGGCCAGCGCGCCCACGCCCAGGTATTTGCCCACCACCATGGTGTCCACCACGGTGTAGAGCTGCTGGAACACATTGCCCACCATCAGCGGCAGGGCAAAGGTGAGGATCAGCCGTCCGGGCCGTCCCTCGGTCATGCTTTGAATGCGGGCTGCCATAGCTTCCTCCGTCCGGGGCGGGCCGCCGGGGGGCGGCGCGTCCCTGCTGTTGTCGGTTTCCTGTCCTGTCAGGGACGCCGGCCCGGGTTTTCCCCGGCGTCTCCCTGAGCTGTATGATGATATGGTCAGCCCGTGGGCTGACTATGAAGTCTGACGCGAGGCCGCAAAGCGGCCTGTGCGTCAACTATAAAGGATATCGCCCCAAAAAGCAAGCGGTACTTTCCCGCCCCGCCCCCAAAAAACAGCCCTCGCCCCCTTGACGGCGGCGGCCGCTTCCTGTATGCTGGAGTCATGGATGACAGCCGCCGGAGGGCGGCGTATTTGAAATGAACCCCGGCAAGACCACCCTCACCCCGGAGGAATACGCCGGGATGATCGAGAAGCTCAAGGCCAACCTGTAAAGGCGGCCCCTATCCGCAGCCAAAGGGGCGCCCCGCGTGTGAACACGCGGGGCGCTTTTTCTTCAGCCCTCGCCGCCCCCCGACGGGTCGCGGCACACATTTTCCTCCAGCCGTCTGAGCAGCCCCGCCAGCAGCGCCCAGTCCTCCGCGCCGATCCCCTGGGACAGCTGCCGCTGGAACTTCTCGTGGGCGCCCTCCAGCACCGCCAGCATTTCCTCCCCCTCCCGGGTGAGGAACAGCCGGTACTGCCTGCGGTTTTCCGGGTCCTGCTCCCGGCGCAGGTGCCCCATCTCCTCCAGCCGCCGGGCCGAACGGGCCACGCTGGCCTTGTCCAGGGCATAGAAGCCCACCACGTCCTCCTGGCTGCCCCCCGGATGGCGGCCGATGTACAGGATGATTAGGTGCATGGCCCCCACGTACTGGCTGGGGGCCAGCGTCCCCCGCCGGAGCATCCGCATCCGCTGCCGGTTGATCCGCAGCAGGCTGGACAGGACCGGGTCGGTCATGCCGGCTCACCCCCCGGGGCGGCGGACAGTTCCGCGGCCTGGGCGTCCGCCGCCTCCTGGATCCTCCGCTTCACCCGGCGGATCAGGGGCACCGCCAGAAACAGGGTGAGCACGTCCGCCACCGCCTGGACGGCGGCTACGCCGTTGGCCCCCCAGGCCCAGGCCATGGGGTAGACAATGGGCAGGAAGCAGGTGCCCTGCCGGGAGGTGGACAGCAGCAGCGCCCCCCGGGCGTTGCCCAGCCCCGCGCAGAACATATTGACCACCGCCACCCAGCCGTGTATGGGCAGCACCAGGCATTGCAGGCGGATGCACAGCGCCCCCACCGCCAGCATCTCGGCGGACTGGTCGGACTTGGCGAACACGCCGATCAGGGGGTCGGCCAGCGCCGCCAGCGTCAGGCCCATCACCAGCGCCCCGGCGATGGCGGCCCGGGAGGCAAAGCGGTAGCTCTCCTTCACACGGTCATACTGCTTCGCCCCCCAGTTGAAGCCCGCCACCGGCTGGAACCCGGTGCCGAAGCCCAGGATCACGCCGAAGGGGAACATCATCACCTTGGTGGACACGCCCACCCCGGCCAGCACCGCGTCGGAGATCCCCCCGGCGATGTTGTTGAGCACGATGGCCGACACCACCGCCAGCCCGGAGCGGAACATGGACGAGGAGCCCACGGTAAAGACCTGGGTGAGGATGTCCCGGCTGGGCCGGAAGCAGCGGACGGACAGGCGCAGCACGCTGCGCCGGGTGAGGTAGGGGAACACCAGGATGGCAAAGCTCACCATCTTGGAGATGGCGGTGGCCAGGGACGCGCCCGCCACCCCCATGTCAAAGTTGAAGATAAAGATGGGGTCCAGGAAGCAGTTCAGCACGCCGCCGAAGCCCATGCCGATCATGGAGCGCAGGGCGCTGCCCTCCGCCCGCAGGCACTGGTTCATCACAAAGTTGGCCGCCATGAAGGGGGCCACCAGCAGCACATAGGTGGCGTACTCCACGGCGAACTGCTCGCAGGTGTCGGTGGCGCCCAGCAGGCGCACCATGGGGTGCAGGAAGCTCACGCCCAGCAGGGTGACCACCCCGCCGAAGATCATGGCCACAAAAAAGGCCGTGGACAGCACCCGGTCGGCCTTTTCCTTCTCCCTGGCCCCCAGCAGGCGGGAGATATAGCTGGCCGCGCCCACCGCCAGCATGGACCCGGCCATCATGATAATCTGGTCCAGAGACGCGTTGACGCTGATGGCCGCCTGGGCGCTCTCCCCCAGGTCGCTGACGAAGTAGGTGTCCGCCAGATTGTAGATGGATGTGATCAGAAAGGAGATGATGGAGGGCAGGGCCATCTTGGTGATCACCTTGGGCAGCGAGCCCTTGAGCATCATGTCCTCCCGCTGCTGCTGCCGCGCTTTCTCTGTCTGTGCCATTGGGGTATTGCCTCCCTGTTCGTTTCATTTGCAACTGTTTCATCTGGCACTATATCATACCCCCCGAACGCGGCTTTGTCAAGCCCCTTCCCGCTCCCTTCACTGACGCCGCAGGGTGTCAAAAGGGGCCGGCTTGCTTTTTGGGGCGTCTTCTGTTATACTACACAGGTTCCCCAAAGCGGTGGGACAGCAGCATCGTCAGAGAAAGGAAGTGACGTCCATGTGGGCGGAGCACAGCGTATTTTATCAGATTTATCCCCTGGGCTTTTGCGGGGCCCCGCGGGAAAATGACGGCATACAGGCCAGCCGCATCGGCAAAATCGGCGATTGGGCGGGCCATATTCAGAAGCTGGGCGCGGACGCGGTATACCTCTCCCCCATTTTTGAGAGCGACCGCCACGGCTACGACACCCGGGACTACCGCAAAATCGACTGCCGCCTGGGCACCAACGAGGAATTTGCCCAGGTGTGCCGCACCCTCCATGACCACGGGATCAAGGTGGTGCTGGACGGGGTGTTCAACCACGTGGGCCGGGGCTTCTGGGCCTTCCGGGATGTGCAGGAGAAGAAGTGGGACTCCCCCTATAAGGACTGGTTCCACATCAGCTTCGACGGCAACTCCAACTATAACGACGGCTTCTGGTACGAGGGTTGGGAGGGCCATTTCGAGCTGGTGAAGCTCAACCTGCGCAACCCCGCCGTGGCGGACTACCTGCTGGACACCGTGAAGTTCTGGGTGGACGAGTTCGGCATCGACGGGCTGCGGCTGGACGTGGCCTACTGCCTGGACAAGGATTTCCTGCGCCGGCTGCGGGCCTTCTGCAATGAGCTGAAGCCGGAGTTTTTCCTGCTGGGGGAGACCCTCCACGGGGACTACAACCAGTGGGTCAACGACGAGATGCTCCACTCCTGCACCAACTACGAGTGCTACAAGGGGCTGTACTCCAGCTTCAACTCCATGAACCTGTTCGAGATCGTCCACTCCCTGAAGCGGCAGTTCGGCCCGGAAAACTGGACGCTGTACAAGGGCAAGCACCTGCTGTGCTTCGCCGACAACCACGACGTCACCCGGGTGGCCTCCATCCTGCAAAACCCCGAACACCTGCCCCTGCTGTACGGGGTGCTGTTCGGGATGCCCGGCATCCCCTGCCTGTACTACGGCAGCGAGTGGGGGGCGAAGGGGGACAAAGCCCAGGGGGACGACGCCCTGCGGCCCTGCTTTGACAAGCCGGAGTGGAACGGGCTCACCGATACCATCGCCGCCATGGCAAAGGCCCATAAGGAGAGCGAGGCCCTGTGCTTCGGCGACTTTCAGGACGTGGTGCTTACCAACAAGCAGGCCGTTTTCCAGCGCCGCACCGACGGCGAGCGGGTGCTGGTGGCGGTGAACGCGGACAGCCAGCCCTACTGGGCCCACTTCGACGCGGGCTGCGGCCGGGCGGTGGATCTGCTCACCGGGGAGACCCACGACTTCGGCGGCGGCAGCGAGCTGCCCCCCTACAGCGTATTTTACTGGAAATGCGAGCAGTGACCCCGGCGGGGCCCGCGGCAAAAAACGCCCGGAAGCATTGCTTCCGGGCGTTTCCTTTTTTGCTCAGACGGCCTGGGCCATGGCCTTGGCCAGCTCCCGCATCTGCGCCCGGTTTTCCTCCGTGGCGGCGGAGCGGATGGTGATGTTCGGCTCCAGCAGGGTGAGGCCCTTCATGGCCTCCAGCTCGGCCAGCATGGTCTTCAGCGCCGAGGGGCCCCAGGAGCCGTTCTCTATCAGGCCCACCGTCCGGTCCCGGAAGCCCTTGGACTTCAGCCGCGCCAGGAACTGGGCCATGGGCGGGAACACCCCCGCGTCATAGCTGGACGCCGCCAGCACCAGGCCGCTGTACCGGAAGGCCCCGGCCACCGCCTCCGCCCAGTCCCGGCGGGTGAGGTCCACCGTCTCCACCGCCGCCCCCTCGGCCCGGAGCATCTCGGCCAGCTCCAGCGCCGCCCGGGCGGTATTGCCGTGGATGGACGCGTAGGCCACCAGCACCCCCCGGTCCTCCGGGACGTAGCGGCTCCACAGGTCGTATTTCTCCAGGGCCAGGGCCAGCGCCTCCCCCGTCAGCACCGGGCCGTGGAGGGGGCATACCGCCCGGATGTCCAGCCCCGCCGCCTTTTTCAGCAGGGCCTGCACCTGGACGCCGTACTTGCCCACGATATTCAGGTAGTACCGCCGGGCCTCGTCCACCCAGGGGAGGTCGGGGTCCGCCGCGCCGAAGCGGCCGAAGCCGTCGGCGGAGAACAGGATGCCGCCGGCCCGCTCGAAGGACACCATGACCTCCGGCCAGTGGACCATGGGCGCCATGTAAAAGGTGAGCGCATGGGCGCCCAGCTCCAGGGTGTCCCCCTCCTTCACGGTGAGGGCGCGGGCGGAAAAGTCCCGCCCGGTGAAGGCGGCCAGCATGGGGAAGGTCTTGGCGTTGCCCACGATGGTCATGCCGGGGTACTTGTCCGCCAGGGCCGCCGCGCCGCCGGCGTGGTCGGGCTCCATGTGGTGGACCACCAGGTAGTCCGGCGTCCGGCCCGCCAGCGCCCGCTCCACGTTGGCCAGCCACTCGTCCACCCTGCGCGGGTCCACCGCGTCCAGCACCGCCGTCTTCTCGTCCAGAATGACGTAGGAGTTGTAGCTCACCCCGCCGGGGACGGCGTACTGGCTTTCAAACAGGTCCAAATCGCCGTCAAAGCATCCCACCGGCACAACAGCCGGGTCAATCGTTGCAATCATATCCGTTCCCTGCCTTCCTTCGTATGGATTCCCAACCATTCTACTATGATTAACGGGCCGCGTCAAGTGGCTTTTCCTCCGAGGGCCGCCCTTATGCCAGCGTCCCCAGCACCGCCGCCCACAGGGGGATGGTGACGGCGGACAGCACGGTGGACAGCAGCACGGCGGCGGCGGCCTCGAACTGGCTGTCCTGGCTGGGGTCGTACTGGATGGTAAACGCCGCCAGCAGGGAGGGGACCGGCAGGGCGGAGAAGACCACCGCCACCTGGGTCAGCTCCGGGTCCAGCCCCAGGGCCAGCGACAGGCCCAGCACCAGGGCGGGCATCGCCAGCACCCGCACCAGCGGCGCGCCGAAATACCGGGGGCGGAGCAGCCGCCTGAACTCGTACTTGCCCAGGGAGACGCCGCACAGCACCATCCCCAGCGGGGAGGCGCAGGAGCCCAGGGAATTGATGACCCCGGACACCGGCGCGGGCAGGGGCAGCTGGGTGATGTACAGCACAAGCCCCACAAACACCGCCGCCACCGGCGGGGAGAACCAGCCCTTCAGGCGCTCCGGCCAGCTCCGCTTCTGCCGCTCCACCCCCGGCGGGGAGAGCAGCGGCCCGGCGGAGCTGTAGTAGATCATCCGGTAGGGCACCAGGAACACCACGAAGCGGAACACCCCCAGGTCGCCGTACAGCGCCTCCATCACGGGTATGCCCACAAAGGTGAAGTTGGTGTACATCATCCCGAAGCGCATGATCCGGGCGGAGGCCGTCTTCCCCATGAGGTGGTAGGCCGCCTGCCCCAGGGCGAAGGTGAGCGCCCACAGGGCCAGGGCCAGCACCACGAGCTGCCCGCAGGTTTTCAGCTCCTCCCAGGAAAAGGTGCCGGACATGGAGCGCACGATCATGCAGGGCAGGGCGATCTTCATGAGGAAGGAGGTGAGCTGCTTGTCAAAGTCGCCGGAGACAATCCCGGTCCGCCAGGCAAACACCCCCACGGCGGCCATCAGCATCAGCTGGACGGAGAGGGCGGCGGCGGTCATGGGCGCGCCCCCCTCTCCGGGCCGCCCGCCATATGCACATTCAGATGCGGGTAGGTCATCTCGATGCCGGCGTCGTCAAAGGCGGGCTTGAAGCCCTCCAGCAGGTCGTAGTACACCGTCCAGTAGTCGGCGTTGGCGCACCACGCCCGCACCACGTACTCGATGGCGCTGTCCCGGTAGCCCTCCACCTTGATCATGGGCTCCGGGTCGGCCAGCACCAGGGGGTGGCCCCCCACCACCCGGGCCAGGGCCGCCTTCACCCTGTCCGGCGGCGCGTCGTAGGAGGCGGTCACCTTCAGCTCCACCCGGCGGGTGGGCTGGTGGGAGAAGTTGATGATGTTGCCGGCCACCACGGTGCTGTTGGGCAGCTGCACCAGCTTGTTGTCCGGGGTGGTGAGCTTGGTGTAGAACATCCCCATCTCCTCCACCGTGCCCGAGCATCCGCCGGCCTCCACAAAGTCCCCCACCGAAAAGGGGCGGGAGGCCAGCAGCTGCATCCCCCCCGCCGCGTTGGACAGGAAGTTTTGCAGCGCCAGCGAGAAGGCCAGCCCCACCACCGACAGCACCGCCACCAGGGAGGTGACCTCAATATTCAGGCAGCCCAGCACGATGATGGCGGTGACAAACCACAGCCCCGCCTTGAGGGCGCCCCGCAGCAGCTTTTGCAGGGAGGGGTCCAGCTTGGAGCGGCCCAGCGCCCGGTCCAGCACCTTGAGCAGCACCTTCATGACCACCAGGCAGACCGCCGCCACCAGCACGGCGCTGAATATGCTGTTGGCGGTGATATTGCGGACGCTGTCCCACAGGTCCTCCGCGGCCCCCTCCGGTACGTTCACCGTGAGCGTCACGGGCATAGGCCCCACCTTCTTTCTCGTCTATCGGCACAGGTGCGCGTGTTTAACGGCTCTACTATATCATGATTCCCCGTCCGGCGCAAGCTCGCCCAGCAGGGCGGAGCCCTCCACCCCGGTGACCGCCACCTGCCGCAGCTGGTTGTGGAGGGGCTCCATGCTCTTGACCCCCACCCGGCAGTAGCGGGTGGTGTGGCCCCACCACAGGCCGTCCTTCTCTTCCTCGAACAAAACCTCCACCCGCTTCCACTGCCCCAGGTAGCGCCGCTCCATCTGGGCGGCCAGCTCCGCCGCCTCTTTGGCCCGGGCCTCCTTGACGGCGTTGGGCAGCTGATCCGGCATGGACGCCGCCGGGGTGTCGGGGCGGCGGGAGTAGGGGAAGATGTGCATGGCGGCAAAGGCCATGCGCCGGATAAATTCCAGGGAGCGGGAAAATTCTTCCTCCGTCTCCCCGGGGAAGCCCACGATCAGGTCGGTGGTGACGGCGGGCTCCCGGAAGTGCCTGCGCAGCAGCCCCACGCTCTGCTCAAACCGGGCGGTGTCATACTTCCGGTTCATCCGCTTCAGGGTGGCATCGCAGCCGCTCTGCATGGACAGGTGGAAGTGGGGGCACAGGTTGGGCAGCCGGGCCGCCCGGGTGCAGAAGTCCTCCGTAATGGTCCGGGGTTCCAGGGAGCCCAGCCGGATCCGGCACCGGGGCGCGGCGGCGCACACCGCCTCGACAAGGTCGATGAGGGCCTCTCCCGTCCGCAGGTCCCGGCCCCAGGAGGAGATCTCGATGCCGGTGAGCACGATCTCCCGGTAGCCCTCCCCGGCCAGCCGCCGGGCCTCCTCCGCCGCCTCGTTTAGGGGCAGGGAGCGCACCGGTCCCCGGGCGTAGGGGATGACGCAGTAGGAGCAGAAATTGGCGCAGCCGTCCTCCACCTTCAACATGGCCCGGGTGCGGCCCGACACCCCCCCCGCGGGGAGGCGCTCGAAGTCCCGGCGTTTGAGCGCCTCGTCCACCGCCACCACCTGGCCCGTCCGCTGCCGCAGCAGCCCCTCCAGCCGGTCCAGGAAGTCCATCCGCCCCGCCGAGCCGGACACCAGGTCCACCCCCAGGGCGGACACCGCCTCCGGGGCGGTCTGGGCGTAGCAGCCGCACACCGCCACCACCGCCTCCGGGGCGTTCTTCCGGGCCCGGCGGATGAGGCCGCGGCACTTCTTGTCGCTGACGGCGGTGACGGTGCAGGTGTTCACAATATAGGCGTCCGCCGGGCCATCGAAGGGCGCCAGGGCGTGGCCCCGGCGGAGCAGCTCCCGCTCCATGGCCTGGGTCTCGTACTGGTTCACCTTGCAGCCCAGGGTGTAGATGGCGATCCGCACGGGCGGTTCCCCCTTTCCAAAAATAAGCGGCCGCCCGGTTGTTCGGGCGGCCGCGCCAGATATTCCTATGGAGCGGTCAGCCGTCCCCGCCGTCCTCCGGCTCCGGCAGGACCACCACCCGGATTTCCAGCACCCGGTGGTGCTCCGCCCGGGTGACGGTGACATCCAGGTTCTCCCAGGTGAAGCGGTCGCCCGGCTCGGGCACCCGGCCCAGCTGCTCCAGCACCCAGCCGGACACGGTGGCGGCGTCGCACTCCCCCGTCACTTGGAACAGGTCGTACAGGTCGTCCAGATCGGCGGAGCAGGCGATGAGGTAGCTGCCGTCGGGCTGCTTGCGGAATTCCTCCACCACCTCGTCGTGCTCGTCCCAGATCTCGCCCACCAGCTCCTCCACAATGTCCTCCATGGTGAGGATACCCTCGGTGCCGCCGTACTCGTCCACCACCACCGCCATCTGGGTCTTGGTGCGCTGGAACTGGCGCATCAGGTCGTCGATCTTGGTGCCGGAGGTGATGTGCAGCACCGGGCGAACCAGGGGCTCCAGCTGGGTGCGGCCGTGGAACCGGGCGGAAAACAGGTCCTTCTGGTGGAGCACCCCCACAATATCGTCGATGCTCTCCTGGTACACGGGCAGGCGGGAGTAGCCCTCGGCGGCAAACACCGACGCCACCTCTTCCAGGGTGGAGGACGCCTCCACCGCCACCACGTCCACCCGGGGGGTGAGGATGTCCCCGGCCTCCAGGTTGTCGAAGCGGATGGCGGAGCGGATGAGCTGGCTCTCATCCTTGTCCAGGCCGCCCTGGTCCTCCGCCTCGGCCACGATGGTGACCAGCTCCTCATCGGTGATGCCCTCCTCCTGCTCCCGGTGGAACAGCAGGGTCAGCAGCTTTTTCCACTGGCCGAACAGGAAGTTCAGCGGGGTGAGCAGCGCCATGAACAGCCGCAGCAGCGGCGCGGAGAACATGGCGAAGGCCTCCGGGGACTCCTTGGCCAGGCTCTTGGGGGAGATCTCGCCGAAGATGAGCACCACCACCGTCAGCACAATGGTGGACACCGCCGGGCCGTTTGCCTGCCCGATGAGCTTGATGAACAGCAGGGTGGACAGGGTGGCGGCCACGTTGTTGACGATGTTGTTGCCGATGAGGATGGTGGAGAGCAGCCTGTCGTAGTCCTCCGCCAGGGCCAGGGTTTTTTCCGCCTTTTTGTCGCCGTTGTCGGCGCGGCTTTTCAGGCGGATGCGGTTGAGGGAGGTAAACGCCGTCTCGGTGGCGGAGAAATACCCCGACATCACCACCATCAGCACCAGTACGGCCAGCAGCAGCATACTATCTGGGTCCATTTGGACAAATCAACTCCTGTAATCTATAATTATGTAATGGGGCAGTGCAAAAATTTATACCATACTTCCGGGGAAAATGCAAGAGCCTGGGCCATTTTCCCGGCCGCTGCCGGGAAAAATGCCGTCTCGGGGCATGAAAAAGCCGCCCTTGCGGGCGGCGAACGGAGCCTGTGCAGGCTTCGGGGCGTTTAGTCCGGGGGGCTCCGGCCTGCGCCGAAGCAGCCCCGGTTATGAGAGCAGGGAGGTTTTGGATCGTCAGGCTCGCTTTTCCTGACATCCATAGTGTACCACAGCTCCAATGGAAAAACCATGGATATTTTGCGAAAAAATTGTTAAAAATTTATGAAGCGGCCTTCCCTCCAGGGCGGGGAGTTAGTCGAATCGGCAAAAATCACTGGATGGTATACGGCCCCCGGGCCAGTACCTTCACCGTGCCCGACGTGGCGGTCACCGACCGGGTGCTGATGGTGACCATATACAGGTGGTTGGTGGCCAGCGCGCCGCCGTTCCCCAGGTTCCCCCCGGAGGTGGTGTCAATGAGGCCCACGCTGTCATCCGTGCCGCAGACGGCGCTGCCGATGCGCAGCATCACCTCGCACCCCACGTCCCCCACCAGCTTCTGCCCGCGGCTGAGGGTGACCACGGTGAACACATTCCCGCTGCCCGCCGGGCCGCCCTGCTCCAGCACCTTGGCCAGGGCCTGCTCCATCTCCGCCTTCCGCTCGTCCACCGTCTGGTCCACCATGGCCTCCACCTGTTTGGTGAACGTGGTGTTCAGGTAGCTCAGGGTGACCAGGGGGTCGCCGGCGCCGCCCGCGTTGGCGGCGTAGGCCACCGTCAGCAGGAAACAGACGCAGGCCGCGCACGCGGCGATCTTCCACTTTTTCATATGTAATCCCTCCAAGGCTTGTCCGTCGTCGGGGCAAACTGTGCTCCTTCCGCTTCCGGCTTCGCCGAAAGCTCCATGCGCTCCGTTGCCCCTCCTCTCCCCACAAAAGCTGAAAGGCGCTTTTGCGGGGGCCCCATTAGGGTGCTTTCGCAGAGGAGGGGTCAATTATACCAACCGCTCCGGGCTCAGCCCGAAGCTGACGGCGATGGCGCTGTCCACACGCCGCATCACCTGGTCGTCCACCCGGCCCATGTGCTCCCGCAGGCGCTTCTTGTCCAGGGTGCGGATCTGCTCCAGCAGAACCACGGAATCCTTGGGCAGGCCGCAGCTGTGGGAGGCCAGGGTGATGTGGGTGGGCAGGCGGGCCTTGCCCGTCTGCGAGGTAATCGCCGCGGCGATCACCGTAGGGCTGTGCTTGTTGCCGGTGTCGTTCTGGACGATGAGCACCGGGCGGACGCCGCCCTGCTCGCTGCCCACCACCGGGCTCAAATCCGCATAAAAAATGTCGCCGCGTTTGACGCTGTTGTCCACAGGATCTCACACTCCGCCGGATATAGTGCCCGGCTACAGCTATGTAGACCGGGTACTATCATTCTCCCACGGGGCGGCGGCTTTTATACCGTCCTGGCAGGGAAAAACCGCCGCGGCTCGCCGCCGGCGCTCCGGCGGGCTCCCTGACTATCCTATGCGTCCGCATAGATTCTTGGCACACGGGGGGCCACAGCGGTCAGCAGCTCATAGGAGATGGTGCCCGCCAGCTCCGCCTGCCCCTCCACCGGCAGGCGCTCCCCGAAGATCTCCGCCACGTCGCCGGGGTGGACGTTCGCGGCCTCGTCCAGCCCGATCATGCACAGATCCATGCACACCCGGCCCATGACAGGCCGGGGCCGGCCGTCCAGCCACACGCTGCCCTGGTTGGACAGCGTCCGGTGCAGCCCGTCGGCGTACCCGATGGGCAGCACCGCCGTCCGCCCGCCGCCTTCGCCGAACCGGGCGGTGCAGCCGTAGCCCACCGGGGTGTCCGCCGGGAAGTCCCGCACCGCCGCCACCCGGCTGTACAGCGACATGACGGGCTTCAGCCCCGGCCCGTCCAGCCCCTCGCAGGAGGGATCCGGATAGTGCCCGTACAGGGCGATGCCCGGGCGGACCATGTCCATGTGGGTACAGGGATAGTTTAACACAGCGGCGCTGGCGGCGCAATGGCGGATTTCAAAGGCGCGGCCATATGTTTCTTCCAGCTCCTTCAGCACGTCCAGGAACCGGGTGAACTGGAGCATGGTGTAGTCCTCGTCCCCGTCGGCGTTGGCGAAGTGGGTGAAGATCCCCTCCGGCTTCAGATGGGGCAGGGCGCACAGTCCGGCGATCTCCGCCGCCGCCCGCTCGGGCTGGTGATCCAGCACGCCCAGTCGGCTCATGCCCGTGTCCACCTTCAGGTGGATCCTGGCCCGCTTCCCGGCGGCCCCCGCCGCCTCGGACAGGGCCCGGGCCAGATCCGGCGTAAACACCGTCTGGGTCACGTCCAGCGCCACCGCCTCCCCTGCCAGCTCTGGCTGGGTGTAGCCCAGGATCAGGACGGGGGCCATGATCCCCGCCTGCCGCAGCTCCGCCGCCTCTTCCAGGCAGGCCACCGCCAGGTAGTCCGCGCCCAGCTCCTCCGTCAGATACCGGGCCACCGGGACGGCCCCGTGGCCGTAGGCGTTGGCCTTCACCGTGGCCAGGAATTTGCTGTCCGGGGCGCAGCCCCGCAGCGCCCGGTAGTTATGCTCCAGATTGCCCAGGCTGATCTCAGCCCAGGTTCTCGCCGTCTTCCGTGTCATTTGAGTTCAACTCCATTGTAAAATTGCGGAACTGGGCCGTCAGCACCGACGTCCCGTCCACGCTCACCTCCGCCGACAGCAGGGCCTGGCTCCCCCGGTCGAAGGACAGGACGTATTCCGTCCCCCCGCCGGGCGTTTCCTCCGGGTCCCGGAAGGTGATTTGCAGCACCCCGCCGCCCTCCCCGGCCCAGACGCACCGGGCCATGTAGCCCTTGTCGATCTGCTCCATGATCCAAGGCACGGCGGATACGGCGGTGAGCCCCCTGCCGTCCAGCAGGCCCAGGGACAGCCCCGCCCCGTCGTACTCCAGCACCGTCTCCCCCTTGGCGATCCGGGCGGTGATGCCCGCCAGCAGCTCCGGGGCGGTGATGGTGAGCACCGTCTCCCCCTCCCGCCGCCAGTCGGCCTTCAGGGTAAAGTCAAACACCTTGTCCCCCACCGACGCCGTGAGATCCACGTCGGCGGTCCAGCCCGCCAGCTTCTGGTACGTGTCCCGGACGGCCAGCGCCGCCGCCTCGGGGTTCTCCCCGCCGCCTGCCTTGCAGGAGCACAGCAGCAGGGTCATCATCAGTACACAAGACAAAATCCTGCGCACCTTTCCAAGTCCTCCTTGTTTACATCAGCTCTTTGATTGCGTATGGTATTTGCTCGATGAGATCGGAGGGGGTCATGCCGTACTCATCCCCATCGGGCCAGCCCGATGGGGGCCCCGGATTTATCTCAAATCGCCGGAAATGAATTCCGGCGATTTCAAGGTTTTCGCTTCGCGAAAACGCTTGTACGGCGCACCTGCGCCGTCCCGGCTTCGCCGGTGCCGGGGTCACCCCCTTTCAGCCAGCTCCTTCATTGCGTATGGTATTTGCTCGATCAGGTCGGAGGGGGTCATGCCGTACTCCCCCTTGTCCTCCGCCGCCAGATCCCCCGCCCGGCCGTGGAGCCATACCGCCCCGTGTACCGGCAGGCCGTACCGCCCCTGGGCCGTCAGCGCGCCCAGCAGGCCCGCCAGCACGTCGCCGCTGCCCCCCCTGGCCATGCCGGGGTTGCCGGTGGGATTGACCACGCAGTCCCCGCCGGGGTAGGCGGTGACGGTGCGGCGCCCCTTCAGCACCAGGGTGCAGCGGTGGGCCAGGGCGAACCCCCGGGCCGCCCCCAGCCGGTCGGCGATGGGCAGCGGGCAGCCGGACAGCCGGGCGAACTCCCCCTCGTGGGGGGTGAGGACGGTGTGCCCCGCCCGCTCGTCCAATACATTGATATGCCTGGAAATGATATTTAGACCGTCCGCGTCCAGAATCACCGGACAGGGCAGCTCCCGCGTCAGGGCCAGGACAAGCCGCTCCACCCGCGCCCCCTGGCCCAGGCCGGGGCCGATGACGGCGGCGGAAGCGCCCTGGGCCTTGTCCAGCACGGCCCCGTCGTCCTCGGGGAGGGGCCACACCATCGCCTCGTCGTAGCACTTGGCGGCCAGGATGGGGTACACGTCCTCCGGCACGGCCAGCGTCACCAGCCCCGCCCCGGCGCGCACCGCCGCTTTGGCGCACAGCGCCGCCGCCCCGGTGTAGCCCCGGCTCCCGGCCAGGATGAACAGTTTCCCGTAATCCCCCTTGTGGCTGTCCCTCGGGCGGCGGGGGAGGGGGAAATCCTTCGGATCCGCAGTCCGGGCGGCCCGGCCGGGCCCAGTATATGGTTCACTCACGGCAAATCCTCCTGTTTCAGGGCCGTCCGCAGCTCCTCTTTGGTCAGAACGGGGCCGAAGTCCGCGCCGCTGTAGTGCCAAGCGCCGATCAGCCCCATGACCACCCGGTAAAGGCCCAGGGTCAGCCCTGCGGCGGGCACGCCGCTGCCGGTCTCCCACTCCAGCAGGGGGGCGATCCAGAAAAACCGGGTGATCTCCCAGGCCCACCACGCCGTCAGGGGCAGGGTGACGCACCAGTCAAAAATCCCGAAGCGGGAGATGCAGTTGGGCCGTTGATTGAGGTAAAAGCGGTTGAACAGCGGGCGGAAGTTGGTGTAGAGCCTGTTGTGGTACCCGCCGTACCGGGTCACCAGCAGCCGGGCCAGCCGGGGGGAGCGCAGCTCCACATAGCCGGGGATCTTCATCCCCGGGGCCGCCCAGCCCGACCGGCGGGCCCCCGAGATGCCGAAGCCGTACCCCACAAACACCAGGAACAGCAGCCACACGGCTGTAATCAGCAGCAGCCCGCCCAGCAGCTGTAACGGCCCCATCCCAGTCCCTCCCCCGCGTTTTTTCCTATTATACGGGTTTCCCCCCTGTATTTCAACTGTTATTATGCTGGGAGGCGGGGAGAGCCCAACAAATCGGCGTTTTCCCTCTTGCATTTCAACCTTTAATATGATATAAAAGAACAAGTGAAATGTGAGGAACGGGAAAATAGCGGGCTTGCGCAGTCCAAGAGAGGGGCGGTCACCGGCTGAGAGCCGCCCCGGTGCGTGCCGCTTGTTCGCCCGGGAGCGGCCCCCGAGAGGGGGACGGTGTGCCCGCCGTTACGGGGCGTTGAGTGCGCGCGCAGGCGCGAATGCGGGTGGTACCGCGGAAGGGTTGCCTTTCGTCCCAGCTTTGGGGGCGGAGGGCTTTTTTGTTATCCCAATCCCAATCAAAGGAGTCTATGCCATGAAAGAACAGTTAGCGAAAATCCGCGCCGAGGCCCTGGCGGCCTTCGACTCGGTCAAGGACGCCGCCGCCCTGGACGAGCTGCGGGTGAAATACCTGGGCAAAAAGGGCGAGCTGACGGCGGTGCTCAAGCAGATGGGCCGCCTGTCCGCCGAGGAGCGCCCCGCCATGGGCCAGCTGGCCAACGAGGTGCGCGCCGCGGTGGAGGGGGCCCTGGAGACCGCCTCCCACAAGCTGGAGGAGGCCGCCTTAGAGCTGAAGCTGAAGGCGGAGACGGTGGACGTGACCATCCCGGGCAAGAGCGTCCGGCTGGGCCGCCGCCACCCCATGAACGCCGCCCTGGAGGAGATCAAGGAGATCTTCATCGGCATGGGCTTCACCGTGCTGGACGGCCCGGAGATCGAGCTGGCGGAGCTGAACTTCGACCGCCTCAACGCCGAGGAGGGCCACCCCTCCCGGGACTGGTCGGACACCTTCTATTTCGACACGGACGAGCGGGTGATGCTCCGCTCCCAGACCAGCCCCATGCAGGTGCGGGCCATGGACTCCATGCCCCTGCCCATCCGGATCATCGCCCCTGGCCGGGTGTACCGCAAGGACGAGGTGGACGCCACCCACTCCCCCATGTTCCATCAGGTGGAGGGCATGGTCATCGACAAAAACGTGACCATGGCGGACTTGAAGGGCACGCTGAATCTGCTGGCGGAGCAGCTGTTTGGCGCAGGCACCGTCACCCGCTTCCGCCCCCACCACTTCCCCTTCACCGAGCCGTCCTGCGAGATGGACGTGCAGTGCCACAAGTGCGGCGGCGCGGGCTGCCCCACCTGTAAGGGGGAGGGCTGGATCGAGCTTTTGGGCGCGGGGATGATCCACCCCCACGTGCTGGAGATGGCGGGCATCGACCCCGATGAGTGGTCGGGCTGGGCCTTCGGCATGGGTTTGGAGCGCACCGCCATGCGGCGGTTCAAGATCGCCGACCTGCGGCTGATCTTTGAGAACGACGTGCGCTTCCTGGAGCAGTTTTGAGGCAGAAGCGCGGAGAAGCGGACAGCGAGGGAGCTTGGACTGGAGCGAGCTTTGCAAACCAAGAAATGCGAAGCATTTCTGTTTGTGAAGCGAGTCGCAAGGAAAGCGACCGAGCGTTCTGGCCGCTTCGCAGCGTGACAACTTTAAATAATAAAAGGGGTTTTATATATGAATCTATCCCGAAAATGGCTCAATGAGTTTGTAACCATAGATATCCCCGACCGGGAATTCGCCGAGGCCATGACCCTCTCCGGCTCCAAGGTGGAGGGCACGACCGATCTGGGGGCGGAAATCTCCAACATAGTGGTGGGCAAAATTTTGTCCATGGAGCGCCACCCAGACTCCGACCATATGTGGGTGTGCCGGCTGGACGTGGGCCGGGGCGAACCCCTCCAGATCGTCACCGGGGCGTGGAACATCCACGTGGGGGATCTGGTGCCGGTGGCCCTCCACAACTCCACCCTCCCCGGCGGCAAGCGCATTGAGCGGGGCAAGCTGCGGGGGGTGCTGTCCGACGGCATGATGTGCGGCCTGGACGAGCTGGGCCTGGACCAGCGGGACTTCCCCTACGCCGTGATCACCGCCGCCGCCATTTTAGGCGACTACCACCCCATCGACCCGGCCAAACCCTCCATCCCTGCCGACATCCAGCCGGGGGACAAGGTCTACGGCCCGGTGGTGTGCGCCGGGGTTGGCGCCGTCACCTCCGCCGGGGCGGGCCGCTGGGCCTGCGGCCTGATGTGGAAGGAGGGCGAGGAGCCCGTTGGCACCACGGTGGAGACGGAATGCCAGAACCTCCACTCCATGGATCTGGTGGCCTTCAACACCAAGACCCGGACGATCTGCACCCTGGCCGACCTGCGCGCCGAGCAGCGGGAGTTTCCCCACTGCATCCCCGACGGTATCTTCGTTCTCCACGAGGACTGCAAGCCCGGCGACGACATCAAGCCCGTCATCGGCCTGGACGACCATGTGGTGGAGTTCGAGATCACCCCCAACCGCCCGGACTGCCTGTCCGTCATCGGCCTGGCCCGGGAGGCGGCGGCCACCTTTGACAAGCCGCTGGCCCTCCACACCCCCGAGGTAAAGGGCGGGGCCGACGGCGTCCTCACCGACCTGCTGGACGTGGAGACCCCCGACGCCGACCTGGTGCCCCGGTATACCGCCCGGATGGTGCGCAACGTGAAGATCGCCCCCTCCCCCAAGTGGATGCGGGAGCGCCTGCGGGCCATGGGGGTGCGGCCCATCAACAACATCGTGGACATCACCAACTACGTCATGCTGGAGTACGGCCAGCCCATGCACGCCTTCGACTACCGCTACGTCAACGGCGGCAAGATCATCGTCCGCCGCGCCGCTGAGGGCGAGAAGCTCACCACCCTGGACGGCAAGGAGCATACCCTGAGCGCCAACCATCTGGTCATCGCCGACGAGGGCCGGGCGGTGGGCCTGGCGGGCATCATGGGCGGCCTGAACTCCGAGATCGTGGCCGACACCGCCGACGTGGTGTTCGAGTCCGCCTGCTTTGACGGCACCTGCATCCGCAAGGGGGCGCTGGCCCTGGGTATGCGCACCGAGGCCTCCGCCAAGTTTGAGAAGGGCCTGGACCCCATGAACACCCTGCCCGCCGTGAACCGGGCCTGCGAGCTGGTGGAGCTCTTGGGCGCGGGCGAGGTGGTGGACGGGTGTATCGACATCCTCAATTTTGTCTTGCGTCCGGTGGAGCTGCCTGTGGAGCCGGATAAGATCAATGGCCTGCTGGGCACCGATGTGTCACGGGAGGAGATGCTCTCCATCTTGAAAAAGCTGGGCTTCCTGGTGGAGGAGGAGCCCGACGTGGTCACCGTGCCCTCCTGGCGGGGCGACGTGCGCCGCATGGCGGATCTGGCCGAGGAGGTGGCCCGGTTCCACGGCTACAACAACATCCCCAACACCCTCATGCGGGGGCAGACCACCCAGGGGGGCTGGTCGCCCACCCAGAAGGTGGAGAACAGGCTGGGCGAGGTGTGCCGCGCCTGCGGGTACAGCGAGATCATCACCTACTCCTTTATCTCCCCCGCGGCCTACGACAAGATCCTGTGGAAGCCCGACGATTTCCACCGCAAGTCCTTCAAAATCCTGAACCCCCTGGGGGAGGACACCTCCATCATGCGCACCTCCACCCTGCCCTCCATGCTGGAGGTGCTGGGCCGCAACTGGAACAACCGGAACAGGTCCGCGTGGCTGTACGAGCTGGGCCGGATCTATATGCCCAAGACCCCCTCCGAGCCCATGGACGCCAACGACCCCGCCCTGGCCGGTTCCAAGGCCAAGCTGGAGGGCATGGGGCTGGCCGGCCTCACCGAGGCCGTGGTGGACGCGGTGAACGATATGGGCAAGGACGACGGGCTGGCCATGGAGGCCCAGATCCTCACCCTGGGGGCCTACGGCGACGGCATGGATTTCTTCACCCTGAAGGGGGCGGTGGAGGCGGTGCTCAAAGCCATCCGGGCGAAGGACGTCCGCTTCGAGCCCTGCGCCGAGGACCCCTCCTACCACCCGGGCCGCTGCGCCTACGTCTACAGCGGCAGCGACATCGTGGGCGTGTTCGGCCAGATCCACCCCCAGGCGGCGGCCAACTTCGGCGTGGATGGCGAGCTGTACTGTGCGGAGCTCAGTTTTGACGAGCTGATGATGGCCTGCGGGCCGGATCCGGAGTACGCCCCTCTGCCCAAGTTCCCCGCCGTCACCCGTGACATCGCCGTGGTATGCGATGAAGCGGTGAGCGTGGGCGCCCTGGAGGCGGCCATCCGCCGCGGGGCCCGGGGCCTGCTCAAAGAGGTATCCCTGTTCGACATCTACCGGGGCAAGAACCTGGGGGAGGGCAAAAAGTCGGTGGCCTTCAGCCTGGTGCTCCGGGCGGACGACCGCTCCCTCACCGGCGAGGAGGCGGACGAGGACGTGAAGTCGATTCTCGAAACGCTGGAGAAGGACTGCGGCGCGGTCTTGCGCTGACCCCTTCCCGACTGTGACGCGGAAAAGCTGCCCGGCTGTATGCCGGGCAGCTTTTCCGCGCCCCGGCCCCGTACGCAGGAACCGCGTCATCACCCGCCCGGCCCCTGGTCAAATTGTGTAAAATTGTGGGATTCCACCTGCGGTTTTGGACGCACACTGGTAAAAACGCCGGAGGCTCTCCTGAGAAAAATGACAGGTTTTTGTGAAATAGTATATGTTTCAGGGCCGGTCCACCGGGCCGGGCGAGAAAACTTGCAAAACCTCCTTCAAAATTTCCATTCAATTTCACAAATATGGCCGCTACAATAGAGCCAGCAAATGGCTGATTCGCCCAAATGCCGCAGCGGGCGCACCGGCCAGGAATGAAAATGAGGAGGAACCAACATGAAAAAGCTCGGCAAGATTCTTGCGCTGGCGCTGGCCCTGGTGATGGCGCTCAGCCTGGCCGCCTGCGGCGGCAACCCCGGCGGCGAGGGCACCACCCCCCCCAGCACCAACACCGACCAGCCCGCCCAGACCCAGCAGGGCGGCGGCAATGAGCCCAGCGGCGAGCCCGTCACCCTGAACTGGGCCATCTGGGACAAGGAGTCCACCGCCTACTGGACCGCCCTGGCCGACGGGTACATGAAGACCCATGAGAACGTGAAGATCGAGATGACCGACCTGGGCTCCAGCGACTACATGACCCAGCTGGCCACCCAGCTGGCGGGCAACAACAGCGAGCTGGACGTGCTGTCCATCAAGGACATCCCCGGCTACGCCAACCTCATCAACCTGGATATGCTGGAGCCGCTGAACGACGCGCTCACCACCCCCAAGGAGAGCTTCAACGGCGTCCTGGAGCAGCTCACCGCCGAGGACGGCAAGTTCTACGGCATCCCCTTCCGCTCCGACTTCTGGGTGGTGTTCTACAACAAGGACCTGTTCGCCGCCGCCGGCGTGGACTACCCCTCCAACGACATGACCCTGGACGACTATGACGCCCTGATGCGCAAGATGACCTCCGGCTCCGGCGCGGAGAAGGTCTACGGCGGCCACTACCACACCTGGCGCTCCGCCGTGTCCCTGTTCGGCATCCTGGATGGCAAGCAGACCATCGTGGACGGCACCTATGACTTCCTGAAGCCCATCTACGAGCGGGTGCTGAAGCAGCAGGAGGACGGCATCGTCATGGACTTCGGCGAGATCAAGACCTCCAGCCTGCACTACTCCGCCGCCTTCCAGAACGGCACCGCCGCCATGGTGAACATGGGCAGCTGGTTCCTGGCCACCATGCAGCAGTACAACGCCAACGCCGCCTCCGAGGGCTATGAGCCCGTCAACTTCGGCATGGTGAAGTACCCCCATCCCGACGGGGCCCCCGCCGGCAGCACCCTGGGCACCGTGACCTCCCTGGGCGTGAACAAGAACTCCGAGAACAAGGAGGCCGCCCTTGACTTCGTCAACTGGTGCGCCAGCCCCGAGGGCGCCGCCGTCGTGGCCGCCACCGGCACCTTCCCCGCCGTCAGCACCAGCGAGACCCTGGACATCATCGCCGCCACCGAGGGCTTCCCCGATGACGCCAACTCCAAGGACGCGCTGACCACCGCCGCCGTCTACCTGGAGATGCCCTACAGCACCAAGGCCTCCGAGATCGAGTCCGTCCTCAACACCGAGCATGACGCCATCATGACCGGCGCCGAGACCGTGGACGAGGCCATCGCCAAGATGAACGAGCAGGTTGGGGCCATCCTCAACGGCTGATCCCACCCGGACAACGGAATCTGACCATGCGAAGGGGGGCGGGCGCTGGCCCGCCCCCCTTCCCCTTGAAATTAGCGGGAAGGGAGAGAACATTGTTATGACTGCCCCGGCAAAAAGCGCCCCCGGCAAGGCCCCCGCGAAACAAAGCGGCCGCGCCCTGCGCAACAACCTCACCGCCTATTCCTTTATCGCCCCCAACTTCATCGGCTTCTGCGTGTTCACCCTGGTGCCCATGGTGTTTGCCGTGGCCCTGTCCTTTTGCAGCTGGGACGGCGCCCACGACATTGAGTTTATCGGCCTGAAAAACTTCCTCGATCTGGCGGGGGACCAGACCTTTAAAACCGCCTTTATCAACACCATCGTCTACTGCCTGGGCACCGTGCCCCTGACCCTGGTGTGCAGCCTGGGCCTGGCCATGCTGCTCAACCAGAAGATCAAATTCCGCAACTTCTTCCGCACCGTGTCCTTCTTCCCCTACGTGGCCTCGCTGGTGGCGGTGGCCGCCGTGTGGAACATGATCTTCAGCCCCAGCATGGGCCTGGTGAACATGGTGCTGGCCTCCCTGGGGGTGGAGAACCTGCCCCGGTGGGCCGCCGGCAAGGAGACGGCCATGATCACCGTCATCCTGTTCAGCGTGTGGAAGAACATGGGCTACTACATGGTGATCTACCTGGCGGGGCTCCAGGGCACCAACCCCTCGCTGGAGGAGGCCGCCGCCCTGGACGGCGCCAACAAGTGGCACATCTTCCGGCACATCACCCTGCCCCAGCTGCGCCCCACCACCTTCTTCGTGACCATCACCCTGACCATCGCCTCCTTCAAGGTGTATGACCAGATGTATATGATCACCCAGGGCGGCCCCGGCGACGCCACCATCACCCTGGTGTACGACATTTACAACATCGCCTTTGTGAACACCCCGAAATACGGATACGCCAGCGCGGTGGCCATGGTGCTGTTTGCCATGGTGCTGATCATCACGCTGATCCAGTTCAAAGGCTCGTCCAACGACAATTAAGGGGGCGGCGGATATGGAAGGGAAGAAACTCTCCAACAAAAAGACCAACCACGCCATTATGATGGTTATCATCTATGTGGTGCTCATTATCATCACCGCCCTCATGCTCATCCCGTTCCTGTGGATGCTGTCCGCGTCGCTGAAGATGAACAAGGACGTGTTCACCTTCCCCATCCAGTGGATCCCGGACAATCCCCGCTGGAAGAACTACGTGGACATCTGGACCAAGATCCCCCTGCTCACCTTTGTGAAGAACAGCGCCAAGCTGACCATCATCGTCACCCTGCTCCAGCTGTTCACCTCCAGCTTCGCCGCCTACGCCTTCGCCAAGATGGACTTCAAGGGGAAGAACCTGCTCTTCCTGGGCTACATCGCCACCATCGCCGTGCCCTGGCAGGCGTACATGGTGCCCCAGTTCATGATGATGCGGGCCTGGCACCTGAACAACACCCACCTGGCCATCATCTGCCTCCAGGCGTTCTCCGCCTTCGGCGTGTTCCTGATGAAGCAGTTCTACGAGGGGGTGCCCTCCGAGCTGTGCGAGGCCGCCCGGATCGACGGGCTGACGGAGTACGGCATCTGGTTCCGGATCATGCTGCCCCTGTCCAAGCCCGCCCTGTCCACCCTCACCATCTTCACCTTCGTGAGCACGTGGAACGACTTCCTGGGCCCGCTGATCTACCTGACCAAGAACGAGCTGAAAACCATCCAGATCGGCCTGCGGATGTTCATCAGCCAGTACTCCGCGGAGTACGGCCTGATTATGGCCGCGTCGGTCATCGCCCTGATCCCGGTGCTGGTCGTGTTCCTGGCCCTGCAAAAATACTTTGTCCAGGGTGTTGCGTCCACCGGCCTCAAGGGATAACCTCAAACAGCGTGAAACTGTCGCCAAGGGGCAGGGCACCGGCCCTGCCCCTTGGCTCATATAACGGGGTGTATATTTATGGTATGTTATCACTACACGGAACAGGATTTTGCCTCCAAGGAGGGGGCCCGGGCCGCCCTGCTGCGGCTGCTAAAGCCGCTGAAGCCCTTCTACAGCGCGGGGGGCGCACGGGTGACGCCGGGCGTCACCAGCGCCCACTACGAGAACGACTCCATCCCCATGGAGGCGTTCGCCCGGCCATTGTGGGGGCTGGCCCCCTTCTGGGCGGGGGGCGGCTCGGATCCGGGCTTTGAGGATCTGTACCGCCGGGGCTTCGCCCACGGACCCGACCCGGACCACGCCGAGTACTGGCACAAATGCCGGAACTACGACCAGAAGTTCTGCGAGATGGCGGCGGTGTCCTACGCCATGCTGCTCTGCCCGGACAAGGTGTGGGGACCGCTGACGGATCGGGAGCGGGACAATCTGGCGGACTGGCTGTGGGAGATCAACCGCTTCGAGTGCGTGGCCAGCAACTGGCAGTGGTTCTGCATTCTGACCAACCTGGCCCTGAAGTCGGTGGGGCGGCCCTACAGCCGGGAGCGGCTGGACTTCGGCCTGGGGCTCATCGAGGACTACTACGACGGCGGCGGCTGGTACCACGACGGGGCCGGGGGGGAGAAGGACTACTACAACCCCTTCGTCATGGTGAGCTACGGCCTGCTGTACGCCATGTTCATGGAGCGGGAGGAGCCGGAGCGCTGCGCCCGCTACCGGGAGCGGGCCCGTGCCTTCGCCCGGGACTACGTGTACTGGTTCGGCGGGGACGGGGCGTCCATCGCCTACGGCCGCTCCCTGACCTACCGCTTCGCCCAGGGGGCCTTCTGGGCGGTGGCCCTGCTGGCGGGGGAGGAGGTGCTGCCCCTGCCGGTGGTGAAGGGGCTTCTGTGCCGCCACCTGGCCTGGTGGCTGAACCAGCCCATCTGCGACAACGCCGGGGTGCTCACCATCGGCTACGCCTACCCCAATTTGCAGATGTCGGAGACCTACAACGCCCCCGGCTCCCCCTACTGGGCGCTCAAGGCCTTTGCCTTCCTGGCCCTGCCCGACGATCACCCCTTCTGGGCGGCGGACTGCGCCCCCCTGCCCCAGCTGGAGCCCTGCAGGTTCCTGCCCCACGCCAACATGATCGTCCAGCACGGGGGGGACAATGCCGTGGCCCTGGTGCCGGGGCGGCTGGAGATGGAGCCCTACGCCCACACAGCGGAGAAGTACAGCAAATTCGCCTACTCCAGCAAGTTCGGATTCAGCATCGCCAGGGCCAACTACGAGCTGGCCCAGATGGCCCCGGACAGCTCACTGTGTTTCAAGGTTGGGCGGTACTACTACCAGCGGGACGTGGCCCAGCCTGGGTATTCCATCGGCCCCGATGGTATCGAGACCCGCTGGTCGCCCCTGGACGGCGTCCGGGTCACCACCCGGATCCAACCCACCCCCACGGGGCATATCCGCGTTCACACCATTGACAGCATGGTTGACTGCGAGGCGTACGACTGCGGCTTCGCCGTCAACGCCGACGACCGGCTGTCCCCCGCCCGGAGCGCCGGCGGCCCCAGGGCCGAAGCCCGGTGCGGGTCTGATTTCTGCGCCGTGGAATCCCTGGAAGGGGACGGCCGGGGGGAGGTGCTGCTGCCCGACCCCAACACCAATCTGATCTTCCCCAAAACCGCCATCCCCCTGGCGGCCTACGCCATCCGCAAGGGGACGCAGACCATCCGCACCAGGGTGGACTACCTCCCGTGAGCGCGGGCTGGCTCACCGTCCGGTCGTGGGCGGGCGTCCGGCAGATCGACGTGTTCCGCCGGGAACAGGATAACAGCCCCCTGCCGGACACAAGTGCGCCCAAAAACTTCCACGTACTGGCCCGGTGCCGGGTAGAGCTGCCGCCGGGGCAGTATACGCTGAGGATTAGCGCCGACGATTATTACCACCTGTGGCTGGACGGGGCGTGGCTGGGCCAGGGGCCCGCGCCCGCCTACCACGACCGCTATTATTACCAGGAGTACCCGGTGGAGGGGGGCCGGACGGCGACGCTGGCCGTCCACCTCTACTACCAGGGGCTGGTGAACCGGGTGTGGAACAGCGGGGACGGGCGGTTCGGCCTGTGGGCGGAGCTGACCGGGGCGGATGGGACGCCCCTCCCCTTGGAGCGGGACTGGCGGTATCAAATCTGCCCCGCCTACTCCGGGGAGGTCATCGGCTACGACACCCAGTTTTTAGAGGACTTCGACAGCCGCCTGTGGCCGGAGGGCTGGGAACAGCCGGAGTTCGACGACAGCGGCTGGGACCGCCTCGTCCCGGCGGAGTGGGCGGACTACCGCCTGTCCCCCCAGCCCACGGCGAACCTGTGGCGGGGCCGGGTGGAATCCGTCTCGTCCCGCCCCGTCCCCGGCGGGGTGCTGCTGGACTTCGGGCGGGAGCGGGTGGGCACCCTCCACGCCGCCGTCCGGGGCAGGGCGGGCCAACAGCTCACCCTGCGCTTCGGCGAGGAGCTGGACGGGGGGCGGGTGCGGTTCGAGATGCGCTGCAACTGCCGCTACGAGGAGACGTGGACGCTGGCGGAGGGGGCGAGCACCCTCCACCAGTTCGACTACAAGGCGTTCCGCTATGTGGAGCTTTTGGGGCTGGACGCCCCCGGCGTCACCCTGGAAGAATGCTGGGTGTGGGAACGGCACTATCCCATGGACGAGGGGCTGTGCGCCCTGTCCTGCCCCCAGGATCAGCTGGAGGACATCTTCCGAATCTGCAAAAACGCCGTGCGCTGCGGCTCCCAGGAGGCGTACCTGGACTGCCCCAGCCGGGAGAAGGGCCAGTACCTGGGGGACGCCGTCATCACCGCCAGGGCACAGGTTTGGCTGACAGGGGACGTCACTTTACTGCGCAAATGTATCCGGGACTTCATGACCTCCGGGCGGGTGGCCCCCTCCCTGCTGGCGGTGGCCCCCGGCTCGCTGATGCAGGAGATCGCCGACTTCTCCCTGCTGTTCCCCGCCCTGCCGCTGACGGACTACGACTTCACCGGGGACAGGGACTTCCTGCGGGAGTGTTACCCCGCCGTGGAGGGGATCGTCCGCTATTTCGCCCGGTATCAGCGGTCCGACGGCCTGCTGGAAAACGTGTCCCACGGCTGGAACCTGGTGGACTGGCCGGAAAACCTCCGGGACGGCTACGACTTCCCCCTCACCCGCCCGGTGGTGGGGGAGGGATGCCATAACGTTATCAACGCCCTGTGGTATGCCTGTCTGTTGATGAAGGAGCGGATGGAGCGGGCGCTGGCCCTGCCCCAGGCGGAGGAAGCACAACGGGTGGGGGCGGCGTTTGTCCAGGCGTTCTGGCGGCCGGAACAGCTCCTGTTCGCCGACAGCGAGACCAGCGCCCACTGCTCCCTCCACGCCAACCTCTACCCCGCCTGCTTCGGCCTCACCCCGGAGGGCGGGGCGGACGCCTATGAGGCCCTGCTGCGGGAGCCGGGGCGGGTGTGCGGGGTGTTCCCCATGTACTTCGCCCTGCGGGGGCTGGGGCGGCTGGGGAAAGGGGATGCCCTTTACAGCCTCCTGACCCGGACGGACGGGTACGGCTGGCGGAATATGCTGGCGGAGGGGGCCACCGCCTGCTTCGAGGCCTGGGGGAAGGAGCAGAAGTGGAACACCAGCCTGTGCCACCCCTGGGCGGCGGGGGCCATCCCCCTCATTATCGAGGAGCTGGCGGGGCTGCGGCCCGACCGGTCGACGGCGGAGGGCTTCCGCTTCGATCCCCGCCTGCCTGACAAGCTGAGAGACTTTACCCTGCAAGCGCCCTTTCAGGGGCGGCTGCTGCGGGTGGAAGCGAAGGGCGGGAGGGCGGCATTGTCCGTCCTGCCCCGCCGTGAGAAAGGGGAATAAATCATGCTGTATCCAAAGATGAACCGATCCCGGATGGTGTTCGACCTGGGGGGCGTGTGGGACTTCCAGACCGCCGGGGCGGACCAATGGCCCCAGGAGTGGGTGAGGGGCCCCCTGCCGGAGCCCATGACCATGGCGGTGCCCGCCTCCTACAACGACCAGAAGGACGACGTGAACCTTCGGGCCCACTACGGCTGGGTGGTATATCAGCGCACCTTCGACCTGCCCGAACAAGTGGCGGGCCAGCGGCTGTGGCTGCGGTTCGGGGCGGTGACCCACGCCGCCCAGGTGTGGATCGACGACACCTTCCTGGGGGAGCACAAGGGGGGCTTCCTGCCCTTCGAGTTCGAGCTGACGGACTACGCCACGTCAGGGGTGCACCGCCTCACCGTGGCGGTGGACAACCGGGTGGACTTCTCCACCCTGCCGGTGGGCAACGAGGGGGGCGTGGCCTTCTTCGGCTCGGACAATCCCGGCATCCCCTCCATCGAGCTGGCCAAAACCCGGTGCAGGCCCCAGAACCGGCCCAACTTCGACTTTTTCAACTACGCCGGCATCACCCGGCCCGTGACGCTGTATACCACGCCAAAGGACTATATCCAGGACATCTCCATCGTCACGGACGTGGAGGGCGAAAACGGTGTGGTGGACTATACGGTGGAGGCAGTGGGCCGGGGAGAGGTGGCCGTGACCGTTCTGGACCAGGAGGGGGCGGAGGTGGCCGGCGCCCAAGGGACCCAGGGCCGTGTCATCCTCCCCAAGGCGAAGCTGTGGAACCCCGGCGCGGCCTACCTGTACCGGCTGCGGGTAACCATGGGGGACGACGTGTATGAGCAGGCCTTCGGCGTGCGCACGGTGAAGGTGGAGGGGACAAAATTCCTCATCAACGGCAAGCCCTTCTACTTCAAGGGCTTCGGCAAGCACGAGGACTCCTTCTTCCACGGCCGGGGGCTGGACCAGTGCCTGAACGTGAAGGACGTGTCCCTCATCCGCTGGCTGGGGGCCAACTCCTTCCGCACCAGCCACTACCCCTACGCCGAGGAGATGTACGACCTGTGCGACCGGGAGGGCATCGTGGTCATCGATGAGGTCCCCGCCGTGGGCATCAACGCCGGGGGAAGCCAGAACCCCTACGAGGCTATGCGGATCGGGGGGCACCACGCCGACGTGATCCGGGACATGATCCGGCGGGACAAGAACCACCCCTGCGTGGTGATGTGGTCCATTGCCAACGAGCCGGACACGGAGCACTTCCCCCAGGCCGCCTACGACTACTTCTACCCGCTGTATGAGCTGGCCCACGCCTGCGACCCCCAGAACCGCCCGGTCACCCTGGTGTGCTGCCAGAACGACTACACCCGCGACCTCATCACCCGGGCCATGGACGTGTGCTGCGTCAACCGCTACTACGGGTGGTATAACCTGAGCGGCGACCTGGACGCCGCCTGCGACGCCTGGAACACCGAGCTGGACTTCTGGGCGGGCGTCGGCAAGCCGCTGATGGTGACGGAGTACGGCGCGGACACCTACCCCGGCGTCCACAACACCAACGGGGAGATGTTCAGCGAGGAGTTCCAGCTGGACTACTATTCCCGCATCAACGCCGAGCTGGACAAGCGCCCCTTCGTGGTGGGGGAGCAGGTGTGGAACTTCGCGGATTTCGCCACCATCCAGGGCCCCATGCGGGTGGACGGCAACAAAAAGGGCCTGCTCACCCGGGACCGACGCCCCAAGCTGGCCGCCCACTACTTCCGCAAGCGCTGGCACGCCATCCCAGACTTCGGCCACAAGGGCTGACCATCCCGGCCGGCTGACACGCCAAGGGACCCGCCGCTGTGCGGCGGGCCCCTTTTCCGCGCCTTGCTGCCCCGCGTCACCCGGCCCCTCCCGCAGGCGCATGAAAAAAGCCGCCCCGCAAAGCGGGGCGGCTCGTCTTTTCGGTATGCTTACAGCAGGCAGACCACCAGGGTGAGCACCATGAACACCACGGCCACCCACTTGGTCATGCGGGCCAGGCGGGCGTCGGTGGATTTGGACTTGTTCTTGGACAGGAAGGTGTCCGCGCCGCCGGCGATGGCGCTGGACAGTCCCGCGCTCTTGCCGGACTGGAGCATCACGATGGCCACCAGGACCAGGGAGACGATAAAGTAAATAATGGACAACACGAGCTGGGGCGTAGTCATATGACTCATATCCTTTCGGTTTCAGCTTCTGACAGGCGGGCATACCGCCCCGCACAGGTATTGGTTATCATACCACACCTTTCGGCGGATTGCAAGGGTTTTTCGCCCCAAAATCCCCTTCCGGCGCAAAATATTTTAAGCTACCGCCCCGGGCACCCCATCCGGCGCAGCAGGGCGCGCATCTGCCCGGCCTCTCCGCACTGCCCGTCGATGATGGAGCGCAGGATGGGGGCCAGCTCCAGGCACACCTCGTACCGCAGGGCGTTCCGGGCCATGCGCACCGCCCCCTCGTGATGGGGGAGCATCTGCCGCAGGAAGACGGCGTCCAGCCGGTTCCCCTCCGGCGCGGCCCCCATGGCGGCAAACATCTCCCGGAGGATCAGGTCGGTCCGCCGCTGGTAGAGCCGCAGGTCCATCTGGGGGGTGGCGAGCTGCGTACAGGCGGGCAGGGCGGCCTCCATCCGGGCGACGCACTGGTTCTGCCGGTCGATGATCCGCCGGGCCAGCAGACGCAGGGTCCGGCTGTCCGACACCTCCAGAAGGTCCTCCGAGATCTGGACCGCCGCCCGGTGGTGGGGGATCATCTGGACAACGAAGTTGTGGGAAATGCTCTGGGTAAGTCTGGCGGTGGTGACGCCCTGGACCATCTCGTCCAGCGTCCGGTAATAGCGGCACAGATACCGCTTGGACGCGTCGGTAAGCAGATATGTATTTGCCATGGGTTGACCCTCCTTTTGCCCATTCTATGAGCAAAAGGGCGGGGATGTTCAAAAAACGCGAATCGAAAGGCCCCCCGGGCCGATGGCTCGGGGGGCTCTCGCGTCTGCCGCCAGGAGTTACCCGGCGGCCTTTGTCCCGTAGTTGCAGAAGATCTGGGCCAGCTGCGCGCGGGTCAGGGCGCCGGCGGGGTCCAGGCTGCCGTTGGCATGGCCCTGGATCACCCCCGCGCCCACCGCCCAGGCCAGGGCATCCTCCGCCCAGTCGGCGCAGGCCGGGGCGTCGTCAAACCCGTCCAGGCCGCCGGCGGCCTCGGGCTCCTCCAGGGCGCGCCACAGCATGGTGACGACCTCCTGGCGGCTGACTGCCTCCGTGGGATCCGTGCCCAGGTTGACGCCGTTGGCGTCGGCCCACTCCATGCCCTTGGCGTACCAGGCCTGGCCGTCCTCGGGCTCGGTGTCCACGCCCTTCATGCGGGCCAGCATGGTGGCGACGGCGCCGCGGCTGACGGTGCCCTTGGCCTCAAAGCTCCGGCTGTCCGTGCCCTCCATGATGCCCCGGGCGGCCACATAGTCCACCGCCCCGGCGTACCACGCGTTGGGGGAGACATCCTGGAACGCCATCACATAGGTCACGTTCCCCACGGTCTTGACCAGCTCGGTGACCTCCTCGCCGTCCAGGGTCAGGGTGCCCCGGACAAAGACGGTGACGGGGGCCTCGGCGGTGACGGCGGAGCTGGCGGCGGTCAGGTTGTTGACGATGCTGTCGCCGGTGACGGCCCAGGCGGCGTCATCGGTCAGGGTGACGTTGACGGGGTTCACGCCGTTGTAGTAGTTCTGGTTGACGACGTGGCCCAGCTTGCCCGCGGCCGCGGCGGCGGTCTCATAGCGGAAGCCCTCCTCGTCGGTGCGGTAGGTGAAGCTCTTGTACAGGTTGTCCAGGCTGTCGCCGTGCTGGGTCTCGGTGGAGGAAATCACGCCGGTGAGGCTGGCGCCCTTCTTCAGGTTGACGTTCAGCACAGAGCCGCCGTTGTTGGCGGCGCCCACGGCATAGCCGGTGCCGTTATAGAGGTTGCCCTTCAGGTCGGCGTCGGTGACGTTGAACTCGGTCTGCCAGCCGGAGGACTTGTACTGGGTGCCCCAGGTGGAGGACCAGCCGTCCTTCTCGGTAAAGCTGTAGTTGAAGGTGGGCATCCCGTAGAATTCGTCCATAAACGCGCCCACGCCGTCGTCGTCATTGTCGATCATCTGGAGGATCACGCCGTTGCCGGCGTTGATCTTCGCGCCGTCCACGTTGATCTCGGCGTTGATCTTCTTCACCAGGAAGGCGGCGTTGCCGGTGTTGACCTCGGTGCCGGGGTTCAGGTTCAGCACGTTCCAGCCGCCGGGGGCGTTGTGGTGGAACATGAAGCCGAAGTTCTTGGAGTTGACCACGCTGTTGGCGTCGGCGGTGGCGGTCTCGGTGGTGACCAGCTCGCCGGTTTTGGCGGAGAGGGAGCGGCTGTCGTCGTCGGCCACGATCTTGCGCACCTCGATCTGGTCGCCCTTCTTCACGCCGTTCAGGGTGGCGGTGGCGCCGGTCATGATGATGGCGTAGGTGTCCACGTCGAAGCTGGTGCCGTAGTAGTCCTCCCAGGTGCCGTTGCCGATGGCGTAGGCGCCATAGCCGGAGCCCGCCACCTTCACGGCGCTGTTGATGAGGGTCAGGTGCATATAGCTGCCGGTGTCGATGGACACCGCGCCCCAGTCGGCGGCGTCAAAGGTGGTGTCCACATAGGTGCCGGTGGTGTAGGCGCCCATGACGTTGGTGGTGCGGGAGGAGCCGGCAATGCCCAGCACCCAGGGGGGCGTAATCATGTAAGACTGGGTGGCGGTGGACTTGTAGTCCTTGTAGATCTCGCCGCCCTTGGTGGTCAGGGTGGAGCCGCGCACGATCAGGTCGGCGCCCCGGTCAGCGAAGGTGGCGGCCTTGGCCACGCCGGTGGTGGTGATGCTGGAGTCCTCGATCTCCACCTTCATCACCTCGGGCTTATACGCCTTGACGGCGTTATCATCGGCGAAGTCGGGGTTGCTGCCATACACCGCCACGCCCGCCCCGTAGCCGGCGAAGTCGCACACGTCGGTGCCGTCGGACTTGCTGTCCAGGGTAATGTCGGCGCCCTTGATGGTGTAGCCGCTGTCCCGGACGACCACGGCGCTGAAGCCGGAGGTCTGGGACTGGGATTTCACGTTGGAAGCGGCGGCGTCGGAGATCGTGCCGTCGATGGCGGAGCGGACGGACTCGTCATCCGCCACCTTGCCGTCCCGGATGGACAGGGCGGCGCGGTAGGGCAGGCCGGAAAGGGTGTTCCAGCTGCCCAAGGCGGCCAGCTTGCCGTCCTCCCCGGCGTCCTGGAGATAGTTGGTGACGGTGATGACCACCTTATCGGCGGCGGTATACGTGCCCTCGGCCACCGGGACCTCCACGCCGTTCTTGGTCATGGTGAGCAGGCCGGAGACCTCTTTGCCGTTGACGGTGGCGCCCACCACGATGTCGGCCAGCTTGTTGAGGCTGGGCTCGGTTTTCACGCCGGCCACGGAGGTCACATCCTCAATGACCTGGTACTCATAGCCGGGATCCTCCAGGGTGAGGATGCTGGGCGCGCCGCCGGGGCCGCCGGGACCGTCCGGGCCGCCGGGGGGCAGATCCGGGGGCGCGGCCAGCGCGCTCACACTCAGCAGGCCCAGGGCCATGGCTGCGCAGAGCAGGACGGACAGGAACTTCTTTGCTTTCATTGCGTTACCTCCTCGTTGTGCCTGCGGCTTCGCCCACAGGCCGCGGTTCGGACCGCCGCCGGCCGGAAACGCCCCGGCGGCCATCCCTCCTGCCATTTATTGTAGCCTTTTCCAGAGAGAAGCACAAGTGAATTTCACCAAAATAAAGTGCAATTATTTGTGGATTTTGTGCCATTTTTATAGCGTACACCCGCTCAGGGGGACACAGCGCCCCATGCCGCCGCCTTGACTTTGGCCCGCCGTTTCTATATAATGTGGGCACTGCCGCGGACAGGCCGCCGGCCCCACCGGCCGCGCCGCGTCCGCCGGATATCCCCATACGATGGAGGTTCAATCAATGAAGCAGCAACGAACGCTGTATCGGCTGGCCGCGCTTCTGGCCCTGATCCTGCTGGCGGGCCTGTCCCCCGCGGCCCAGGCGTCCCCCGCCCCGGCGGGCGTGGCGGACCTGCGCTATCTGGCCCAGGACGGCGCGGAGGCCACCGCCGTGGCCCCCCAGTGGGAGCAGGGGGGGCGCTGGCTGTTCCTCCCCGCCTCGGCGGACCTGGCCGCCCTGCGGCTGTGGTTTGAGGGCGGCGAGATCCAGGCGGCCGCCAACGGGCGCGCCGCCGCCATCGCCAGCGGCCAGCCCTTTGACCTGGCGGGGCTGTTCCCCCAGCCGCCGGAGGACGGCAGGTACACCGTGACCCTCACCCGCGGCCAGGAGACGGCGGAGCTCACCATCATGAAATCCGCCGGCGTGGGCTCGCTCTACATCACCAGCCCCGATGGGGCCCACGACCGGGCCTGGGTGGAGCTGGACAAGGACAACAAGGCCGCCGGGGGCGGCGTGGCCCTGCTGCGCCCCGACGGCACGCAGGTCTACAGCGGCACCCTCAAAAACATCAAGGGCCGGGGCAACTCCACTTGGCACTACCCCAAGCGGCCCTACCAGATCAAGCTGGGCGAAAAAATCGACCTGCTGGAGACCGGCGACCCCGGGGAGGCGGCCTCCACCTGGGTGCTGCTGGCCAACTACAACGACGAGACCCTGATTCACAACAGCCTGACCTACGACCTGGCGGCGGAGCTGGGCCTGCCCTACTCCCCCCACAGCAAGCCGGTGGACCTGTACTATGACGGCCAGTACCGGGGCTCTTACCTGCTGTGCGAGAAGACGGAGGTGGCCCCCGGCCGGGTGGACATCCGCGACCTTGAAAAGGAGATCGAGAAGGCCAACCCGGACGCGGGCGATTTCGACCTGCTGGAGACCGGCGCCGCGGCGTCCGAATCGGGCCTGACCTACCAGTATGTCTCCGGGCTGGCCCTGCCGGAGGACATCTCCGGCGGCTACCTGCTGGAGCTGGACATGAAGGAGCGGGCCCTGGAGGAAAAAAGCTGGTTCCGCACCACCCACGGGAACTATGTGGTGTGCAAAAGCCCGGAGTACCTGCCCGCCGAGGCGGTGGAGTACATCGGCGGGCTGTACCAGGAGTTTGAGGACGCAGTTTACAACGGCGGCGTACACCCCGTCACCGGGAAGGCGTACAGCGAGTATGTGGACGCGGAGTCGCTGGCCAAGTGCTACCTGCTGATGGAGCTGAGCCAGGATGGGGACGCCTTCCTGTCCTCCACCTATTTCTACAAGCCCGCTGGGGAGGAAAAGCTGTACGCCGGGCCGGTGTGGGACTTTGACTACACCTATGGGCTGTTCGGCAGCCGGGACAACGGCGCGGCGCTCAGCAGCCCGGAGGGGCTCACCGCCGCCCTGAACAGCCGTTTCGCCATCAAGCTGCTGTCCATCCCCGCCTTTCAGGAGGAGGTCCAGCGGGTCTACCGGGAGGAGCTGTACGGGCTGGTCACCGGCATTGCCCTGGGCGGGGCCGAGGGCGGCGGGGAGCGCCTGCGCCCCCTCGCCGGCTACGGGGCCCAGTGCGCCGCCAGCCAGGAGATGAACCGGGTGCTGTGGACGCAGTACCTCACGGGCAGCTATGCCCAGGCCCTGGAAAAGTTCCGGGACTTCCTGGAGCGCCGCAACGACTGGCTGTACGCCGAGGTGACAGGCTGGACGGGCGAGCCCCTGGACACCCAGCGGTTTGTGGACGTGGGGGAGGACCAATGGTATTTTGACGCGGTGAGCTTTGTGGAGCGCCAGGGGCTGTTCCACGGGGTCAGCGAGACCCGCTTCGACCCCCGCGGGGTGATGAGCCGGGCCATGGCCGTCACCGTGCTCCACCGTCTGGCGGGCACGCCGGAGCCCGCCGGGGCCGGCTCCTTCCTGGACGTGCCCCAGGGCGCCTATTACGCCGAGGCGGTGGCCTGGGCCCAGGAGAACCGGATCATCGAGGGCGACGGCGGCGGGTACTTCCGCCCGGACAGGCCCGTCAGCCGGGAGGAGCTGGTGACCATGCTGTACCGGTGGGCCCAGGCGGACCAGGCCCCCGGCGGGGACGCGCCCGCCATCCCGGACCGCTTTGCCGACCGCGGCACGGTGAGCGACTGGGCCCGCGCCGCCTTTGGCTGGGCCATCGACCGGAAGATCCTCCTGGGGAGGACGGAGACCACCCTGGCGCCCCGGCAGGATATCCTGCGCTGCGAGGCCGCCGCGGTCTTCCAGCGGTTCGCGCAGGGGCAGGGCGGCTGAGGGCCGGGGCCTTCTTAACCTGAGGCTGCAAACAGGGCGTCATAAAAACGCAGGTCCGGGCGGCGGCCGGTCCGGACCTGTGGCGCACATCAGGCCGGACAGGAGGAATTCGTGTGACCCAATACCGCACGCTGAACGAACAGGAGATCTGCCGGGAGCTGTTTTGCGGCTTTACCCGCCGCCAGGTGGTCACGAAATGCCGGCGGCGGGAAAACGGATCCTGGGTGGTCCGGGACGACCCGTTCATCGACGACTGGTCCGAGGCGGACTATCAGACCCTCGTCTCCTGCCTGAGAAATACCGCGGCCACCGGGGGCATGGTGTGCGCCGCCTTTGTGGACGGCGTGCTGAAGGGCTTTGCCTCGGTGGAACCGGGCCTTTTCGGCGGGGAAAACCGATACCTGGACCTGACCAGCATCCATGTGTCGGAGGACCTCCGGGGGCGGGGGATCGGGTCCGCCCTGTTCCGGCTGGCCGGGGAGTGGGCCAGGGGGCAGGGGGCGAAAAAGCTGTACATCTCCGCCCACTCGGCGGTGGAGAGCCAGGCGTTTTACCGGGCGATGGGCTGTGTGGAGGCCGAGCAGTACTGCCGGGCCCATGTCGACGCGGAGCCCTTTGACTGCCAGCTGGAGTGCGCGCTGTGAGCGCCGCCCTCAAAACAGCGTTGACCACAAAGCGGACGCCGGCGGGGCGGCCAGGGCCGTCCCGCCGGCGTCCTCGCTTTTCCCGTCCGTCATCTCGTGACCCTGCCGCGGCATTCCATAACAGCGGGATTGCCCTCCCGCCCCGAATCTGCTAAGCTGTACCGGGAGGTGTGGTGGTGAACATGATCAGGTTTGCAGTCTGTGACGACGAGCCGCTGATGGCCCGGGACATCGCCGACCGTCTCGCCGGCTACATGGGGGAACGCCGGGCCGCCCCCTGCCGAGTCCAAAGCTTTTCCAGCGGCCGCGCCCTGCTGGAGCACGCCGGCGGCTTCGACGTGATTTTTCTTGACATCCGCATGGAGCCGCCTACCGGGATGGACACCGCCAAAGCCCTGCGCCGGCGGGGGGACCGGAGCCTGCTCATCTTTGTGACGGCCCTGCCGGAATGCGTGTTTGACTCCTTCGAGGTGGAGGCCTGCGGCTATCTCGTCAAGCCGCTGGACGACGCCCGCTTCCGGCAAACCATGGACCGGGTCCTCAGGCTGCTGGAGCGGAGGGCCGCCCAGACCATCGCCGTCCGGCGGGGCAGCGGCTGCGAGGTGCTCCCCCTCGCCGAGCTCGTATACTGCGAGGTGCAGGGCCGGAAGCTCTACCTCCACAAAAGCGGCGGCGGAGTGGTGGACTGCTACGGCAGGCTGGAGGAGCTGGAGCGCCGGGTTGACCGG
>CATLEJ010000003.1 GCA_949916125.1 uncultured Oscillospiraceae bacterium
TTGCTCCTCCTCTCCCCACGCGACCCGCTTCGCTGGGCTCGCGCGGGGGCCCCGTCTGTGGGTCAAAGGCCCTGATCCTTCAGCTTCTGCCACTCCCCAACCGCCAGTTCGTCGCACCGGTTGTTGAATGGGTTGTCGGCGTGGCCTTTGACCCAGTGGAGGTTGACGGTGTGGACGCCGCACAGGGCCAGCAGCCGCTCCCACAGGTCGGGGTTGAGGGCGGGCTTCTTGTCGGCTTTGACCCAGCCCCGGGCCTTCCACCCCCTGGCCCAGCCCTTTTCCAGCGCGTCGACCACATATTTGGAGTCGGAGTAGAGCTCCACCACGCAGGGCTCCTTCAAGGCCTCCAGCCCCCGGATCACGGCGGTGAGCTCCATGCGGTTGTTGGTGGTATTGCGCTCCCCGCCGCTGAGCTCCCGCTTGTGCCCGCCATAGATCAGGATGGCCCCCCACCCCCCGGGGCCGGGGTTGCCGGAGCAGGCGCCGTCGGTGTACAGGGTGACAGTTTTCATAGCAGGATTCCTTTCCGGGGCCCCACCCAGCCTTCCCCCGGGGGAAGGCTTGTTCCTCCGCGGCCGTCTCAGAGGGCTCTGCCGGCTCCTTCTCCGCCAGGGACAGGGCGATCACCCGGTCGCCCTCCTCTTTGAAGCGCATGACGATCACGCCCTGGCTGCCCCGGCTCACCATGCGGATTTCGTCCACATCGGTGCGGATCAGCGTGCCCGACTGGGTGACCAGCAGCAGGTCCTCGCTGCCGTCCACCACCTTCACCCCCACCACGGGGCCGGTCTTATCGGTGAGTCCGTAATTTTTGATGCCGTAGGCCCCCCGCTTGGTGACCCGGTAGTCCTCCACCGGGGAGCGCTTGCCATAGCCGTTCTCCGTAATGGTGAGCACCGCCTTCCCCGGCTTGGCCCGGGCGGCGGCCACCACATAGTCCCCCTCCCGCAGGCGGATGCCGATGACGCCCATGGAGGTGCGCCCCGTGGTACGGATTTCCCCCTCGGGGAAGCAGGCGGCCATGCCGCCGTGGGTGGCGATGAGCAGGTTCTGTTTCCCGTCCGTCTCCCGCACCTCGATGAGCTCGTCGCCCTCCTCCAGGGTGATGACCCGCAGGCCGTTGTTGCGCAGGTTTTTCAGCGCGGCGGCATTCAGCCGCTTGACCGTGCCCTTCCGGGTGAACATGGTCAGGTAGCGGGGGTTCTCCCCCTCGCTGATGTCCCGGGTGTGGATCATAACGGCCACCTTCTCGCCCTGCTCCACCTGGAGCACATTGACGATGTTGGTGCCCCGGGCGGTGCGGCCCGCCTCCGGGATCTCGTAGCCCTTCTTGCGGAACACCCGGCCCCTGTCGGTGAAGAACAGGATATAGTCGTGGGTGGAGGCGGTGAACACCGTGTTCACATAGTCCTCCTCCCGGGTGGCCATGCCCTTCTTACCCATGCCGCCCTTACCCTGGGCGGCGTATTCGCTGGCGGAGGTGCGCTTGATGTAGCCGCCTGCCGTCATGGTAAAGACGGACTGCTCCTCCTCGATGAGGTCCTCGATGTCGATCTCGTCGGCCACGTCCTGGATCTCGGTGATGCGGTCGTCGCCGTACTTGTCCCGGATCTGGATCAGCTCGTCCCGGAGCACGCCCTTCAGCTTCTCCTCGTCGGCCAGCAGCTCCTGGTAATAGGCGATCTTCGCCTCCAACTCCTTGTACTCCGCCTCCAGCTTTTCCCGGTTTAGCCCCTGGAGGGAGATCAGGCGCATATCGCAAATGGCCTGGGCCTGGACATCGTCCAGCCCGAAGCGCTCCATCAGCCGCTCCTTGCCGTTGTCATAGCTGGTGCGGAGGATGTGAATGACCTCGTCGATGTTGTCCTGGGCGATGAGCAAGCCCTCCAAGAGGTGGGCCCGCTCCTGGGCCTTTTTCAAATCAAACTCGGTGCGGCGGCGGATGACCTGCTCCTGGAAGGCGATGTACTCGTCCAGGATGTTGCGCAGGGACAGGATGCGGGGCTGCTTTTGGTCGTCCACCAGGGCCAGCATGATGATGGAGAAATTGGACTGCAAAGCGGTCTGCTTAAACAGCTTGTTCAGCACCACCTGGGGGTTGGCATTCTGCTTGAGCTCGATGACAATGCGCATCCCGTTTCGGTCGGTCTCGTCCCGCAGGTCGGAGATGCCCTCTAAGCGCTTGTCCTTCACCTGGTCGGCGATGGTGCGGATCAGCTGGCGCTTGTTCACCTGGTAGGGCAGCTCGGTGACGATGATCCGGGTGCGGTCTTTGCCGAATTCCTCAAACTCGGTGCGGGCCCGCAGCACAATCTTGCCCCGGCCGGTGGCGTAGGCGGCCCGGATGCCCGCCCGGCCCATGATAATGCCCTTTGTGGGGAAATCCGGGCCCTTGATATGCTCCATCAGGTCGTTCAGCGTGGCGTTGGGGTCGTCCAGCACGCAGATGGTGGCGTCGATGGCCTCCCGCAGGTTGTGGGGGGGGATATTGGTGGCCATGCCCACGGCGATGCCCGAGGAGCCGTTCACCAGCAGGTTGGGGAAGCGGCTGGGCAGCACCCGGGGCTCCTTCAGGCTCTCGTCGAAGTTGGGGTCCCAATCCACCGTGTCCTTGTCGATGTCCCGGAGCATCTCGTTGGCCACACGGGCCATGCGGGCCTCGGTGTACCGGTTGGCGGCGGGGGGGTCGCCGTCCACGTTGCCGAAGTTGCCGTGGCCCTCCACCAGGGGGTAGCGCATGGAGAACTTCTGCACCAGGCGCACCATGGCGTCGTAGACGCTGGCGTCGCCGTGGGGGTGGTAGTGGCCCAGCACCTCGCCCACGCAGGTGGCGGATTTTTTGAAGGGCTTGTCCGAGGTCAGCCCCGTGTCATACATGGAGTACAAAATCCGGCGGTGGACGGGCTTCAGGCCGTCCCGCACGTCGGGCAGGGCGCGGCCCACGATGACGCTCATGGCGTACTGCTTGTAGCTCTCCGCCATCTCCCCCACCAGCTCGGACTCGGTGATGACCTGATTGGGGAAGGCGATATCCTCAGGCTTGTAATTACGGTTGTGTCCCATGGTGCGTCACCTCCTTAATAGTCCAGGTTGAGGGCGTATTTGGCGTTTTCCTCAATCCACTCCTTGCGGGGCTCCACCTTCTCGCCCATGAGGATGGTGAAGATATTGTCCGCCGCCACCGCGTCCTCCAGGGTGATGCGGCGCAGGGTGCGGGTCTCCGGGTTCATGGTGGTGTCCCACAGCTCGTGGGCGTCCATCTCGCCCAGGCCCTTAAAGCGGCTGATGTCCACCTTGGCGTTGGGGTTGCCCTCCCGCATTTCGGCGGATACCTTGTCCCGTTCCTCGTCGGAGTAGGCCACCCGCACCGTCTTGCCCCGGGTGAGCTTGTACAGCGGCGGCACGGCGGAATAGACGTACCCCTTCTCGATCAGGGGGCGCATATAGCGGAAAAAGAAGGTGAGCAGCAGGGTGCGGATATGGGCGCCGTCCACGTCGGCATCGGACATGATGATGATCTTGTGGTAGCGCAGCTTGTCCAGGTTGAATTCCTCGCCAATACCCGCGCCCAGGCCCAGCACCAGGGGGTAGAGCTTGTCGTTGCCGTAGATCTTGTCCGCCCTGGCCTTCTCCACGTTGAGCATCTTGCCCCACATGGCCAGGATGGCCTGGAAGCGGCTGTCCCGGCCGTCGATGGCCGAGCCCGCCGCGGAGTCGCCCTCCACGATATACAGCTCGCACAGGGCCGGGTCCCGCTCGTTGCAGTCCTGGAGCTTGTCGGGCATCTGGCCGGATTCCAGCGCCGTCTTGCGGCGGACGGATTCCCTTGCCTTCCGGGCGGCCTCCCGGGCCCGGCTGGCCATCAGGGCCTTTTCCAGGATGGCCTTGCCCACCGCGGGGTTTTCCTCCAGAAACTGCTCCAACTTGTCGCTGACCACGTTGTTCACCAGCGTACGCATTTCGCTGTTGCCCAGCTTGGCCTTGGTCTGGCCCTCGAACTGGGCCTCGGTGAGCTTCACCGAGATCACGCAGGTCAGGCCCTCCCGGCAGTCGTCGCCAGACACCTTTTCCTCGTCCTTCAGAAGCTTCGCCTTCTTGCCGTAGGCGTTGAGCACGTTGGTGAGGGCGCGCTTCAGCCCCTCCTCGTGCATACCGCCCTCCGGGGTGTGGACGTTGTTGGCAAAGGAGACAATGATCTCGTTATAGCTGTCCTCGCAGTACTGCATGGCGATCTCCGCCATGGAATCCTCCTTGGAGCCGGCCATGTAGATGACCTGCTCGTGGAGGGGGGATTTGTTCTGGTTGATGAAGGTAACGAACTCCCGGATGCCGCCCTCATAGTGCATGGACTCCTCCTGCTCCTGTCCGGGGCGGCGGTCGGCCATCAAAATGCGCACGCCGGCGTTCAAAAACGCCTGCTCCCGCATCCGGCGGTGGAGGGTCTCATAGTCGTACACGGTGTCCTCGAACATCTCCGGGTCCGGCTTGAACACCACTTCGGTGCCGGTCTTGTCCGTGGCGCCCACCACGGTCATCTCCTGGGTCATATTGCCCCGGGAGAACTTCACCTCATAGATCTGCCCGTTCTTGTGCACCCGCACCTCCATCCACTCGCTGAGTGCGTTGACCACGCTGCCGCCCACGCCGTGGAGGCCACCGGACACCTTATACCCGCCGCCGCCGAACTTGCCGCCGGCGTGGAGGACGGTGTACACCACCTCCAGGGCGGGCCGGCCGGTCTGGGGCTGGATGTCCACGGGCACGCCCCGGCCGTTGTCGGTGACCCGGATCACGTCGTCAGGCAGGATTTCCACGGTGATATGGTCACAATAGCCCGCCAGCGCCTCGTCGATGGCGTTGTCCACGATCTCATACACCAGGTGGTGCAGGCCGGAGCTGGATGTGGACCCGATATACATACCCGGACGCTTCCGGACGGCCTCCAGCCCCTCCAGCACCTGGATCTCCGACGCGCCGTACTCGTGCTCGGTCTGGGTGGTGTTCAGTTCATTCAATTCGTTGCGTTCTTCAGCCATGATATTCCTCCGAAAATTTATGCTCCCGCGGGCGTCATCCCCGCGTCCGGTCAGTCAGCGCCGCACTCGTCGTCCTCGTCCGGCTCGAAGTCCAGCTCGTCCCCGTCGTGGTACAGGGGGCCGCCCTCCTTGCCCAGCACCTCGGTGGCCCGCATCCGGCGGCGGTCCTTGGCCTGCTCCACGCTCTGGTGGATCAGCTCCTTCACCTCCCGGGGGTGCTTTACGTTTTTCAGGTCCAAATGGGGCATACTCTTATCCGACGAGTGGACACACACGGTGCCCACTCCGAACATCCGCTGGCCCAGGGTCATGGTGAGCTCCAGATCCTGCACCCGGTAGAGCAGCACCTCGTCAGATTTCAGATTCAGAAACCCGGTTTCACAGAACAGCCGGTCCTCACTGAGGGCATACCGGGTAAAGGACAGGGGCAGGCCCAGGCGGCGCTTGCGGTCCCTCCACAGGTATTCAATCGATTCCATTTTCATATCCTCCTTCCTGACTGCGGATCTTATATGGGCAGATCCCGGCCCACCCGGGCGGACAGCGCCGCCGGGGACAGGGGCGTGAGATAGATCACGGGCCTGCCGTCCCTCCCGTCCGCCAGGACGAAGGACCGGGGCAGGTCGTCCCCCAGGGGGGTCACCCTCCCCTCCCGCTCCGCCTGCTCCAAAAAGCGGCGGGTGCGGAAGGACCAGGTGGTATTGTCGAGATCAAATATGCCGATGACGTCCTGGCTGCGCACCATGACGTTTTGGCCCAAATGCAAATACATTGGTTTCTCCTTTGGCAGGGGGTGTTACTTTCTCTCTCGCGAGAGAAAGTAACCAAAGAGCGCGCTTAAGGGGGGCCCGCCCGGCACCGCGCTTCGCGCTCAAGGCCGGGCCCCCCTTAAGAATCCCCAGGGTACGAAGGGCACTTTTCTGTCAGGTGGGCTGTTGATCCGGCTTTTGCGGTTGACGAATGGCGTTCTCTTTCATTTTCCGGCCTTCAGCGGCCTGACTGTTTTCAAACTGCGGCGTGGGCGGCTCTCCTTTGAGCGCCTCCCCTGCGCCTAAATATGGGAGCGGGCCCGTTTTGTTAGCCCCCGGACAAAACGCCGTCTTTCACCCGGAACGCCCTGCCCTCCCGGAGCCCTGCCAGCTTTTCCTCCTCGCAGCAGGTGATGAACTCCCCACGGGTCAAGCCCCGTGGGGGCCCCTTGATTTGATCTGCTCGGCGGAAATGAATCCCGCCTGCGCCAAGGTTTTGCTCCGCAAAACACTTGTACGGCGCACTTGCGCCGAAGCAGGCGTTCATCACAGCAGCTTTCCATCCTTGATTCGGAATATCTTCCCCTCTCGGAGGCGGCCCAGCTTTTCCTCCTCGCAGCAGGTGATGAACACCTGGCCGGAGGTGATGCGGTTGAGCACAAACTCCTGCCGCCGCCGGTCCAGCTCGCTGAGCACGTCGTCCAGCAGGAGGACGGGCCACTCCCCCGTATCGCGGAAAAAAATCTCCCGGGCCGCCAGCTTCAGCGCCAGCGCCGCCGTGCGCACCTGCCCCTGGGAGGCGTAGGCCTTCGCCGGAACGCCGTCGATGTCCACCGCCAAGTCGTCCTTGTGGGGGCCGGACAGGCAGGTTTTCGACTCGATCTCCGCCCGGCGGTGGCTCTCCTGGTGGGCCAGCAGCTGGGGCAGGATGGCCTTGGGCCCCGCCTCCGGGTCAGTGACGGTGGATACCGTCTCATACCGCAGCTCCAGCCGCTCCCGGCCCCCGGAGCAGTCCAGGTGGACGGCGGGGGCGGCTTCCCGCAGTCGGCGGACAAAGTGGGCCCGGTAGTGGATCAGCACCGCCCCGCACTGGGCCATCCGCAGGGAGAAGTCGTCCAGCGTGTCCAGCAGGTCGGGGCGCTGCGCGCTGTCCCGCAGGATCCGGGTCTTGTGCTGGTGCAGCCGCTTATACTCCGCCAGGGCCTGGGCGTACCGGGGCCGGAGCTGGCAGATGCAGCTATCCAGAAAGCGGCGCCGGGCCTCCGCCCCTTCCCGGATGAGGTACAGGTCCTCCGGGCAGAACAGCACCGTATTGAGCAGGCCGGACAGCTCCCCGGCGGTCTTCAGCCGCACCCCGTTGGACCGCAGCTGCCGCCGCGCCCCCCGGTGGAGGTCGGCCTCCAGCAGCAGCGTCCGGCCCCGGCTGTCCACCTTTGCCTTGAGGAACGCATGGTCCACGCCCCGGCAAATCAGCTCCCGGTCGTACCGCGCCCGGTGGGACGAGGCGGAGGATAGGTAGGCGACGGCCTCCAACAGGTTGGTCTTGCCCTGGGCGTTCTCCCCCACCACCACGTTCACGCCGGGGTGGAAGGCCGCCTCGCCGTGGGTGTAGTTGCGGAAGAAATCCAGGGAAAGCTCGCGGACCGTCATTCCACCACAAAGCCGCGGCCGTCCAGCTGCGCCCGGTCACCGGGATACAGCTTTTTGCCCCGCATGGTACACACCTCGCCATTGACGGTCACCTGGCCGTCCTGGATGGCCAGCTTGGCCTCCCCGCCCGTCTCCACCGCCCCGGCGAATTTCAGCAGGTCCTGGAGCTTGATAAACGGGGTCTCAATTTTAATCCGTTCTTCCATAATAACCTCCCGACCGCCTTGTTGTCACGCTTCGCCTGTTCGCGACGCGCGGCTTCCCTCCGACTCGGACAAAACCCATCCGGGCCTTTGGCCCTCCTTGGGCTTTTGTCCTCGATTCGGTCCATCCGCGCTGCTCACGACGGCTCAGCGCTTCTCATTCCCCCGCCCGCAGGCGGACAGGCAGCACCATATACAGGAAGTTCTCCCGCTCCCCCACCAGGGGCAGCACCAGGCAGGGGGAGGTGGCGGTATTCAGCTCCAGCCGCACTCGGCCGGCGGGGGCGGCCTTCACCGCATCCATGAGGAAGCGGTTGTTGAACCCGATCTCCAACCCCTTGCCGTCTCCGGTGATGGGGCACACGTCGAAGGCGGAGCCGATGGCGGTTTTGGAGGTGATGGACAGCTCCCCGTCCCCGAATCTGCACCGCAGGGGGCTTTTCAGCTTCTCATTGATCATCAGGGAGGCCCGGTCGATGGAGCGCTGCAGGTCGGCGGCCTCCGCCTCCAGTACGATGACGTTGCTGCGGGGGATGGTCTGGCGGTAGTTGAGGAATTCCCCCTCCAGCCGCCGGGCCACCAGCAGGGTGCCGCCGATCTCAAAGGTGACGTGCCGATCCCCCTCGGTGATGGTGACGGGCTCGTCCCGGTCGGCGCAGATCTTCTCCACCTCGTTCAGCGCCGCGCCGGGCACCACGAAGGACAGGCTGCCCTCCCGCTCCTGGCCCAGCAGCTCCTCCCGGCGCAGGGCCAGGCGGTAGCCGTCCACCGCCACCATGGTCAGCTCCTTCCCATCCGTCTCGAACAGGGCGCCGGTATGGATGGGACGGCTTTCGTTGTCGCTGACGGCGAAAATGGTCTGCCCGATCATGGAGCGCAGATTGCCCTCGGTGATGGTCAGGCTGCTGCCGTCGCTGACGCAGGGCAGGTCGGGGAAATCCTCGTCGCTGCTGCCCTTGATGTCGAAGGAGGTGGGGCCGCACTCGATGCGCACGGAGCAGTCCGCCCCGGCGGTGACGGACACCACGTCGTCGGGCATACGCCGGAGAATCTCCCCCAGCAGCCGGGCGGACAGCACCACGGCCCCCGTCTCCCGGACGTCGGCCTCCGCCTGGGTGACAATGCCCGTCTCCAGGTTGTAGCCGCTGACCCGGAGCAGCCCGTCCTCGGCCTCCACCAGTACGCCCTCCAGGGCCAGAATGGAGCTTTTGGGGGCAACCACCCGGCCGGCCACGGTGACGGCGGCCTGGAGGACCGCCTTTTCGCAGGAAAATTTCATAGGGATGTCCTTTCTCCCCCCTCCGCAGGAGAGGGAGGTATGTTTTTTATCGTAGTACCAACAGGGGCTGCGGAAGCTGTGGAAAACCGGGAAACCCCGCCGGCCCCAAGGGATTGGGCGTCCACACGACCTCCACAGGGGATACACAGCCTCCAACAGGGCGGGCGGCCTCCGGAAAGCGTCCACAGGCTTCCACATCACAGCCCGCAGAATTGTGGAAAAAAAGGGCGGCTTTTGTCAATAGGCGGAGTTGACCGCGTTGGTGATATCCCGGATGATTTCGGACAGCTCCGGCTGGTTTTTCATCATCTTCTCCACCCGGTTGATGGAGTTGAGCACGGTGGAGTGGTGGCGCCCCCCGAACTGCTGGCCGATCTCCGCCAGGGACAGCTGGGTCATCTCCCGGATGATGTACATGGCCACGTTGCGGGCGGTGCTGATCTCCTTATTCTGGCTCTGGCCCCGGATGGCGGCGCCGTCCAGCTCGTAGAACCGGGCCACCTCCTGGATGATGGTGTCCGCCGAGGGCAGGAAGTTCTCCTTGGCCCGCAGGATGTCCCGCACCGCCCGCACGGTGGTCTCCACGTCCACCTGGGCGCCCATCAGCTCCTGGAAGGCCATGATCTTGTTGACCACGCCCTCGATCTGCCGCACGTTGGAGGTGATGTTCTCCGCCACATAGGACAGCACCGGGTCGGGCAGGGAGATGCCCCGCTCCAGCGCCTTGTTTTTCAGCAGGGCCACGCGGGTCTCGTAGTCGGGGGGCTGGATATCGGCGGGCAGGCCCTGCTCAAAGCGGGTGCGCAGCCGCTGCTCCAGCCGGAGCATCTCCTGGGGGGGGCGGTCGGAGGTGAACACGATCTGTTTTTTCTGCTCGTAAAGGGTGTTGAAGGTGTGGAACAGCTCCTCCTCGCTGGAGTCCTTGCCGGCGATAAACTGCACGTCGTCCATGAGAAATAGATCTACACTGCGGTATTTATCCCGGAACTCCTGCATATCCTTGCCCCGGCGCAGGGTGGTAATCAGCTCGTTCACAAAATCCTCGCTCTGGATGTAGAGAATCCGGCAGCCCGGATGGTTGCTTCTCACCCGGTTGGCGATGGCGTGGAGCAGGTGGGTCTTACCCAGCCCGGACTGGCCGTAGATGAACAGCGGGTTATAGGTCCCACCCGGCTCCTCCGCCACTTTTTTTGCGGCGGTATAGGCGAATTTATTGGTGGAGCCCACCACAAACCGCTCGAAGGTGTAGCGGTCGGAGTCCCCCCCGGCGGGGCTGGGGGCGGCCTTCTGGGCGGCGTAGGCGTCCCGTTCCTCCGGCAGCAGCAGGGCCACGTCCACATCGAAGGAGAACAGTTCCCGCAGGACCTGCTCCAGGACGGGCTGGAAGCGGGTGCGGATGATGTTCCGCTTGAACTCCGTGGGGACGCACAGCACCAGCCGGGTGTCCTCCAGCGCCACCGCCTCGATGTCCCCGAACCAGGTTTCGATGGAGACGGCGGTCATGCTGCCCTCCATCAGGCTCTTTACTTTTTCCCAGACGTCGGCGGCGGATTTCATAGGGCGGGCCTCCTCAAAAATGTGAAAATGTCAACTGATATATTATACCAGAAAAGGATAGGAGACACAAGCCGTTTTCTACAATTCTTTTTTAATAATGTAGGGCGGGACGACCCCGGCCCGCCGGAGGCCAGACGAAAAGCCGGCGCGCCGAGTCGTCGCGCCCTACACACAGCCGGAGGAGGAGCAAGCAAAAGGGCGGCTCCGGCACATCCGCCGGAACCGCCCCGATCAAACCTAATTCAAAAGCCCCGCCTGGAAATCGGCGGCGGCCCGCTTGTCCGCGGCCACGTCCTCCCAGCGGTCCAGGTACTCCCTGGCGTACTTGGGGTTGTTCAGTCGGACGATCTTCCGCCGCTCCGGATCCACCAGCTTGGTGATCCCCCCCGCCCCCAGGGACAGCACGCTTTGCAGCTCCTCCATCATCACGATGTTGTAGGCGCACACCGCCCCCGGCCTGGCCCAGCCCACGTTCTCAAAGGAGCCGGACATATACTTCTGCCGGTAGAGGTAGTAGGGCGTGTACCCCGCCCCCCGCAGCCGCGACCCCGCCAGGGCCAGCATGGCCTCCACCGCCTCTGGGGGGCAGGCGGCCCCTCCTTCTTCCGTGAGCCGGGAACCCTTTTTCAGCGCCAGGGTGTGTACCGTGATGTTAGCCGGGTCCATGGCCAGCACCCGGTCCAGGGTGCGCCCGAAGCCCTCCACCGTGTCCGTGGGCAGGCCCGCGATGAGGTCCATGTTCACCAGCCCGCCGAACCGCTCCGCCGCCAGCGCCATGGCCTGCTCAATCTGGTCGGCGGTGTGGGCCCGCCCGATGGCCTTGAGCACGCCGTCCTCCATGGTCTGGGGGTTGATGGAGATGCGGTGGATCCCGTGGGCGCGCAGCACATTTAGCTTGTCCGCCGTAATGGTGTCCGGCCTCCCCGCCTCCACGGTGAACTCCCCGCAGCCCTCCATGGGCAGAAACCGCTCCACAGCGGACAGCACCCGATCCAGCTGCTCCAACCACAGGGTGGTGGGGGTGCCGCCCCCCATATAGGCGGTGTGGATGTGCAGCCCCCGTTCCCGCAGCAGCCCTCCGGCCAGCTCGATCTCCCGGCACAGGGCGTCCACATAGGGCTCCACCAGGGCCAGGGAGCCCTTCACGTCGGCAGAGATAAAGGAACAGTAGGCGCACCGGGTGGGGCAGAAGGGTATGCCAATGTACAGCGACAGGCTGTTTGCCGGCATGGTCTGAACCACGTCCAGCGCCGCCCTGGCGCACTCCACCGCCAGCGCCGCCCGGGGGGCGGAGACGCGGTACTCCTTTTCCAGCTCCCGCTGGGCCTGCCTGGCCGTCTTGCCCGACAGCATGGCCTTGGTGGGCAGCTTCACCGGCCGCACCCCCGTCAGCGAGCCCCAGGGCAGGTCATGGCCCAGCAGGGCCGTCCCGGCCTGGTAAAATGCCTGCTTCAGGGCGTGGGAGACGGTGTGGTATACCTGCTCCTGCGGCTCGTCCAGCGCGATCGAGGGGAAGCTGGCTACCCCATTTCGGAGCTGGCCCCCCCGCTTCACCAGCACGCTGATACTGGCCTTGGCCCTCCCCCGGCTCAGGGCGATGAGGATGCCCTCATCGCCCTCCATGTCCGGGGGCGTCTCCGGGTACTCCGGCCGCTCCCCGGGGAACAGGGTGAGCAGCATCTGCTCCGTGGGAAAGCGGTAGCGCTCCGGGTTCCAAGGCCAGTTGTGCTCAGCAAACCAGATCCTCATGACCCCATCGCCATGCGCAGGCAGTAGTTGGTCTGCCGCTCCCGCTCCAGGGTGGTCTGCCCCTCGTGACCGGGGAGCACCTGATAGTCTCCCTCCAATTCCGCCAGCCGCCGGAGGGAGGCCATCATGGCCCTCTCGTCCCCGCCCTCGAAGTCGGTGCGGCCCATGGAGCCGGCGAACAGGGTGTCCCCGGTGAACAGCGTGTCCCCCGTCCGCAGCGTCACCGAGCCGGGGGTGTGGCCCGGGGTCTCCAGCACCTCCAACTCCACCCCCGCCACGGTTACCCGGTCTCCCTCCCGGTAGGGGGTGATGTTCCCGAAGGAGGAGACGGTGGGGAACCGCTGGCCGAACAGGTTGGTGGTCTCTCCTGTCCCAAAATCGGCGGGGTGGCAGTAGATGGGCAGGTCGGGCCAGACGGCCCGCAGGCCGGGGATACCCAGGATGTGGTCGAAGTGCCCGTGGGTGAGCAAGATGGCCTCCGGTTCCAGGCCCTTGTTTTTCAGCCATTGGGCCAGCTCCTCGCCCTGTCCGCCGGGGTCCACGACGCCGCATTGGGAGCCGCCCTTCTGGTGGAAAATATAGCAGTTGGTGCCCAGCTGGCCCAGGGGGAGAACATTGATTTCCATAAAATCACCTCATTAAGCTTAAGGTTGGAAGCTCTTTAAAAAAGGCCCCCGGCGACGCCGGGGGCCTTTGCTGTTATTGCTTGCCGGGGTCGTAGGCCACCACCGTACGCCGGTTGGGCTCGGTGCCGGTGGAGAAGGTGGACACGCCGGGGTAATCCTGGAGGGCGGTGTGGATCACGTGCCGCTCGTAGGCGTTCATGGCCTCCAGGGTGATGTTCCGGCGGTACTTCACCACCTTGCCCGCCGTCTTGCGGGCCAGGCGGTTCAGCGACTCCTCCCGGCGGGCCCGGTAGCCCTCCGCGTCCACGTGGACGCGAACCCGGTGGCTGCGGCCCCGGTTGACGGCGTACCCGGTGAGCTGCTGGATGGCGTCCAGGGTCTCCCCCCGGTGGCCGATCAGCGCGCCGATGTTCTTCCCCTCCAGCACCACCTGGTAGGTGTCCCCGTCCCGGGTGATGACCGGGACGGCCTCCACCCCCATGTGCTGGAACAGGCCGGTCTGGAACCTTGTGATGGCCTCGGCCACGTCGTCGTCCGCCGGCTGGCCTTTGGGGGGCTGTTCCGTTTTTGGGGCCTGGGGCTGCTCCGCTTTCGGCGCGGGGGCGGGCTCCGGCTTCGGCCTGGGGGCGGGTTTGGGCTGGGGTTGGACAGGCTTGGCCTGGGGTTTCGGCTGGGGTTTGACCTCCTCCACGGGAGAAATAGGGATAGGCTCAGGCTCCGGCGTCACCGCAGGTGCGTCGGGGGCCTCGTAGGTGAGCTTTACCTTGGCGGGTACGGAGCCGATGCCCAGAAAGCCCGCCCTGCCCCGCTCCAGGATTTCGAGGGAGACGTCGTCACGGTCCAGGCCCAGCTGGGCCAGCCCTTTTGCGATGGCCTCCTCCTCGGTCTTGCCGGTGGCTTCAATATACTTTAACACAGGAAACGCACTCCTTTGTCAAATGTTTGGTAGGTTCGGCGGGGTTACTGCTCCCCATCCTCGTCGGAATAGGCCTCCTCATAGTCGCCGTCCTCCTCCACGAGGGTTTTGGCCTCGTCGTCGTCCGCCCCGTCGGCGGGGGGCTGGAGGGCGGCCTGCTCCGCCGCCGCCTGCTCCGCGGCAGCCGCCTGGGCCATCAGCTCCGGGTTGGCCTCGGCCAGGATGGCCTTTTCCTCCTCGGTGAGTTCCTTGGGCTCCTCCTCCACGGGCTTGGCGGGGCCGTTGGGGTCCCGGTAGGGGGTGGTGGGGTAGCGGTTGGGGTCATAGGCCCGGCCCCGGGCATAGGTGCGCATCCCCTCCCGGCTGGCGGACACGTCCACGCCCTTGTGCTTGGCCTGGGGCTGCTTCTTGCCGGACTTGCCGGCGGCGATGGCGGCGGCCTTCTTCTCGGCGGCCTTGCGGCGGCGCTCCTTCTCGGCCTCCTTGGCCTTTTTCGCCTGCTCCTCCATCTCCTTCTGGGCGGCCTCATAGTCCTTGCGGAGCATGGCGCCGCAGATGACCTCCTGCACCATGCCCAGCAGGGAGTTGGCGATCCAGTAGATACACAGGCCGGCGGGCATGGCGAAGCCGATCCACAGCGAGACGGCCGGGCCGAAGAGGAGCATCATGGGGCTCATCTTCACCTGCTGGTCCTTGTTCATCTGGTTGGTTTTCTGGGATACGATCATGGACACCACGGACAGCCCCGCGGAGATCAGGGGCAGCAGGAACAGCCCCACGCTGCCCCAGGAGACGCCGTTTTCCCAGAACTTGAGCTGGGGGATCTGGGACAGGTCGATGCCGAAGAAATCGAAGTTGATGACAAACACGCTGGCGGCGGCGGAGGCGCCCACGGCGGCCTTGGCCGTCTCCAGGTTGCCGGCGTTGATCATGGAGCCCAGGGTCAGCTCATTGTAGCCGCCGATCTGGAAGTCGGCCCAGCCCAGGGCGTGGGCCACGGCGGTCACCGCGTCCTCGGTGAGCCACATCATGTACTTCAGCGGGCGGCGGATAATGGCGTACAGGGGGTACAGGAACACGATGGGCAGCATGGACCAGCCGCAGCCCCCCATGGGGTTGGCGTTGTTCTCGGCGTAGAACTTCTGGACCTCCTGGTTATAGCGCTCCTTGTCGTTGCCGCAGCGCTTCTGGATCTCCTGGAGCTGGCCGTTCAGCACGGTGGTCTTGATCATGCTCTTTTTGCCCTTCAGGTTCAGGGGGAACAGGATGATCTTGATGACGATGGTGAACAGGAACAGGGCGATGCCGTAGCTGTTGAACACCTGGCAGAACAGCTTCAGCAGCCAGCTGAACGGGGTCATGAGTATTTGCCAAATATCCATACTTGGCCTCCTACAATTTTCGGATTTTCTTGGGTGGGACGGGGTCGTAAATGAAGGTTTTCTGCCGGTGGAAGGGATGGCAGCGCGCAATGCGCCACAGGGCCAGCAGCCCGCCCTTCACCGCCCCGTGGACCTCCACGGCCTCCAGGGCGTAGGTGGAGCAGGTGGGGATAAACCGGCAGCAGGGGTCCCGGTAAGGCGAGACCTGGGTGCGGTACAGCCGGATCAGCCACAGCAGCAGGCGCTTCATGCCCCGGCCTCCCGTTTCAGCAGGGACAGCTTGTCCGCCAGCCGGAGGAAGGATTTCTCCAACTGGTGGTAGCTGCTCTCCGCCGCCCGCACACGGGCCACCACCACCACGTCGCAGCCGGCCATGAGCCTGCCCTCGTTGAGGCGGTAGATCTCCCGCAGGCGGCGGCGCACCCGGTTGCGCACCACGGCGCAGCCCACCTTGGTGGACACGGTGAGGCCCAGGCGGCTGTCCTTGCGTCCATTCCGGCGGACATAGAGGGCCAGACGGCTGTCGGCAGCGGACTTGCCCCGGCTGTAGGCCCGGCGGAACAGGTGGTTTTCCTTCAGCGAAACGGTGTTTTTCATACGACCTCCGTTGGGACAGGCCAAATGCACTCAGGGGCGAGGGAAATCTCCCGCGCCCCGGTGGTGTATGTCTATCCCGATGTGTGCGCCATCAATGGCTCAGGCGGGCGCGGCCCTTCGCGCGGCGGCGGGCCAGAACCTTCCGGCCGTTGGCGGTAGCCATGCGCTTGCGGAAGCCGTGCACCTTGGAGCGCTGGCGCTTCTTGGGCTGATAGGTACGAACCATGCGGGAACACCTCCTGTATCATGTTGGCGCGCGCCGGAGCGCGGCCCTCCACAACGCCCCCGCGGGGGCGCGGTTGGCAAAACAAACGCGTAGAATCGCGTACCAAAAAGTATAGCCTGTTTTTTTCCGTCTGTCAACACAATTTTTCAAAAAAGCCAAGGGAAACCCCTTGACATTCCAAAATTCCACTGATATACTACTAAAGCCGCATTGACCGGGTAGAAGCGCGAGGATAGGCACATAGGGGAGTTTGGACCGGAGCGAGGACAAAAAACCAAGATTTGCGGAGCAAATCTGTATTTTGTCCGAGACGAAGGGAAAACGACCCGGCCATGTGCCCAATCCGAGCGTGACAACAAGTGGGAACAGGATTCCCCGCCCCCGACAGCGAGCCCGTAATAAAGGAAAGGAGTGCAGATATGCACGCGATCATCGAGACCGGCGGCAAGCAGTACAAGGTGGCCGAGGGCGACACCCTCTACATCGAGAAGCTGAACGTGGAGGCCGGCGATTCCGTCACCTTCGACAAGGTGCTGGCCGTCGTGGACGGCGACAACGCCAAGTTCGGCGCCCCCACCGTAGACGGCGCCTCCGTCACCGCCAACGTGGTGAAGAACGGCAAGGGCAAGAAAGTGCTGGTGTTCAAGTACAAGCCCAAGAAGAACTACCGCCGCCGTCAGGGCCACCGCCAGCCCTACACCAAGGTGGAGATCACCAAGGTCAACGCCTGAGAGGCTTAAGATCATGACTACCGTCACCTTCCACAGCGCCGACAGCCGTCTGGACGGCTTCGTGGTGGAGGGCCACAGCGGGTACGCTGAGGCGGGCGCGGACATCGTCTGCGCCGCCATCTCCGCCGCCGTGGGGCTCACCGAGTGTACCGTCAACGAGGTGCTGGGCCTGGGCGCCCCGGTGAAGGCCGACGAGGCGGACGCCCGCATCTCCCTCAAGCTCCCCCCCAAGCTGAACGAGGCCAGCGACAGCCTGTGCCAGTCCCTGCTCACCGGCCTGCTGGTGTACCTCCAGGCCATGGGGGAGGAATACCCCGACAATCTCATCGTTTTATTGGACGATGATGACGACAAGGATTGACATCCTTTAACCTTTGACAGAAAGGACGGAAACGACAATGCTGAAGCTCAATATCCAGTTTTTCGCCCATAAAAAGGGCGGCGGCTCCACCAAGAACGGCCGCGACTCCAACGCCAAGCGGCTGGGCGTGAAGCGCGGCGACGGCCAGTTCGTGCTGGCGGGCAACATCATCGTGCGCCAGCGCGGCACCCACATCCACCCCGGCGTCAACGTGGGCAAGGGCAGCGACGACACCCTGTTCGCCCTGAAGGACGGCAAGGTGAAGTTCGAGCGCCTGGGCAAGGACCGCAAGCAGGTTTCTATCGTAGAAATCGCGCAGTAAATCGAAAGGCCGCGGACGGTTCCCCGTTCGCGGCCTTCTTCATCCCAAAAGGAGAACAGAATGAACCACCTGAACCATTATGACGACTGCCCTCAGCTTCGCCAGGTGGATGAACTGATCAAGAACTATTACCAGAAGGGAGACTACGAGATCTGCTTCCAGGGCTGCCTGGAGCTGGCGGAACAGGGTTACGCCTTGGCGGAGTGCCAGGTGGGGTATTTTTACTTCATGGGACAGGGGACGCCCGCAGATCTGGATAAGGCTCTTTACTGGACAAGGCGGGCGGCAGAACACGGGGATCCAGACGCGCCGGGAAACCTGGCGGAAATGGAACAGATTCAAAAAGAGGGGTATCCTATGGACTTCCGGGAGAAAATGCACAGCGGGGCGCTGTACCAGTGCATGGATGAGGCCATTTTAGTGGAGCAGTTCCAGTGCCTGGACAAGCTGTACGAGTACAACCAGACCCGGCCCAGCCAGCAGAAGGAGCGGTTCGCCCTGCTGAAGGAGATGCTGGCGGAGGTGGGCGAGGGCTGCTACGTGGAGGCGCCCCTCCACGCCAACTGGGGCGGGCACCACGTTCACTTCGGCAAGTACGTCTACTGCAATTTCAACTGCACTTTTGTGGACGACACCCACATCTACGTGGGGGACTATACCGAGCTGGGCCCCAACGTGGTCATCGCCACGGCGGGCCACCCCATCCTGCCCGAGCTGCGGGAAAAGACCTACCAGTACAACGCCCCAGTGCGCGTCGGCCGCAACTGCTGGCTGGGGGCGGGGGTGATCGTGGTGCCAGGGGTGACCATCGGGGACAATACGGTGGTGGGCGCGGGCAGCGTGGTGACGAAAGACCTGCCCTCCAACGTGGTGGCGGTGGGCAACCCCTGCCGGGTGCTGCGGGAGATAAACGAGCACGACCGGGAATACTACTTCAAGGATCGGAAGATTGACTGGGAGCAGCTTTGACCGAAAAGAGATAACCCGTTGTGGCCCCCTGATCTTCTGGGCAAACGCAGTTTAAAGTTTCTTTTTTTGCTTCTTTTTTTCTTCTCAAAGAAAAAAAGAAGGCCCTTGACCTTACAGACACAAGGAGGCTTTTATGGCCAATAATCAATTCATCGACACCGCCCGGATCACCGTCCGGGCCGGGGACGGCGGCGGCGGGGCGGTGGCCTTCCACCGGGAGAAGTATGTGGCCGCCGGCGGCCCCGACGGTGGGGACGGCGGCCGGGGCGGGGACATCATCCTGCGGGTGGATCCCCATATGTCCACCCTGATGGACTTCCGCTACAAGCGCAAATACGTGGCGGAGAACGGCAAGGAGGGCCAGGGCAAGCGGTGCTCCGGCAAGGACGGCAGTGATCTGGTCATACGGGTCCCCAGGGGCACCGTGGTGCGGGATCTGGAGACGAAGGAGATCATCTGCGATATGTCCGGGGATCAGGACTTCGTGCTGGCCCGGGGGGGCAACGGTGGCTGGGGCAACCAGCACTTTGCCACCCCCACCCGCCAGTGCCCCCGGTTCGCCAAGGCGGGCCTGCCGGGCCAGGCCCGGGAGGTGTTGCTGGAGCTGAAGCTGCTGGCGGACGTGGGGCTGGTGGGCTTCCCCAACGTGGGCAAGTCCACCCTGCTCAGCGTGGTCACCCGGGCCCAGCCCAAGATCGCCAACTACCACTTCACCACCCTGTCCCCCAACCTGGGCGTGGTGGCGGTGGACGAAAACCAGTCCTTCGTGCTGGCCGACATCCCCGGCATCATCGAGGGGGCGGCGGACGGCGCGGGGCTGGGCCACGACTTCCTGCGCCATGTGGACCGGTGCCGCCTGCTCATCCATGTGGTGGACGTGTCCGGCAGCGAGGGGCGGGATCCGGTGGCCGACTTCGACGCCATCTGCGAGGAGCTCCAGCGCTGGTCGCCGGAGCTGGCCGCGAGGCGGATGCTGGTGGCGGCCAACAAGGTGGACATCATGGAGGATCCGGAATTGCTGGCAAAGCTCCGGGCCCATGTGGAGGCCAAGGGCTGCCCCCTGTTCGAGCTGTCCGCCGCCACCCACCAGGGCACAAAGGAGCTGATGTACGCCGCGGCCCGGGAGCTGTCCGACCTCCCCCCTGTCATCGTGTTCGAGCCCACCTACGTGGAGCGGCCCCCCGAGGTGGACACATCCCAGGCGCTGGACATTCAGCGGGACGAGGACGGCACCTGGCTGGTGGACGGGCCCTGGCTGCGCCAGCTCATGGCCAACGTAAACTTCGGCGACTACGAGAGCCGCAACTGGTTCGAGCGGCGGCTGCGGGACGCGGGGGTGTACCAGCAGCTGGAGGATCAGGGCATCCGGGACGGGGACGTGGTGTGCCTGTACAATTTGGAGTTTGAGTATCAGTATTAAGGGCCTTCCTTTTTTCTTTGAAAAGAAAAAAGGAAGCGAAAAAAGAAACTTTAAGCTGGGCAAAGAGCGCCCAAGGGCTGCTGTCCGCCTTGCAATCTAAGGCGGGCCATGGTATAATTGGAGCATCGGAAAAAGTTCAGCGTGCCGCTACAGCGAGGAGTGATAGGAATGGCACTGCCAGCGGAAAAGCCCCGGTATACGTTCGCGGATGTTCTCACGTGGGACGAGGGCGAGCGGGCGGAAATCATTGATGGGGAAGTGATCCTGATGGCCCCGTCGCCGGCCAGGGTCCACCAGGGGATCAGCATGGAGCTGTCTGCACAGCTTCACGCCTATCTCAAAGGAAAGAAGTGTAAGGTCTACGCCGCCCCCTTCGACGTCCGGCTGTTTGAAGCGGATGGTGACAGGCCGGAGGATGTGGACACGGTGGTGGAGCCGGACATCACCGTGGTGTGCGACCCCTCCAAACTGGATGAGCGGGGCTGCAAGGGCGCGCCGGACATGGTGGTGGAGATCCTGTCCCCCTCCACCCAGCGGCACGACCGCTTCACCAAATTCAGCCTGTACCAGAGGGCCGGCGTCCGGGAATACTGGATCGTTGACCCCGACATCAGGATCGTGCAGTCCTTTGTGTTGGAGGATGGCCGGTATTCCGTGAAGGAGTTCGGCGCGGCCGGGGACAAGATCAGGGTGAACGTATTGGAGGACTGCGTCATTGACCTGTCGGAGGTTTTTTCGGAAGCGTAGGAACATGAGGCAGGCCCTGGGCATCCAGGACGGGGACGTAGTGTGCCTGTATAATCTGAAGTTTGAGTATCAGAGATATCAGAGATAAATTTTCCCCTTGCATTTTCCGTCTGGCTATGGTATACTAAGAATTGTCAAAGGACGCCACGACAAAACCATAATTCCACGCAAAAAATCGACCCCCGGAGAGCGCTACCTCTCCGGGGGTCATTTTGTGCTTACCTGCCCTTGCCGTGACGGTCAAGCCACTTGCTTATGTAGTAACTGGCTACACTCGCTCCGACCGACACAAAGAACGCCACGATGATATCCATAATTCCACCCCCTTCCTGTTGCCAGAATGGGAAAGGGCAGCGGGAATATGGTATCATAATCCGGCAGTTTTCGCAAGATACCAGGGGAGAAAAAGAGAGGGCCGGGAGCAATCCCAGCCCTCTTATTCTTTGGGTGCGCTGATGGGGTAGGCCCAGCCCAGGATCCGGTCTTTGGGAAAGTTGATCCAGGTACCGTCCCCACTTGGATGGGAATAAACGCCGTTTTCATAGGAGAAGAAGTCAAAGGACGTCTCGTCCATGACGGGATCGTAAAATTTGAGCAGGACATAGCGGGCATCCTGGGGCGGGGCGTCGGGGGAACGCCACGGGATGATGGTGACCTCGTCCATGCTCTGTACGCCCAAAATGTCCATCAGCTCCCGCTCCCGGCTGGCGTCATATAAAAGCTGTTCCGTGCCGTTCCAGATTCGCATGATAGCTTCACCTCAAGGCCAGAATATACCATTTTGGTAATTCTGTCAATATAGCAAAATGTTTTATCTATACTTTTGGTACATCCTATTTTAGGGAGGAGCATCCAAAATGTATAGAAGAATTCGGGACTTGAGAGAGGACAAAGATCTATTGCAAAAAGATCTTGCGAAATATTTGCAATGCGGTCAAGTATGCTATTCCTATTATGAAACAGGCAAAAGGGACATTCCCACAGATGTTTTGATCAAACTGGCTGACTATTATGGGACAAGCATAGACTATCTTTTGGGCCGCACGGACGTGATAACGCCTTATCCCGTTACGAAGGACAAAAAATGATTGCCCACGCCCTATAGGCCCCGGTTTTCCATCCTCAGGAACGCCCGGAGTGGGACAGCTCCGCCTCTTTGTCCTTCTGATACCGCTCGTCCAGCCGGGCCTCCAGCTTGGAGTAGACCAGGTGCTGGCTGGAATACAGCGAGTACCGCCCGCTGAGCAGGAAGGCCAGGGCGCAGGCCAGGGCGAAGTACGGCAGCGCCCCGCCGCCGAACAGCTCCACGGCCAGAAAGAGGGAGGCCAGGGGGCAGTTGGTCACGCCGCAGAACAGGGCGATCATGCCGACAGCCGCCCCGAAGGCGGGATCCAGCCCCAGCAGGGGCGCGGCGGCGCAGCCGAAGGTGGAGCCCACAAACAAAGTTGGGACGATCTCGCCCCCCTTGAAGCCCGCCCCTAACGTAAGGGCGGTGAACACCAGCTTCCAGGCGAAGGCCCAGGGGACGTGGACATGGCCCTCCACCGCCAGCTCGATGAGTTGCCCGCCCGCGCCGTTGTAGTCGCCGCTGCCCTCCAGCACAGTGAGCAGGATCACCAGCCCCGCCCCCGCCAGCACCCGCAGGTAGGGGTTGGGCAGGTACTTTTTATACAGCCGCCCCGCGCCGTGCATCAGGACGCAGAACAGGATGGACAGCACCGCCGCCCCCGCCGCCAGCACGCCGCACTGCGCCAGGGGGAGGAGCCCTCCCTCCGGTACGCCCGCCAGCAGGTAGCGCTCCCCGGGCAGGCCCAGCCAGGGCGGCACCGCGGCGGCGATAAGGGCGGACAGCAGGCAGGGGAACAGGGCCGCGTAGTGGAAGTGGCCCACGTTGATGACCTCCAGGCTGAACACCACCGCGGCCACCGGCGTGCCGAACAGGGCGGAGAACAGCCCCGCCATGCCGCACTGGATGATGGTATTGGTGTTCTTTTCGTCCACCCGGAGCAGGCGGCCCAGCCCGGCGGCCAGGCTCCCGCCGATCTGGAGGGCGGCCCCCTCCCGCCCGGCGCTGCCGCCGGTGAGGTGGGTGAGCACCGACCCCAGGAAGATCAGCGGCGCCAGCCGCAGCGGGGGCCGGGCCCCGCCCCGGACGCTGGCGATGATCTGGTTGGTGCCGCTGTCGTGCTCCATGCCGGCGGCCCGGTAGGAGAACACGATGGCCAGCCCCGCCAGGGGCATCAGGAACAGCAGCCAGGGGTGGGCCCCCCGCAGGGCGGCCGCCTGCGCCACCATCCAGGTGAAGGCCGCCCCCGCCAGCCCGCAGGCCAGCCCCGCCAGCCCCGCCAGCACCAGCCAGCGGCCCAGCGTCCGGATGGAGGGCACGGCCTGCCGCACCCGTTCTTTCACCTTGACCGGCATAGCGCCCGCCCCCATTCTTTTAAGATTCTCTTAAGCTTATGATAACAGCCTTGTCAAGGGGGATATTTTGGACAGATTGCGAGGGATTTTCCCTTGCATCGCGGCTTTCCTGGTGATATAATCTGGTGCAGCCCGTTAGACGCGGGACAAAGAACGACTGTTGTAAGGAGAGAGCCAAACGATGAAAAAGTATCTTGCGTTTTTGTCCGTGATCCTGATGCTGGCCTTGGCCGGGTGCGGCCAGGAGGGCGAAAAGGCCTCCAACCCGCCCGCCGGCGACAGCAAGGCCCCGGTCAGCGACACCGCCGAGCCCACCGCCGAGCCCACCCCCGAGCCCGCCGCCACCGGCAACAAGGTTGTGGACTACAAGGTGGACCTGCCCGAGGGCTTCGAGCCCATCGACCAGCCGGGTATGGAGGCCTGCTGGTACAACGGCGCGGACCAGTCCAACGTCAACCTGGGCCTGGCCGACAGGGACTCCACCACCGACCTGGGCTTCAAAACCATCACCGCCGACCTGCTGCGCACCACCCTGGAGGCCGCGTTCAAGGCGGAGGGTATGGAGGTGGAGCTGAAGGACCGCTACTTCACCAAGGACGAGGTGTGCGGCCTGCCCGCCTACCAGTACAGCTATGAGATGGAGCTGGACGGGGGCCAGCACATGACCCAGATCGTGGTGAGCATCAACGCCGACAAGACCTACACCTTCACCTTTACCACCAGCAGCTCCGACATGGTGCCCGTGTTTGACGAGAGCGCCAAAAACATCCAGCTGACCCTGGAATAATTTCCAAAAGGGCTGCCCGCAAAGCCGGTATCCGGTTTTGTGAGCAGCCCTGACAAATAACAGGGGAAAAAGTTTGAAAATTTTTTCACAATACCCCTTCCTTTTGGCGGGATGATAGAGTATAATAATACCGCGCAAAGCCTCTATTATATTGAAGGAGTGATACCAATGAGCATCAAAGTAGGTATTAACGGGTTTGGCCGCATCGGCCGCCTGGTCTTCCGCGCTGGCATCAACAGCGGCGACATCGAGTTCCTGGGCATCAACGACCCCGGCATGACCCCCGACTATATGGCCTATATGCTCCGCTATGATACCATGCAGGGCAAGTTCGACGGCGACATCTCTTGGGACGACGAGTCCATCACCGTCAACGGCAAGCGCGTCATGGTCTATGCCAAGATGAACCCCTCCGAGCTGCCCTGGGGCCAGCTGGGCGTGGAGTACGTGGTGGAGGCCACCGGCCTGTTCCTCACCAAGGAGAAGGCCCAGGGCCACATCGACGGCGGCGCCAAGAAGGTGGTCATGACCGGCCCCTCCAAGGACGACACCCCCATGTTCGTGTGCGGCGTCAACCTGGACAAGTACACCCCCGACATGACCTTCGTGTCCAACGCCTCCTGCACCACCAACTGCCTGGCCCCCATCGCCAAGGTGCTGAACGACAACTGGGGCATCAAGGACGGCCTGATGACCACCGTGCACTCCACCACCGCCACCCAGAAGACCGTTGACGGCCCCTCCAAGAAGGACTGGCGCGGCGGCCGCGCGGCCTCCGGCAACATCATCCCCTCCTCCACCGGCGCGGCCAAGGCCGTGGGCAAGGTCATCCCCGAGCTGAACGGCAAGCTGACCGGTATGTCCATGCGTGTGCCCACCCTGGACGTGTCCGTGGTCGACCTGACCGTCAACCTGGCCAAGCCCGCCAAGTACGACGAGATCTGCGCCGCCATGAAGAAGGCTTCCGAGGGCGAGCTGAAGGGCATCCTGGGCTACACCGAGGACGCCGTGGTGTCCTCCGACTTCCTGGGCGACCCCCGCACCTCCATCTTCGACAAGGGCGCCGGCATTGCGCTGACCGACACCTTCGTGAAGGTCGTGTCCTGGTACGACAACGAGATGGGCTATTCCAACAAGGTGCTGGACCTGATCCGCCACATGAACGGCGTGGACCACAAGTAATTTAAACCCGTTACCAGTACAAAAAAGCCCGCACGGTGAGAACCGTGCGGGCTTTTTGATCGTGGAGTTTAATCCTCCAGGGTTTTTTGAAGATTGTCGATGATTTTCTCAATCTTTGCGGCCTTTTTTTTCTCGTCCGTCTCGGTTTGGAGTTCTTTGATGTCATCCAGGATGAAGCGGATAAACGCCTTGAACTGGCTGTCGGTTTGGCCCATCTCGATAACCTCCTTTGTCACTCGATCTTATAGTCCTTCCCGAACTTCATATCGGAGAACCGCCGGGTGGCGTCCGCGTCCAGCTCCCCGTCGTCCATGCCGGGGAGGAGGTCGTCGGGCATGGGGGGCACGTCGTCGTCCGGCCCCACCGCCACCAGGCGCGGGGCGGGCTTGTCCTCCTGGACAGGGTGGGCCTCCGCCGCGTATACCTGGGCGGCCACCGCTGCCTCGATGGCGGCGGAGGGGTCGTCCTCCTCCGGGGCCTGGGCCAGCTCCGGGGGCACCAGCTCCCCCAGGCCGGACAGGAATTCCATCTCTTGGTCGTGGAACTGCGCCAGCTTGCGCACATAGGCGGCGGTGGATTCCTGGGCCTGCTTCAGCCGGTATTCCTCGGCGGCGATGGATTTCTCCAGCTCCGCCACCCGCTCCTGGGCGCCCTTTTCCGCCTCGCCCACCAGCTCGTCCCGCTTGCGCCTGGCCTCGTCCAGCATGGCGTCCGCCATCTGCTGGGCGGCCAGCAGGGTTTTGCGCATGGTTTCCTCGGTGGCCCGGTATTCCTCCACCTTGTCGGACAGCACCTTCAGCTTGTTCTTCAAAATGGCGTTCTCGTTGTACAGGGCGGTATAGTCCTCGGTGAGCGTGTCCAGGAACTCGTCCACCATGGCCAGGTTATAGCCGCCAAGGGTCGCCTTGGCAAAGGAGTGGCTGGCCACCTCCTGCGGAGTCAACATCGCATCCAATCCCCCTTATTTATGTATCTGTGCCGCCTGCATCCCTCAGAAATACAGGCCGTTGTTTTCCAGTTCGTCGATGAGGTCGCCCAGGATCTCCACGTTATAGGGGGTGATGATGTAGGTGGACAGGGCCACTTTCTTGATGGTGCCCTCGTTGGCGTAGGCCACGCCGGACAAAAAGTCGATGAGGCGGCGGGCGATGTTCTTGTCGGTCTGCTCCAGATTGAGCACCACCGTGCGCTTGTCCCGCAGGTGGTCGGCGATCTCGGAGGCGTTCTCGAACTTGGTGGGGCTGACCAGCACCACCTGCAGCTGGGTGGTGGTGTGGATGTTGACCACCTTGTTGCTGCGGCGGTCGGCGTCCCGGTCCCGGTCGCGGTCCCGCTCCCGGGGGGTTTCCCTGGCGGTGCTCACCGGGGCGAAGTCTTCCTCATAGCCGTCCTCCTCCTCGTCCTCATAGGGGCGGGCCAGGCGCTTCAGTTCATCCAGAATGCTCATAGGACAGGTTCTCCTTCCTGTATGGGGTTGCCGGCTGGCAGATTATGATCTTTCCATGGGCGGACGGGGGCCGAACAGCGCGGTCCCCACCCGCACGCAGGTGGAACCGGCGGCCACGGCGTCCGGGTAATCGCCGCTCATGCCCATGGACAGCACGTCCATATCTATCCCATTATCGCCTATTTCCTGTCTTATGTCAACAGCTAATTGGCGCAGGGCTTCAAAAAAATGGAGATTTCCCCCGTCCTGGGTGGAAGCCGGGGGGATGCACATCAGGCCCCGCAGCCGCACATGGCCCAGCCCCGCGGCGGCCCGGGCGGCGGGCAAGGCGTCCCCGGGGGCAAAGCCGGACTTGGAGGCCTCCCCGGCCAGGTTGATTTCCAGCAGGATGTCCTGGACAATGCCCAGCTTTGCGGCCTGGGCGTCGATGGCCCGCAGCAGCTTGTCCGACGAGACGGAGTGGATCAGCGCCGCCTTCCCCACCACGTACCTCACCTTGTTGGTCTGCAGGTGGCCGATGAAATGGAGCTGCGCCCCCTCATAGGCGCGGTCCGCCAGGTGGGCGGTGAGCTCCTGCACCCGGTTTTCCCCGCAGGCGGTGATGCCGGCGGCGATGGCCGCCCGGAGGGTGTCCGAGCTCTGGGTTTGGGTGGCGGCCAGTCGGGTGATTTCCGACGGCTCCCGGCCCGCGGCCCGGGCCGCGGCGTCGATGCCCGAGCGCACCCGGGCGATATTTTCCCGAAGGCCCATCTCACTTTACCACCTTTCCGTCGTAGATGCCGGCGGAGTTCAGGATGACGTCGTCCCCCGCCCGCAGGCGGTCGGCGGCGCCGGGGTCCACCGGGCGCACCAGGTAAAAGTTGTCGTCGGTGTACAGCAGCTCCACCTCCTGCCCCCAGGACTGGGAGCGGATCACGGTGTAGACCTTGTAGTGGTTGACCTGCCGGGTGGAGCCGTCCTCCTGTTCTTCCTCCACCGTCTCCACCCGCAGGGCCTTCCGGGGGATGCGGATGCCGTCCAGCTGCCGGATGACCACGTCCACCGTCTCCACCCGCAGCAGGGTGGTGTCCGCCAGGTGGGAGCGGCAGGAGAAGATGGCCAGGGTCTGTTCATCCTCCAACACCACCCGCTCCAGCGTCATGGGGATCTGGCCGAAATAGTCGCCGGAGAAGGACAGGCTGTAGGTCTTGCCCGACTGGAGCCCGGAATCCCGGCCGGGGATCAGGGCGGCATAGTACCAGGTGGAGCTGGTAATGAGCTTGCCCACCTGGTTGGCCGGCGGGGTGGGCTTTTGGGCCAGCAGGTCGGCCAGGCCGGCGGCGGTGAGGTCGTCCAGCATGGCGGGGGTGATCACGCTCTCCCAGCCGTCCACCGAGCTGGAGAACACCCCGGAGACCGGGGTGTACACCGTCCGGGACACCTGGCTGAGGGACTGGCTGAGCCGGGTCAGCTCCGCCTGCCGGTCCTGGATGAGCTGCTCCATCTGCCCGGCGGCGGCGGTGTCGCCGTAGGTATAGTCCCGCTTGAACACCATGGTGCGCAGGTTGAGGGCATATTCCTCCAGGGCGGTGAGGTCCCCCCGGGCGGTGAGGGCGCGCAGGGCGGTAATGGACGAGATCACCTGGGCGTCCAGCCGGGAGGCGTTGGCGGTTTGGGTGCCGGAGGCCAGGGCAAACTGGAGCTGTTCGATCTCGGCGGACAGCGCGCGGATGGACTGCCGGGCGGACAGGGCGGAGGAGTCGCTGTACAGCAGGGCGGCGGCCTGCCCGGCGGCGGCCTTCTCCCCCTCCGCCAGGACATGGTCCACATAGCTGCCGCCGGAGTCGGGCAGCACGGTCTCCTGCCGGACCAGGATGCCGGTGGCCTCCACCCCCACGTCCTGGGAGTAGGCATAGGCGCGGACGGTGACCAGCGGTTCCTCCCAGCCCCGGAACAGGGAGACGGCCAGGTAGACGGCCACGCCGGCGCACAGCACGGCGATCATCACCTTGGTGGCCAGGGTGCTTTCTTTCATGGGATCAGTCCTTTTTCTTTATGCTATCCCGGGCGGGGCGGTGGGGACACCGCCCCCTACAGCAGGGGCCGATGTCCTCATCGGCCCGCAGGTTCCCCTTGGGGGTGGAGGGGCTGGGTTACGGCTCTAACTCAACGGGGTGCTCGGGGGCGATGGTGGAGATGGCGTGCTTGTAGATCACCTGCTGCCTGCCGTCGGACACCACCACCACCACATAGGGGTCGAAGGCGGTGATGACCCCCCGGAGCTGGTAACCGTTCATCAGGAATACGGTGACCCGGGCGGCGAGGCGGCGGGCGGCGGCCAGGAAGGCGTCCTGGATATTGGGCTGCTTGTTGACGGAAACGGTGGAAGTCAGGCTCATGTAAATGCACTCCTATTTTTTTGTTGTCACGCTCCGAAACGGCCAAGACGTTCGGTCGCTTTCGCTTCGGCTCGGATAAAACCCGGCCCCGCTGCGCGGGCCCTGGGCTTTCATCCTCGCTCCGCTCCAAGCTCCCTCGCTGTCCGTTTCTCCGCGCTTCTGCTTTGAGCCTGTTTATTGTAGTCCAACATCCCTGATAAGTTCTGTCGAAAAAGAGAGGGCGGCGGAAAAATCTGGTATTTTTTCCCATTCAAACCAGTGGGCCTCCCGGTTCCGCCGGAACCAGGTGAGCTGGCGCTTGGCGTACTGCCGGGAGCGCAGCTTGACCTCCTGGGCCCCCTCGGCGGCTGGGCGCCCCCCCAGGATGGCGGCGGCCAGCTCCTTGTAGCCAATGGCCTGCATGGCGGTGCAGTCCGGGGGCACGCCCTCGGCCAGCAGGGCGCGCACCTCCCCCTCCAGCCCCCGGGCCATCATCTCGTCCACCCGCCGGTCGATGCGCGCCCACAGGTCGGGGCGCTGGGCGAAGTTCAGCGCGATGGTCAGCGGGGTGTAGCGGGGGGGCAGGGCGCGGCTGTCCGCGTCGTGCCGGGAGAGGGGTTTGCCGGTGGACAGGAACACCTCCAGCGCCCGGATGGTGCGCTTTTCGTCGTTGGGGTGGATGCGGGCGGCGGCCTCCGGGTCCACCCGCTCCAGCTGGGCGCGCAGGGCGGGCAGGCCCTCGGCCTTCGCCTGGGCCTGGAGCTCGGAACGCAGGCCGCTGTCCGGCGTGAAGGGTGCGAACTGCCGCCCGGCGACCAGGTGGTCGATGTAGAGCCCCGTCCCCCCCGCCACAACGGGCAGCTTCCCCCGGGCCAGGATGCCGTCCACGATGGGCACGGCCTGCTGGACGTACCGGGCCACGGAGTAATTTTCCCCCGGGTCGGCCACGTCGATCATGTGGTGGGGGACGCCCCGCTTTTCCTCCTCGGTGGGCTTGGCGGTGCCGATATCCATGCGGCGGTACACCTGCATGGAGTCGGCGGACACCACCTCCCCGCCCAGGCGCAGGGCCAGCTCCGCCGCCAGGTCGGTCTTGCCCGAGGCCGTGGGCCCGCAGATGACTAAAATATCAGGTTTCATGTGATTTTCCGGCGGCCCGCGTCCGTCAGCCCACGCCGCCGCTCTCCACCGGCCCGGCGGTCTGGGCGGGGTCGGTTTCGGCCGGGGCGGCGTCCTCCATCACCCGGTTCTGGTAGGCGGTGTACAGGGAGAAAAACCCGGCCGCGTCCAAGGCATCCAGGGCGGGGGCGCGGGTGAGCTCCGATTCCTCCAGCATGGCGGAGAGCTGCTGGTCCAGGGCGTACTCCCGGCAGTCGTCGGCGTAGTCTTCGGGGTTTTCCACCTGGCCCCGGAGGATGATGTGGTAGCCGTAGGTGGACTCCACGATGCCGGACAGCTCCCCCAGCTTCAGGGCCAGGGAGGCTTCCTCAAACTCGGGCACCATTTCGCCGGGGACGGCGGTGTAGCCGTCGGGGGCGGCCAGGGCGCCGTCCTCCCCGCGGCCGTCCTCGCTGAACTGGTTCATCAGCTCGTCAAATTTGGCGTCCAGATTGTCCGCCGCCTGGAGCTGGGCCAGGAGGTCCTCCGCCTGCTTCTTCTTCTCGGCGATCTGGTCGTCGGGCAGGGGCTGGCGGTTGTCGTCCACGGTCTTGAGCAGGATGTGCTTGACCTGGTAGACGTAATTGCCCAGCATCTCCTCCGTGGCGGCGGGCACCGCCGCGGCCAGCACGTTTTCATAGTAGGAGTTGGCGATGAACAGGAATTCCATCGACTGGTCGGAGAGGCCGTAGGCGGTTTTCATCAGGTCGTAGTTTTCCTGGCCGTCGGCCATCATGGTGGAGCGGGCCTTCTCCACCTGGGCGTCGGTGGGCAGGCAGCCCAGCTCCGCCGCCTTCTGGCGGAGGAGGGCGTTGTAGGCGGCGATGTTCACCGCGCTGTCCCGCATGAGGTCGGCATAGGTGGCGTCCCCGTCGGGGTCCGGCTTGTCGGTGAGCTGGAGGCCGAACATCCCGTACTGGCCGGTGAAGTTGGCGCAGCTCATGGCCAGCCAGTACAGCACCAGGTCGGCGGGCATTTCCGTGCCGTTGACAGTGAGCAGGGTGTCCCCGGCGGACAGGCCGGCGGAAAAGGCCAGGATGTCCTTGGACAGGTCCACCTCAACCGTGGGGCTGGGGTCGGGGTCGGCGGCGGCGCTGGGGTCCAGGGAGGGCAGGCCGGGGGACCCGGTGGGGTCGCCGGCGGTGGGCTGGCCGGCCAGGCCGCAGGCGCACAGGGAGAGGGACAGCGCCCCGGACAGGGCCAGGGCCGACAGTCGTTTCCAGATGTTCATTTCATTCTCCAATCCATGAGATAAATTTGCCGAGGAAAGCCATGGAAGCCATTATACACCAAACGGGGCAGAAAAGCAAATTTAGGTTGCGGAGCCGCGGGCCGCAGGCAGGCGCAGCACGACTTCAGGGCGCCGGGGCGGGGAGCAAAGCGGCGTACCGCTCCACCGCCTGGGCGGCCGTGCGCAGGGGGTCCTCCCCCTTCTTCAGCTTCAGGGTGAGGGTGGGCTGCTTGTCAACCGGGGAGAACAGCATCCGCCCGGGGTACTGCCCCGCCAGGGCGGCGATGGACTCCAGGTCCAGCCGGTCCAGGGTGAAGACAAGGGCCCCGGCCTTCTGGGTGATCTCGGTGACGGCGCACTGAGCCGCCTGCCCCCGGAGCAGGGCCACCGAGATCAGGTTGTTCACCTGCCGGGGCGGGTCGCCGAAGCGGTCGATGAGCTCGTCGGTCATGTCGTCCGCGTCCTCACTGGTGCGGATGCGGGCGATCCGGCGGTAGAGGTCCATGCGCTGTCCCGGGTCGGGGACGTATTTGTCCGGGATGGAGGCCGCTATGGTGAGGTCCACCACGCACTCGGGCGCTCGCTCGGGCTTCTCCCCCTTCTCCTCCAGCACCGCCTCCTCCAGCAGCTTCAGGTACAGGTCGTACCCCACGCTCATGAGAAAGCCGGACTGCTCCGGGCCCAGCAGGTTGCCCGCGCCGCGGATCTCCAGATCCCGCATGGCGATCTTGAAGCCGGAGCCGAACTCGGCGTACTCCCGGATGGCGCTCAAACGCTTAGCCGCCACCTCGGTGAGCACCTTGCCCTGCCGGTAGGTCATATAGGCGTAGGCCCGCCGGGGGGAGCGGCCCACCCGGCCCCGGATCTGGTGGAGCTGGGCCAGCCCCATCTTGTCCGCGTCCTCGATGATGAGAGTGTTCACGTTGGCGATGTCGATGCCCGTCTCGATGATGGTGGTGCAGACGAGTATGTCCACCTCGCCGTCGGAGACGCGGGTCATCACGTCGCCCAGCTCCTCCTGGCTCATCTTACCGTGGCCCACGGCGATGGACACGTCCTCCCCCAGCATCTCCTTGATGCGGGCGGCGGTGCGCTGGATGGTGTCCACCCGGTTGTGGAGGTAGTACACTTGCCCGCCCCGCTCCAGCTCCCGGCGCATGGCGTCGGCCAGCACCGACCAGTCGTGCTCTAAGACGTAGGTCTGCACCGGCTGGCGGCTGGCGGGGGGCTCCTCGATGGCGGACATATCCCGTATGCCGGACAGCGCCATGTTCAGCGTCCGGGGGATGGGGGTGGCGGACAGGGTGAGCACGTCCACCTGCCGGGACATCTCCTTCAGCCGCTCCTTGTGGGTGACGCCGAAGCGCTGTTCCTCGTCCACCACCAGCAGGCCCAGGTCCTTGAACCGCACGTCCTTTTGCAGCAGGCGGTGGGTGCCGATGAGCACGTCCACCGAGCCGTCCTCCACCCCGGCCAGCGTCTTTTTGATCTGGGCGGGGGTGCGGAAGCGGCTGACCAGGTCGATCTCCACCGGGTACTTGGCGAACCGGCCCCGGGCGGTGAGGTAGTGCTGCCGGGCCAGCACGGTGGTGGGCACCAGGATGGCCGCCTGCTTGCCGTCCAGCACGCACTTCATCACCGCCCGCAGGGCCACCTCCGTCTTGCCGTAGCCCACGTCGCCGCACAGCAGCCGGTCCATGGGCCGGGGGGCCTCCATGTCCCGCTTGATCTCGGTGACGGAGCGGAGTTGATCCTCCGTCTCGTCGTAGGGGAAGTCGTCCTCGAACTCCTTCTGCCAGGGGGAGTCGGGGGCGAAGGCGTACCCCGGCTGCCGCTGCCGCTGGGCGTAGAGCTGGATCAGCCCCTTGGCCAGATCCTTCACCGCCTTCCGGGTGCGGGCCTTGGCCTTTTCCCAGTCGGTGCCGCCCAGCTTGGACAGCTTTTTCTTTTCCGGGTCGTCCCCGCCGCCGATATACTTGGAGATGGCGTCCAGCTGGGTGGCGGGGACGTAGAGGGTGTCCGTGCCGGCGTAGGCCAGCTTGACGTAGTCCTTGTCCACCCCGTCCACCTGCATCTTCACCATGCCCACAAAGCGGCCGATGCCGTGGTGCTCATGCACCACCAGGTCGCCGGGGGTGAGGTCGGTGAAGGAGTCCACCCTCCGCCGGTCCGCGGCGTGCTTGAAACGCCGGCCCTTTTTCCGGGGCCCGTCCCCGCCCTCGGTGAGGACGGCATAGGGGCAGCCGATGTAGTCAAACCCGGCGGACAGGCCCCCCACGGCGATGGTGATGTTCCCCGGCTGGGGCAGCTCGTGGAGCTGGAAGTCCACGGCGGAGCGGATCTTCCGCTCCCGGAGGAGGGCCTGCAAATTCAGCGCCCGCTGCTCGCTGCCCACCAGCACCACAGCGCCGGTATTGGCGTTTTGCAGCTGGGTGAGGTCTGCCGCCGCCGCGTCCAGGCTGGCCCCGAAGGAGGGGAGCTGCCGCCCCTGGGCGGTGAGCACCGCCTTGGGGGGCAGGGGGGCGGCAGAGGTGGTGAAGGAGTCCAGGAAGCACAGGGCGTGCTCGGACAGCTGGGCCATCAGGTCGTCCATCCCGGCGGCGAAGACGGCGTGCTTCCCGTCCACCGCGCCGTTTTCCATGAGGGTTTTTACGTCCTCCCCCAGCTGCCACAGCCAGTTCTTGCCCCGCTCCGCCACCCGGCTGGACTCGGACAGGCACACGATGGCGTCCGGGGGCAGGTGGTGGGCGGCGGTGGCCAGGGTTTTGTACCGGGCGGGCAGGCGGCTGTCCCCCAGCCGCTGCCACTGTCCGTTTTCATCTCTCACCGGGAGCAGCTCGCTGACCGGCAGGAACTCCGCTTTGTCCAGCCTGCCCGTCCGCCGCTGGGAGGACACGTCGAACAGGCCCATGGAGTCCACGTCCCGGTCCCAGAACTCCACCCGGACGGGGTTATCCATGCCGGGAGAAAACACATCTAAAATGCCCCCCCGCAGGGCGAACTGGCCCGGCCCCTCCACCTGCTGGCACCGGGTATAGCCCAGGGCGGCCAGCCGGCCGGCCAGCTCCTCCGGGTCGTAGCTGCCGGACACATCGATCTCTACCACGTGGTCGGCCAACTCCCCGGGGGGCAGGGTGCGCTGTAAGAGCCCCTCCACCGTGGCGGCGATGAGGGGGGCCTTCCCCTGGGCCATGGCCCGGAAGGCGGCGACGCGCTGGTGCTCCCACTGGCGGGAGGCCACTGCCCCCTCGTGAAACAAAAACTCCCGGGCGCAGATCAGGGTGGCGGGCACGCCGGTCAGCGCCGTCACGTCGGCGGCGAGACGCCGGCACTCCCCCTCGTCGGCGCACACCAGCACCACGGGCACCCCCAGCCGGGTGAGCAGCCCGGCGGCGAAGTGGGCCCGGTGGACGGGGGACAGGCCGGACACCTCCACCGGGGAGCGGCCGGCCTCCAGGGCGGCCTCCAGCCGGAGGAACTCCGGCACCGTATTCAGAATGTTCAGAAGCTGTTTCATGGGGCACCTCGATGTTGTCACGCTGCGAAGCGGCCAGGACACTCGGTCGCATTCGCTGCGACTCACTTCACAAACAGAATCGCTGCGCGATTCTTGGTTTGTAAAGTTCGCTCCGCTCCAAGCTCCCTCGCTGTCCGCTTCTCCGCGCTTCGCGCTCAATTAAACCGGTTCATGGCCTTCTGGGGGCCGTCCTTCAGGTAGCAGGCCGCGGCCTCCGCCGCCCGCTTGACGGCCTCGTCCATGACCTTCTTGTCCTCCCCCTGGAGCTTGCCCAGCACCCAGTCCGCCATGTCGTAGTCCGGGTGGGGCTTGCCCCCTACGCCGATCTTGATCCGGGGGAACTGGTCCGTGCCCAGGTGCTGGATGACGCTTTTCAGGCCGTTGTGCCCCCCGGCGGAGCCGCCCGTCCGAATGCGCAGCTTGCCCAGGGGCAGATCCACGTCGTCGGAGATCACCAGCACGTGGTCGGGCGGGAGCTTGTAAAACCGCGCCGCCTCCCCCACCGCCTCGCCGGACAGGTTCATATAGGTGGTGGGCTTCATCACCAGCGCCCCCTGGCCACCGATCTCCGCCTGGGCGGTGAGGGCCTTGAACTTTACCCGGTTGATGGCAAAACCCCCCTTGTCCGCCAGGGCGTCCACGGCCAGAAAGCCCGCGTTGTGACGGGTGCCGTCGTACTTGTCCCCCGGGTTGCCCAGGCCCACGATGAGCCAGGAGACAGGGGGCTTTTTTTGAAATAACACAGGCCGCACCTCGCAATTCAGGCAATTATCATGTAGGGGCGGACATTGTCCGCCCGTTGGAACAGGCCGCAGGCAGCGGGCGCGCAATGCGCGCCCCTACAAAGGGCACAACCGCTCCGGGGCGCACTGGCCCCGGAGCGGGTTTTCTCTCTCTATAGGTTTGGAACCGTTCGGAGCGTCAGGACCACAGCTTAGAGACGGAGCGCTCCTCGTAGATCCGCTCAATGGCCTCGGCAAACAGGTGGGCCACGGACAGGTACTTGATCTTGGGGCACAGCTCCGTGATGCCCTCCCTGGGCTGGATGGTGTCCAGGAACACCACCTCGTCCAGCACGGAGTCGTTGATGCGCTGGATGGCGGGGCCGGACAGCACGCCGTGGCTGGCGCAGGCGGTGACGGACTGGGCGTGGCCGATCTCCACCAGGGCCTTGGCCGCGTGGCACAGGGAGCCGCCGGTGTCCACCATGTCGTCCAGCAGGATCACGTTTTTGCCCGTCACGTCGCCGATGATGTTCATCACCTCGGAGGAGTTGGCCTTCTGGCGGCGCTTGTCCACAATGGCCATGGGCATATCCAGCTTCTGGGCGAAGGAGCGGGCCCGGGCCACGCTGCCCACGTCGGGGGAGACCACCATGGTCTGCTCATGCACCGGGGCGAAGCGGCGGAAGAAGTGGTCCACAAACACCGGGGAGCCCATCAGGTTGTCCACGGGGATGTCGAAGAAGCCTTGGATCTGGTTGGCGTGGAGGTCCATCGTCAGCACCCGGTCGGCGCCGGCCCGGGTGATCAGGTTGGCCACCAGCTTGGCGGAGATGGGGTCACGGGGCTTGGTCTTGCGGTCCTGCCGGGCGTAGCCGAAATAAGGCATCACGGCGGTGATCCGGCCCGCGCTGGCCCGCTTGAGCGCGTCGATCATGATGAGCAGCTCCATCAGGTTGTCGTTCACCGGGGAGCTGGTGGACTGCACCACGAACACGTCGGAGCCGCGGACGGTTTCAAAGATGGACACAAAGTTTTCGCCGTCGGAGAACGCGCCGGTCTCGGCGTTGCCCAGGGGGATGCTCAGCTCCTTGCAGATGCTCTGGGCCAGGGCCTTGTTGGAGCTGCCGGAGAAGATTTTCAAATCCTTGCCGTGTGAGATCATGACTTCGCAACTTCCTCTCTTAAATCAGTCGTCGTTGGTGAGTGGGAATATGATCAATCCGAACCGGATTTCAGCACAAAAATACCAGGGCGGCCGGAAAAAGCCGTCGGAAACATTATATCAGATATCCCGGCATTTTGAAAGGTTTTTTCACATTTTGGATAAAATGTCCCATTTCACCAAAACCCTGTCGAAAAAAGGGGAAAAAGCGGTGAAAACGGCGAGAACCGGGGGTCAGCCCTGGGCGGGGGCGGGCAGCCACCGCTGGATCCGCCGCATCCGGTGGAGATGGACCACCTCCAGGGTGGCGCAGAACTTGTCCGCCAGGTTCACCGCCACCGCCACCCGGGAGCGGGGCAGGTGCACCGCCAGGGGGAACATATGGGACACGATGGCGTTGCGCTCGCTGTCCGTCAGGTCGGGGCACAGGGCGGCGGCGTTGCGCAGGGCGAACTCCGGGTGATCCAGGCACTGGTTCCCCGGATGGGCGGAGCGGTCGGCGGGGTCGTAGAGGTACAGGTCGTGGAGCAGGCCCGCCCGGGCGGCGGCCCGGTAGTCCCAGCCAAAGTACCTGGCCAGCCGGAAGGCCACGTAGGATACAAACAGGCAGTGATCGAAACAGGTGGTGGAATAGTGCCGCCCCCACTGCTTCATGGAGGACACCTCCCGGCTCTCCAACAGGGGGCCCACGCAGTCCAGGAAGGCGGCGGTATTCAAATCATGTTTGGACATAGAAAAAAGACTCCTTTATTGGTATCGCTGAACGTCTTCCCCCTTGCAGGGGGAAGGCTGAATCCGTTCTTGACACTTGGCCCGTGTCTGTCAGGCCGTACACTGACATTATAGCAGGCCGAATCCGTTTTGTCAGCAGTCTTTTTACAGAATTTAAACGGGAAATTTGGAAGAAATTTCAACCCTTGACAGGGCGCCGGGGCCATGATATGATAACTGTATTAATACATTTAATACAATGTCGAAAGGAGGCGGGGCCATGCTCAGCCTGAACTACCGGGACAGCCGCCCCATCTACGAGCAGGTGCGGGACGGGCTGCGCCGTCTCATCATCACGGGGGCCGTCCCGGCGGGGGATAAGCTGCCCTCGGTGCGCTCCATGGCTGGCCAGCTGGCCATCAACCCCAACACCATCCAGCGGGCCTACGAGGCCCTGGAGCAGGAGGGCTACGCCTACTCGGTGCCGGGGAAGGGGAGCTTCGCCGCCCTGCCCCAGGACGTCACCGACAAGCGCCGGGGGGAGCTGCTGGAAAAGCTGGACGCCGTGGTGCAGGAGCTGGTGTATCTGGGCATGACCCCGGCCGAGATCGGGGAACGGTGCGCGGCCTGGAAGGAGGAATCAAAATGATCGAGGTCAAAAACGTGGTCAAGAGCTTTGACGGCTTCCACGCCCTGGACGGGCTGACCATGACGGTGCCCCGGGGGGCCATCTACGGGCTCGTCGGGCCCAACGGGGCGGGCAAATCCACCATCCTGCGCCACCTCACCGGGGCCTACCGCCAGGACAGCGGGGAAATCCTGCTGGAGGGCGCGCCCATCTACGAAAACCCCGCCGCCAAACGGCGCATGGCGGGCATACCTGACGAGCTGTATTACTTCAACTCCGCCTCCACCCGGGACATGATGAGGTTCTACCGGGGGATCTACCCCAGCTTCGACGGGGGGCGGTACGAAAAGCTGAAGGAGGCCTTCCCCGCCGTGGACGAGAAGCGGCCCATCCGCCGCCTGTCCAAGGGGATGCAGAAGCAGGCCGCCTTCTGGCTGGCCCTGAGCTGCCGCCCGGACTACCTGCTGCTGGACGAGCCGGTGGACGGGCTGGACCCGGTGATGCGCCGGCAGGTGTGGTCGCTGCTCATGGGGGACGTGGCCGAGCGGGGCACCACGGTGGTGGTGTCCTCCCACAATCTACGCGAATTGGAGGACGTGTGCGACCACGTGGGCATCCTCAGCCACGGGAAGGTGGCGCTGGAGCGCTCCCTCAGCGAGCTGCAGGGGGGCACCGTGAAGCTCCAGATCGCCTTCCAGACCGAGGAGCCCCCCGCCCTGCCCGAGGGGGTGCGGGTGCTCCACACCGACCACCTGGGCCGGGTGTATACCTACATCGTCCGGGGGAGCGCGGAGGACGTGGAGGCCAGGTTCCAGCCCCTGGCCCCGCTGTTTATGGAGGCCCTGCCCCTGACCCTGGAGGAAATTTTCATCTATGAAATGGGAGGTGAGGACTATGCGGTCCGGGACATCGTTCTTTAACTGGACGGTTTTCAAGAAAACGGTCTGCCGCTTCTGGCCCCTGTGGGGGGCGTATTTCGCCATCTGGCTGGTGCTGCTGCCCCTGAACGGGCTGATGACCCTCCAGTACAGCACCGGGCGGGGCGCCAACGGCGCCATGGGGAGCTTCGCCATCGACACCGTGCCCCAGCTGGCCCTGGCCCAGGGCTACGGCCTGGTTCTGGTGGTGGTGTTCGGCGCGCTGTGCGCCATGGCGGTGTTCAGCCACCTCTACAGCGCCCGCCCGGCCAATTTCTTCGGGAGCCTGCCGGTGCGGCGGGAGGGGCTGTTCCTCACCCACTACCTGGCGGGGCTGGCCTTCCTGGTTATACCCAACCTGGCGATTTTCCTGCTCACCCTGCTGGTGGAGCTGGCGGGGGGCTATGTGTGCTGGGCGGGCCTGGGGTTCTGGCTGGCCGTCATGTGCGGGGAGGGGTTCTTTTTCTACTCCCTGGCGGTGTTCTGTGCCATGTTCACCGGGCACAGCTTGGCCCTGCCCGTCTTTTACGGCATCATCAACGTCCTGGCGATCGGGATATACGGCTTGCTGGAGCTGGTGTTCCAAGGCTTCTACTACGGCTTCGCCGGCTTCCCCGACGGCGCGCAGGCCGTGGTGAAGTGGCTCACCCCGGCGGCGCAGCTGGAGGAGGCGGTGGCCGCCCAGAGCATGGCCGCCCTGCCCATCTCCCAGTTCACGCCGGAGGAGCTGGCGCAGGTGGCCGAGCTGGGCGGCATCTGGGTGTCGGACACCCGCTATCTGATCGTGCGGGGCCTGGGCACGGTGGGCATTTACGCCGCTGCTGCGGCGGCGCTGACGGTGTGCGCCTTCTTCCTCTACCGGGCGCGGCGGCTGGAGAGCGCCGGGGACGTGGTGGCCGTCAACCCCATGAAGCCGGTGTTCCAGTACGGGGTGGCCCTGTGCGTGGGGATGGCCTTCGGCATGGCCACCGTCATGGTGGCCGGCGGCGGGGAGATCATGCTCATGGCCGCCATGCTGGTCTGGGGCGTGCTGGGGTACTTTGCCGCCCGGATGCTGCTGGAAAAATCCTTCCGGGTGTTCGGCAAATGGAAGGGGGCCCTGGCGGTGGCGGCGGTGTTTGTGGCCCTGTTCTGCGTGGTGGGGTACGACCTCACCGGGTTTGAGACCCGGGTGCCGGACCCGGCCGGCGTGGACAGCGTGTATGTCAGCGGCATCAACGCGGTCTGCCTGGGGGACGACGGCGACTATCTGAGCCTGGACGCCGCCAGCCCCGAGGCCATCGAGCTGTTCACCGCCCTCCACAAGGAGGCGGTGGCGCAGCGGGACGTGGAGCGGCAGACCCAGGCCCAGCTGGGGGGCGTCAATACCCACCTGAGCCTGGCCTACACCCTGAAGGGGGGCGGGACGCTGGAGCGGCGGTACAGCCTGTGGCTTGACCCGGAGGAGATGGACCGGGAGGGCACGGCGGCCTGGGCCGTCCAGCGGCTCTACGACAACCGTGAGCTGTACTGGGAAGTCTACGGCTTCGCCGGGCTGGAGGAGGCCATGGCGGGCGGTGTGCGGCTGGATCGGGTGGACGTGGGCCGCTACGATGAGGCGGTCGGCGCGACCCTGTGGGGCGCCCTCTACGGCGGGGACGCCCGGGCGCTGCTGGCGGCGGTGAAGGAGGACTTCTTCGCGGGCCGCATCGGCGTGCGCCGGGTGGACGACACGGCGCACTGGCACGGCGGGCCGGTGGAGGACTCCCTGCAGTTCTTTTCCGGCGAGGTGCCGAAGGACGATAGCTATACCTATTACAACGTGCGGATCGCCCTCCAGGACACGGCCTCCAGCACCCTGGCGGCGCTGGAGGAGCTGGCGGACCGCATCGAGGTGGACGGGCAGGGGACCTGGACGGACGGCCTGCCCGACACGGTGGTAAGCTGACCCGGCGGCGTACCTGGACGCCTTTTGTTCCCAAAAGGCCGTATACAGCACGGAAGGGAGAATATTTTGACAGGCTTGGAAGCCCTGCGGGGGCGGATACCATCCGCCCCCACAGGGCTTTTTCCGGCCGCGCCGCGCCGGGGGAGGGAATTTCGGGAAAGGTTCACAAAATCCGCTCTTGTTTTTGCCGGGGAAATCGCATATAATAGCAGGGCCTTAGCGGAAGCGCGGAGAAGCGGGCAGCGAGGGAGCTTGGAGCGGAGCGAAAGCAAAAGCCCAAGGCCCACGAAGTGGGACTGGGTTTTGCTTGAGACGCAGCGAAAGCGACCGAGCGTCCTGGCCGCTTCGCAGCGTGACAACAGCGGAAGCGCGGAGCGCCCGGGAGCAGGCGGCTAAGACACGAAGCGGAGCGGACGGCTTGGCGGCCCAAAGGGCCGGCAAACGGCGTGCGCAGTCGCAGTGGCTTAGACGCCGTCGCGGAGGGCGCGCAGCGTGACAGCGTCGCCGCAAGCTCCATATCCCTCGCTTCCGCCTTTGGCGAAAGCTCACTCATTGCGCTGCGGCTCCTTTCCCCACAAAGCCTGAAGGACGGCTTTGCGGGGGCCTTAGCAGAAGCGCGGAGCGCCCGGGAGCAGGCGGCTAAGACACGAAGCGGAGAGAAAGGGGGGCGCGGCCATGGACAGACGGCCCATCGGCGTGTTCGACTCCGGGCTGGGCGGGCTCACCGCGGTGCGGGAGCTGGCCCGCCTGATGCCGGAGGAGGAGCTGGTCTACTTCGGCGACACCGGACGGGTGCCCTATGGCGGGCGGTCCCGGGACATTCTGGTCAAATACGCCCGGCAGGACGCGGCCCTGCTGCGCTCCTTTGACGTGAAGGCCATCGTCATCGCCTGCGGCACCGTGTCCACCACGGCCTTGGGCGTGCTGCGGGCGGAAAACGACATCCCCATATTCGGCGTGGTGGAGCCCGCCGTCCACGCCGCCCTCCGGGCCACCCGGAACGGCCGGGTGGGCCTCATCGGCACCAGGGCGTCCATCCGCTCCGGGGCCTATGAGCGGCTGCTGGCCCAGGGCCGCCCCGGCGTGGAGGTCACCGCCAGGGCCTGCCCCCTGCTGGTGCCGCTGGTGGAGAACGGGCGCTTCCGGCCGGGGGACACGGTGGCCGAGACGGTGGCGGCGGAGTACCTTGCCCCCATCCGGGAGGCGGGGGTGGACACGCTGATCTTAGGGTGTACCCACTACCCCCTGCTCCGGGAGGTCATCGGCCGGTACATGGGGCCGGATACGGCCCTCGTCGACGTGGGGGCGGAGTGCGCCCGGTGGACGGCGGCGGAGCTGGACCGGGCGGGCCTGCGCACCGACCGGGCACAGGCGGGCCGGCACCGCTTTTTCGTCAGCGACAGCACCGAGGACTTTGCCTCCCTGGCCAGCGTCTTCCTGCGGGAGGACGTGGAGGGCGAAGTGGAGCAGATTGACATTACCGCGTACTGACGCGCCCCCGGTACGGGCGCGGCTGGAAAGGACAGCTATGACAGACAATGTGATTATATCCATCCGGGGCAAGCAGCTCTATGCCGAGAGCGACCCGGAAGAGATGGAGCTGGTCACCGCCGGCACCTTGAAGCGGGAGGGCGGCGGCAGGTACACCATCTCCTACCAGGAGAGCGAGCTCACCGGCCTGGAGGGCACCACCACCCGCCTGCACATCGACGGGGGCCGGGTAACCCTGCTGCGGGAGGGGAGCATCAACTCTCAGATGGTGTTTGAGGAGGGCAGGCGGCACCTGTCCATGTACGAGACGCCCTACGGGGCGCTGTCCATCGGGGTGAGCACCCGGCGGATGCGCTCCACCCTGGGCGAGGCCGGCGGCGACCTGGAGATCGATTACGCCATCGAGATCGACAACCTCATCGCGGGGCAGAACCTGTTCCGCATGAATGTGAAGCGAAACCCCTCCCTCCCCCAGTGAGAGGGAGGGGCCGGGGAAATTTTCCGGAAAAAGGGGGTTGACAAACGGGGGCGGCCTGCGTATAATGAACCACAACAACCAAACAGCACAAACCAGTGACGGAGAGAAGTACCCGGCGCGGCAGACCTTCAGAGAGCCCCCGATGGTGGAAACGGGGCGGCGAGCGGCCGGCGAATGGACTTCGGAGGGCGGACCGAACGGCGCGGGCCAAGTAGGGACCGACGGGATTCCCACCCGTTATCCATCGGGGCGCGTATGATGGTACGCGTAAGCGAGTGGACGTTTGACAACGTCAATTTGGGTGGTATCGCAGAAGCAGCGGCTTTTGTCCCATGTGTGGGGCAAAGGCTTTTTTTATTGGCAGAGCGCGGAGCCGTCGTGAGCAGTGCGGATGGACCGGAGCGAGGACGAGCGCAGGGCCGCGCAAGCGGCCCGGAGACCAGTCCGAGTCGGAGGGAAGCCGCACGTCGCGAACAGGCGCAGCGTGACTACATCTGCCACCCAAAATATTATTTTGGAGGAAAACACCATGAAAAAGCGCAACATCGTCAAGAAGCTCTTCGCCGTCGCCGCAGCTGCGGCCCTGTCCCTCTCCCTGTTCGCCTGCAACGGCGGCACGGTTACCAGCTCCGACGGCCCCACGGTGACCGTGGGCGGCTCATCACAGCCCACCCAGCCCTCCGGGGACAAGACCTATAAAGCCGCCATCATCAAGCTCACCGACCACCCCTCCCTGGACGAGATCGCCCAGGCCATTGAGAAGCAGCTCGACAAGCTGGCCGCCGACAACGGCATCACCATTGAGCACACCACCACCTCCGGCCAGGGGGACGAGACCACCCTGAAGCAGCTGGCCGACCAGGCCATCGCCGACAAGGTGGACGTGATTATCCCCGTGGCCACCGCCGCCGCCAAAATCTCCGCCCTGGCCGCCGAGGACAGCAAGACCCCCGTGGTGTTCGCCGCCGTGTCCTACCCCGACGAGGAGAGCGTGGCCCTCACCGGCCTGGACTACGTCACCGGCACCAGCGACGCGCTGAACACCCGGTTCATCATCGACATGATGCTGGCCCAGAACCCGGATTTGAAGAAGGTGGGCCTGCTCTACTCCCTGTCCGAGGACAACTCCATCCGCCCCATCGCCGAGGCCAAGGAATACCTCACCGAGAAGGGCATCCCCTACTCCGAGCAGACCGCCAACTCCAACGACGAGGTCATCGCCGCCGCGGCCGCCCTGGCCGCCGAGGGCGTGGACGCCATCTTCACCCCCACCGACAACAAGATCGCCGTGGCGGAGCTGGCCATCTACCAGAGCCTCATCGACGCGGGCATCCCCCACTACACCGGGGCGGACTCCTTCGTGCGCAACGGCGCGTTTGCCACCTGCGGCGTGAACTACACCGAGCTGGGCGCCCGCACCGCTGACCTGGCCTATGAGGCGTTGACCAAGGGCATGGACGGCCTGGAGGACTACTACCTGATGGACGGCGGCATCATCACCGTCAACACCGAGACCGCCGCCGGGCTGAACGCCGACTACTCCATGTTTAAGGACATGGGCACCCTGGTGGAGGTCCAGACCACCGAGGACTGACTTTTTCTTGAAAGAAAAAGTCAGCAAAAAGAACTTCAGTTCGCTGACGGCCGGGGAGGATTCCGGTTCGGAGCTGCCCGGCCACCAACGAAAGAGCTGTGAATAAACGCTGGCCCAGCCCCCGGAGCTGTCGGGGGCTGGGCCACGATAGGAGCTGAATTCCCGTGGGTTCTATCCTTTTGATCTCCCAGACCGCCCTGGAGCTGGGCTTCCAGTACGCCCTGGTGGCCATGGCGCTGTTTCTCAGCTACCGCATTTTAGACATCGCCGACCTCACCACCGACGGCACCTTCGTGCTGGGCGCGGCGGTGTCGGTGACGGTGACGGCGGCGGGCCACCCCGTCCTGGCCATCCCGGCGGCCATGCTGGCCGGGGCCTGCGCCGGGTTTGTCACCGCCTTCCTCCAGACCCGCATGGGGGTGCCCTCCATCCTGGCGGGCATCGTCACCAACACCGGGCTGTACACCGTCAACCTGATGGCCATGGGCTGGAAGTCCAGCGCCAGCCTGATGAAGAAGGACACCGTGTTCTCCCTGGCGAAAGGGCTGTTCGCGGGCACGCCGCTGGACGGCTTCTGGGGCCAGTGGCATGAGCTGATCCTGTCCGCCGCCGTCACCATTTTGGCGGGGGTGCTGCTCTACCTGTTCCTGGGCACCCGGCTGGGGCTGAGCATACGGGCCACCGGCGACAACCGGGATATGGTGCGGGCCTCGTCGGTGAACCCCACCTTTACCATCACCGTGGGGCTGTGCATAGCCAACGCCCTCACCGGGCTGTCCGGCGCGGTGGTGGGCCAGTACCAGCGCACGGTGGACATGGGCTCGGGCACCGGCATCGTGGTCATCGGCCTGGCCTGCCTCATCATCGGCGAGACGGTGGTGGGCCGCCGGGGCATGGGCCGGGGCGTCATCGCCGTCATGGTGGGCTCCATCATCTACCGCTTCATCTATGCCATCGTGTTCTACACCAAGGTGGTGCCGGTGGACTGCCTGAAGCTGCTCACCGCCGCCGTGGTGGCCCTGGCCATCGCCGCCCCCACCATCAAGGCGGGCGCGGGCCTCCAGAAGCGGAAGCTGGCCGCGCTTCGGAAGGGGGGACGCTGATATGCTGCGCATCGATAACATCTCCAAAACCTTCAACCCGGGCACCGTCAACGAAAAGACGGCGCTGGACCGCCTGTCCCTCCACCTGGCCCCCGGCGACTTCGCCACCATCATCGGCTCCAACGGGGCGGGCAAGTCCACCCTGCTCAACGCCGTGGCGGGCAGCTTTTTCGTGGACTCCGGCTCCATCACCCTGGGGGGCGAGGACGTGACCTTTACCCCCAACCACAAACGCAGCCGGGTCATCGGGCGGCTGTTCCAGGACCCCCTGCGGGGCACCGCCCCCTCCCTCACCATTGAGGAAAACCTGGCCCTGGCCTACCTGCGCTCGTCGGAGGGCACCGCCCCCCTCAGCCGGATCCGGAAGAAGGACAAGGAGTTTTTCGCCCAGCAGCTTAAGCTGCTGGGCATGGGGCTGGAGGATCGGATGCGCCAGCCGGTGGGGCTGCTGTCCGGCGGGCAGCGCCAGGCCCTCACCCTGCTGATGGCCACCCTGGTCACCCCCAGGCTGCTGCTGCTGGACGAGCACACCGCCGCCCTGGACCCCGCCACGGCGGAGAAGGTGCTGGAGCTCACCCGCGCCATTGTGGCGGAGCACCACATCACCTGCCTGATGGTGACCCACAATATGCGGCAGGCCCTGAAGCTGGGCAGCCGCACCCTGATGATGGCGGACGGCCGGATTGTGCTGGACGTGTCCGGCCAGGAACGGGCGGGCATGACGGTGGACGACCTGCTGCGCCGCTTCAAGACGGGGACGGGGCACGACCTGGACAACGACAGGATGCTTCTGTCCGAGTGAAGAAACGCGAACGCCCCCGGCCAAAAGGCCGGGGGCGCTTTGGGTTATTCCGGACGGTAGGGCAGGCTGGTGTCGATGGTGATGCAGCGCCGGGCGCCGTCCCATTCCACGCTGAAGTTGATGGCCTGTCCGATGTCCCGGAGCTTGAAATAGTTGTTCCCGTTGATGTTATAGGCGGTGAAGCTGACCTTGATCCCGTTCAGGTACAGGGCGGATTTGGTGGGCTTGCCGATCTGGTTGATCTTGCTGCCGGCGGACATCTCGCCGCCCACCGGGGTGTAGGGCTTCCGGGTGGTGAGCTGGATGGAGTTGGCGGCGGCGTTCCAGCCCACCTCGAACTGGGCTTCGCTGCCGCTGAGGATGAAGGCCAGGTCCCGGAGCTTGAAGTAGTTGTTGCCCGCGATGTTATAGGCGTCGAAGGCCACCTGGGTGCCGTTGACGTAGACGGTGGAGGCGGTGGGCACGGCGGTGACCAGGCTGGGGTCCGGCTTGGGGGTGAGGGAATAGGATTTGGTGATGTAGCCGTTCCAGGTGGGGGCGGTCCAGCCGGTGGCGGTGTCGGGGTAGTAGACCTTGAAGCCGTCGGCGAAGTGGGTGACCATTTTGCTGGTGGCGGACGGCGCGTTGCCCCGGAAGTAGAGGCTCTCCAGCTTTTTGGTGGAAGCAAACGCCGAATTGTCGATATTCTTAACCCCGCTGCCGATGGTGGCCGTGGTCAAATTCTCGCAAGACTGAAAAGCATACTGCTCAATGCTCTTGACGCTGTCGGGGAGGGTGATGGACTCCAGGCTTTTGCAGCCGTTAAACGCAGACTTTCCAATTTCCTCCACCCCGTTCCCGATGGTGACGGTTTTCAAATTGGTACAACCGTAAAACGCAGCAAAAGAAAGCCGCTTAAGACTTCCGGGGATGGTTACAGATTCCAGCGCTGTACAAGTGCTAAAAACGCCGGTCTCGTTCCCCAGCTTTGTAACGCTGCTGGGGATGACGATGGATTTCAATGCCCTGCAATACCGGAACGCACCGTTCTCAATGGTGGTCACCGAGGAGGGGATGGTGACGCTGGCCAGCTTTGTGCAGCTTTCAAAAGCGTATTTCCCAATGGTGGTCACCGGCACGTCATAGATTTTGCTGGGGATATCCGCGCTGTATACGTTTGGGCTGCAGTCCACAATCGTCCCCGTGGTGGGGTTGAACTTCAGGTTCCCGCCCTCCACAGCGTAATTGTAGGTGGTGTCGGCGGCCAGCGCCGGGGCGACCAGCGGCAGGCACAGGGCCAGCGCAAGCAGACATACGGTCAATTTCTTCCTCATGGTTTGTTCCTCCCACTTGTTTTTCACGGCGGCAGGGGCTGTCCCGCGCCCCGCCCGCCGCGCATTCGGGTTTTCCTCATGGCTATTTTACTCGATTTCCCCGCGGTTTACAAGCCCCTTTTCCACGTTTTGGGGCGGGAAAAAGCGCCCGGCCAAAGGGCCGGGCGCTCCTGTGTTTCGTCGTTATGCCAGCTTCCCCTTGGCCAGCTCGGTGAGCTGGGTGAAAGCGGCCTTGTCGTTGACGGCCAGCTCGGAGAGCATCTTGCGGTTGATCTCCACATTGGCCAGCTTCAGGCCGTGCATGAAGGTGGAGTAGTTCATCCCGTTCATCTTGCAGGCGGCGCTGATCCGGGCGATCCACAGCTGCCGGAAGTCGCGCTTCTTCAGCCGGCGGCCCACGTAGGCGTACTGCAGGGACTTCATCACCTGCTCGTTGGCCATCTTAAAGTGCTTGCTCTTGGCGCCCCAGTAGCCCTTGGCCAGCTTGAGGACCTTATTCCTTCTCTTGCGCGTCATCATCGCGCCTTTCACACGTGCCATATCTGTTCAGCCTCCTGTATTGAGTAAAATGTGGGTTCCCTTATTTGTAGGGGATCATGCGCTTGATGGTGGGCGCGTTGGTCACGTCGGCGTAGCCCGCCTTGCGCAGGCCGCGCTTGAGCTTGCGGGTCTTGCCGTGGCCGTTGAGCAGGTGGCTCTTGTTGGCGTGGGCACGTTTGACCTGGCCGTTCTTGGTCAGCTTGAAGCGCTTCTTGGCGCCGCTGTGGGTTTTGACTTTAGGCATGGCGGTTGTCTCCTTTTCGTTAAGTTAGTAATGTTGTCACGCTTCGAAGCGGCCAGGACGCTCGGTCGCTTTCCCTTCGTCTCGGGCAAAATCCGGCCCCGCTTTGCGGGCCCTGGGTTTTTGCCCTCGCTCCGGTCCAAGCTCCCTCGCTGTCCGCTTCTCAGCGCTTCGCTGTTTTGGCGGACAGGAAAATGCTCATGTGCCGGCCCTCCAGCTTGGGTTCCTTGTCCAGCACGGCCAGCTCGGCGCACTGCTCGGCGAAATCCAGCAGCAGCTTGCGGCCGATGTCGGTGTGGGCCATCTCACGGCCCCGGAAGCGGACGGTCACCTTCACCCGGTTCCCCTCGCCGAGGAATTTCTGGGCGTTGCGCAGCTTGGTGTTAAAGTCGCCGATGTCGATGCCCGGGGACATCCGCACCTCCTTGACCTCCACCACGTGCTGGTTCTTTTTGGCCTCCTTCTCCCGCTTGGCCTGCTCGAACTTGAACTTGCCGTAGTCCATGAGCTTGCACACGGGGGGGGTGGCGGTGGGGGAGATCTTCACCAGGTCCAGGCCTGCCTCGTCGGCGCGCGCCTGGGCCTCCCGGGCGGACATCACGCCCAGCTGGCCGCCGTCTGCGCCGATGAGCCGCACCTCCCGGTCGCGGATCTCCTCGTTGATCTGATGAGACGTGTTAGCTATGGTCACGCACCTCCTGAAATAAAACAAAACGTGAGCGCAGCAACGCCCACGTCCACAACAAGCCCACACGGATCCCCGTGCGGTACTCACCATGTTAACCCCTTCGCCCGCGGCGGGAGGTGAGGACGGCGGCGCCATTCCTGCTTCCTTTTGCCCAAGTATCATATCAGATCGGGCGGGGATTGTCAACTGTTTTTTTGCGGCCCTCCCCTCCCCCGCCCTTTTCCCGGGAAACAGGTTCGGCGGCGGCGGGGGGAACGGGCGGGAGGGGCGTTGCCGGCGGGCGGAATTTATGGTACAATAGCCGCAAACGGCTATTATATCGGATGAAACCGACGTACCGCAACGGCGCTCTGCGCCTGTGGTATACCTGCGGCAAAGGAGGGATCGCGATGCGAAAACTGTCCGGCTGGATCGCGGCGGCGGTGGCGGGGCTGCTGCTGGCCGGCGCCGCCCCCGCCGGCGCCGCCTTTTCCGATGTGCGCCCGGGGAGCTGGTATGAGGCGGACGTGGCCGCCATGGTGGAGGCCGGGGCGCTGAAGGGGTACCCCGACGGCACCTTCCGGCCGGGGAATGAGATCACCGCCGCGGAGTTTGTGGCGGTGGCCGCCCGGCTGGCAGGGCTCCCGAAGGGGCAGGGGCAGACCGGCCACTGGGCGGCGGGGGAGCTCCAGGCGGCGCTGGAGGCCGGGTGGTACGACTGGGACGAACTGCCCCCCACCGGGGAGGGCTTCAACCGGCCCATCCCCCGGCAGCTGGCGGTCAAGGTCCTCATGTGGGCCCTGCTCCCGGAGGTCCGGGGGGATTACAACACCGAATCCGCCAAAATCAGCGACTTCCCCGCCCTGAGCGGCCGGTATTATGAGCCGGTGCTGGCGGCCTATGCCGCCGGGGTGGCGCGGGGCGGCCCGGACGGGGCCTTCCGCCCCCTGGACGGCCTGAGCCGCGCCGAGGCCTGCGCCCTGTTCCGCCGGGCGCTGGACCGGGCCCGGGGGGAGCTCCCGCCTGCCCGGCCCTCGCCGGAGCCCACCGCCCCCCAGCCGGTGGAGGCCCGGCAGGGCGGCGTGTCGGAAAACGGCTGGCTGGAGGTGCGGGGGACGCAGCTGTGCAATGAGGCGGGACGGCCCGTGGTCCTGCGGGGCATGAGCAGCCACGGGCTGCAGTGGTACGGGCAGTTTGCCTCCGAGGGGGCCATCGCCGCCACCGGGGCCTATGGGGCCAACGTGTTCCGGGCCGCCATGTACACCGCCGAGGGGGGCTGGCTCAGCCAGCGGGAGGCCATGGAGGCCCGGGTGGCCGCGGCGGTGGACGGGGCCGTCCGGAACGATATGTACGTCATCATCGACTGGCACATCCTCAGCGACGGCAACCCCATGGCCCACGTGGACGAGGCCGCGGATTTCTTTGCCCGGATGGCGGAGCGGTACCGGGACGTGCCCAACGTGATCTATGAGATCTGCAACGAGCCCAACGGGAACGTGAGCTGGTCCGGGGACGTGAAGCCCTATGCTGAGCGGGTGGTGTCGGCCATCCGGGCCAAGTCGCCCAGGGCGGTGGTCCTCATCGGCAGCCCCACCTGGAGCCAGGACGTCCACCTGGCGGCGGCCGACCCGGTGGAGGGGACGAACCTGATGTATACCCTGCACTTCTACGCGGGCACCCACGGGAAGGCGCTGCGGGACCGGGTGGACGGGGCGCTGGCCAAGGGCCTGCCCATCTTCGTGTCCGAGTGGGGGACCAGCCGGGCGGACGGCTCCGGCGGGGTGTTCCTGGAGGAGGCGCGGGTATGGCTGGACTTCCTGGACGCGCGGGGGATCAGCTGGTGCAACTGGTCGCTGTGTGACAAGAACGAGACCTCCGCCGCCCTGCGCCCCGGCGCGCCCGCCGGCGGGCCGTGGACGGACGCCCACCTGACCCAGTCGGGGAAATTCGTCTTTTCCCGGTTTGCGCCGTAGCGGGCAAAAAGCCCTCCCCCGTACAGCGGGGGAGGGCCCAGCGTGGCGAAAAAGTCTTTTCGCCACGCTGAGTGCGACTTTTTGGAACAAAGAACGTTCCAAAAAGTCGTTGATTGAACGTGAAAGACACCCCTCCTGGGTTTCTTTCAC
>CATLEJ010000004.1 GCA_949916125.1 uncultured Oscillospiraceae bacterium
CCGCGCGGGGACCCCTTTGGATTTCAATGCTCGGGCTGGCAAAGCCAGCCCTGCGCCAAGGTTTTCGCCTGCGGCAAAAACACTTGTACGGCGCTTACGCACCGCCCCGCTTCGCGGGGCCCCGGGCGGCACGCAAAAAGACAGCCGCCTAACGGCGGCTGTCTTTTACGATGCGTTTATGCGTCGGAATTACTCAGCGACATCAATGACGACGCCGGAACCCACGGTGCGGCCGCCCTCGCGGATGGCGAAGCGCAAGCCCTTCTCGATGGCGATGGGGGTGATCAGCTCCACGTTCATGTCCACGTTATCGCCGGGCATACACATCTCGGTGCCCTCGGGCAGGGTGATGACGCCGGTCACGTCGGTGGTACGGAAGTAGAACTGGGGACGGTAGTTGTTGAAGAAGGGGGTGTGACGGCCGCCCTCGTCCTTGCTCAGCACGTACACCTGGCCCACGAACTTGGTGTGGGGGTGGATGGAGTTGGGCTTACACAGCACCTGGCCGCGCTCGATCTCGTCCTTGTTGATGCCGCGCAGCAGGCAGCCCACGTTGTCGCCGGCCTCGACGTAGTCCAGGGTCTTGCGGAACATCTCCATGGAGGTGACGACGGTGGACTTCTTCTCCTCGGACAGGCCCACGATCTCCACGGTCTCGCCCGCCTTCAGCTGGCCGCGCTCCACACGGCCGGTGGCCACGGTGCCGCGGCCGGTGATGGTGAACACGTCCTCCACGGGCATCAGGAAGGGCAGGTCGGCCTTGCGGTCGGGAGTGGGGATGTAGCTGTCAACAGCGTCCATCAGCTCCTTGATGCAGGCGAAGTCGGGGTCGTCGGGGTTGCCGGACTCGTTGGTCAGGGCGTTCAGGGCGGAGCCCTTGATGATGGGCAGATCGTCGCCGGGGAACTCGTAGAAGGACAGGGTCTCGCGGACCTCCATCTCCACCAGCTCCAGCAGCTCCTCGTCGTCCACCTGGTCGCACTTGTTCAGGAACACCACGATGGCGGGCACGCCCACCTGGCGGGCCAGCAGGATGTGCTCCTTGGTCTGGGCCATGGGGCCGTCGGTGGCGGCGATGACCAGGATGGCGCCGTCCATCTGAGCGGCACCGGTGATCATGTTCTTGATATAGTCGGCGTGGCCCGGGCAGTCCACGTGGGCATAGTGGCGGTTGGCGGTCTCGTACTCGATGTGGGCGGTGTTGATGGTCACGCCGCGCTCGCGCTCCTCGGGGGCGCTGTCGATGCTGGAGTAGTCGCTGTAGTCAGCCATGCCCTGGAGGGCGAGCCACTTGGTGATGGCGGCGGTCAGGGTGGTCTTACCGTGGTCAACGTGGCCGATGGTGCCGATGTTGACGTGGGGCTTGGTACGCTCAAACTTTTGCTTGGCCATTTTGAGTTTTCCTCCTTGTACTGATTAAAGTTGTAATGTGTTGGGACAAATCAGGTTGATGGGCCTATTTTATCCTATAGCGGCAGAAATTGCAACTGTTTTTTGTGCCGCCGGCACTGCTCACGCGTCCTCCTTGCGGCCGCGCTGGGCGATGATCTTTTCCGCGATGCTCTTGGGGATCTCCACGTAGCTGTGGGGCTCCATGGTGTACTGGCCGCGGCCCTGGGTGCGGGAGCGCAGGTCGGTGGCGTAGCCGAACATCTCGGACAGGGGGACCAGCGCGTCCACCTGGGTGGCGCCGGGCCGGGCCTCCTGGCCCTGGATCTGGCCCCGGCGGCTGGTGAGGTCGCCGATGACGTTGCCCAGGTACTCGTCGGGGGCGGTGACGGACACCTTCATGATGGGCTCCAGCAGGCAGGCCCCGGCCTTGCGGCAGGCCTCCTTGAAGGCCATGGAGCCGGCGATCTTGAACGCCATCTCGGAGGAATCCACCTCATGGTAGGAGCCGAACACCAGATGGACCTTCACGTCCACCACGGGGTAGCCGGCCAGCACGCCGGCCTGCATGGCCCCCTGGATGCCCGCGTCAACGGCGGGGATAAACTCCTTGGGGATGACGCCGCCGGTGATCTCGTTGAGGAACTCGTAGCCCTTGCCGGGCTCGTTGGGCTCCACCTCCAGGACCACGTGGCCGTACTGGCCCTTGCCGCCGGACTGGCGGGCATACTTGGTGTCCTGCTTGACGGCGGTCTTGATGGTCTCCTTGTAGGCCACCTGGGGCGCGCCCACATTGGCCTCCACCTTGTACTCGCGCAGCAGGCGGTCCACGATGATCTCCAGGTGGAGCTCGCCCATGCCGGCGATGATGGTCTGGCCCGTCTCCTCGTCGGTGTAGGTCTTGAAGGTGGGGTCCTCCTCGGCCAGCTTCATCAGGGCGATGCCCATCTTCTCCTGGCCGGCCTTGGTCTTGGGCTCGATGGCCACCCGGATCACGGGCTCGGGGAACTCCATGGACTCCAGGATCACCGGGTGCTTCTCGTCGCACAGCGTGTCGCCGGTGGTGGAATTCTTCAAGCCGATGACGGCGGCGATGTCGCCGGCGTACACGGTCTCGATATCCTCCCGGTGGTTAGCGTGCATCTGCAGAATGCGGCCGATGCGCTCCTTCTGCTTCTTGGTGCTGTTGAGCACCGACGTGCCGGTGTTCAGCGTGCCGGAATACACCCGGATGAAGGACAGACGGCCCACAAACGGGTCGGTGGCAATTTTAAACGCCAGGGCGGAGAAGGGCTCGTCGTCGGAGGACGGGCGCTCCTCTTCCTCCTCGGTGTCCGGGTTCACGCCCTTGATGGGCGGGATGTCGGTGGGGGCGGGCATATAGTCCACAATCGCGTCCAGCAGCTTCTGCACGCCCTTGTTGCGGTAAGAGGTGCCGCAGGTGACGGGAACCAGCAGGTTGTCGATGGTGCCCCGGCGCAGGGCCCGGCGCAGCAGCTCCTGGGGAATGGGCTTCTCGTCCAGGGCCAGCTCCATGATCTCCTCGTCAATGTCGGCGCAGGCGTCCACCAGCTTGGTGCGGTATTCCTGGGCCAGCTCCATCATGTCCTCGGGGATGGGCTCCACGCGCATATCCTTGCCCATCTCGTCGTAGTAGATATCGGCGTCCATCTCCACCAGGTCGATGATCCCCTTGAAGGTCTCCTCTTTCCCGATGGGGAGCTGGATGGGCACAGCGTTGGCCTTGAGCCGGTCGTGGATCATGTTGAGCACGTTGTAGAAGTCGGCGCCCATGATGTCCATCTTGTTGACGTAGATCATGCGGGGCACCTTGTAGTGGTCCGCCTGACGCCACACGGTCTCGGACTGGGGCTCCACGCCGCCCTTGGCGCACATGACGGTGACAGAGCCGTCCAGCACCCGCAGGGAGCGCTCCACCTCCACGGTGAAGTCCACGTGGCCCGGGGTGTCGATGATGTTGATCCGGGTTTGGGGGAACTGGTCCTTGGTGCCCTTCCAGTAGCAGGTGGTGGCGGCGGACGTAATCGTGATGCCGCGCTCCTGCTCCTGGGCCATCCAGTCCATGGTGGCGGTGCCGTCATGGGTCTCGCCGATCTTGTAGTTCACGCCGGTGTAGTACAGAATACGCTCGGTGGTGGTGGTCTTGCCGGCGTCGATGTGGGCCATGATGCCGATATTTCTGGTATTTTCCAGAGAAACTTTTCTCGCCATGTTGGTCTGTGTCCTCCGTCCTTACCAGCGGTAGTGGGCGAACGCCTTGTTGGCCTCGGCCATCTTGTGGGTGTCCTCGCGCTTCTTCACGGCGGAGCCGGTGTTGTTGGCGGCGTCCATGATCTCGCCGGCCAGCCGCTCCTTCATGGTCTTCTCGCCGCGGTTGCGGGAGTAGGTGGTCAGCCACCGCAGGCCCAGGGTCTGCCGGCGCTCGGGCCGGACCTCCATGGGGACCTGGTAGGTGGAGCCGCCCACACGGCGGGACTTGGTCTCCAGAGACGGCATGATGTTCTCGATGGCGGTGGTGAACACCTCCAGGGGTTCTTTGCCGGTCTTATCCTTGATGATGTCAAAAGCACCGTAGACGACCTTCTGGGCCACGCCCTTCTTGCCGTCCAGCATGATGCTGTTGACGAGCTTAGTGACTAAGACGGAATTATACAGCGGGTCGGGCAGAACCTCCCGCTTGGGTACGTTACCACGTCTGGGCACTTCGCTTCCCTCCTTCTATATAGAATTAGAATTCACAGGTACTCGAAGTTTTTCGAGCGGCGCGCGAAGCGCGGGCTCAAAAACATCTCCGTACAATGCCTGTCCGAGGCGCACCCATAAAATATAGGTAAACGCCCGGCAAGGCTTTCGGCCTTGCGCGTGTGCGCAAAACTCGTTGTGGGTTGAAGCGTCGCCGCTTCACGTCGGGGAAGAATTACTTCTTCTTCGCCTTGGGCCGCTTGGCGCCGTACTTGGAGCGGGCCTGCATCCGGCCGTTGACGCCCTGGGTGTCCAGAGTGCCGCGGATGATGTGGTAACGCACGCCGGGCAGATCCTTCACACGGCCGCCGCGGATCATGACCACGGAGTGCTCCTGCAGGTTGTGGCCCACGCCGGGGATATAGGCGGTGACCTCGTAGCCGTTGGTCAGGCGCACACGGGCGATCTTACGCAGCGCGGAGTTGGGCTTCTTCGGGGTGGAAGTACGCACCGCGGTGCACACGCCCCGTTTCTGGGGGGAGGGCAGATCGGTCTCCTTGTTCTTCAGGGTGTTCAGGCCGTGCTGCATGGCGGGGGAGTTGGACTTGTAGGTGGCCTTCTCCCGGCCCTTGCGAACCAGCTGGTTAAAAGTAGGCATGATGTTCCTCCTTTCAATAAATATATATTTTAACGAATGATCCGGGGATTATTCGCTAAAACCGGAAAAATCTGTGGGGCATTGTCACACTGCGCCTGTTCGCGACGCGCGGCTTCGCTCCGGCTCGGGCAAAACCCAGCCCCACTTCGTGGGTCTTGGGCTTTTCCCCTCGCTCCGCTCCATCCGCGCGGCTCACGACGGCTCCGCGCTTCTCAGCTCGGCCGCGGCGGACGTGCCCACGGCCAGACCGCAGGCGCGGCCAAGCTCCTTCATGGAGGGGACCCAGATCACGTCCACGCCCCGCTCCGCCGCCTGGCGCTCCAGGGGCTGTGTCAGCTGGGGGTCGGCGTCCTTCGCCAGGTACAGGCGCTTGACCCGGCCCGCCGCCAGCGCCCGGCGGATCTGCTTGACGCCCGCGGCCTTCGCCGCGTTCTTCAGTTCCTCCAGCATGGGACAGACACCCCTTCCGCATACCAACGCAATGTTGAATTATACCATATCTGAATTACCCCGTCAAGGCCATTTTTCTCAGCGGAATGCCGAAATGATTGACAGGCGGCGGCAAAATTGATAAAATAACTACATTGGCATGGTGTGCCTTGCCGGACGAGCGCGTGCCGGAAGGACGCGGCGGAACAGCCCCTGCCGACACGGGAGGAAGCGATTATGTATCACTGCCATATCCAGTTCTATCTGATGGGCCGGGACGACGGCCTGTTCCGCGTCATCCGGGAGGCGGCGCCCCTGGAGCATTTTTCCCATGCCTTTGCGGAGAGCGCCGGGCCGGACGCCGCCCTGTGCGCCGGGGCGGACGTGGTCCTGGCGGACCTGCGGGGGCTGGACGCGCCCGGGGCGCTGGACGCGCTGCTGGGCGCCATGGGGGACGGCGCCCAGCTCATCGCCATTGCCGGCCGGGAGCAGCTGCCCGCTTTGGCGGACCGCCTGCCCAGGCTCCGGGACGTGTGGACCGCCCCCATGGGGGAGGATGAGGCGCGCTTCCGCTTCCTGCGCTGGCAGCAGGCCTTCCGGCAGGGGAAGGACCTGTGGGAAAAAAGCCAGTTTCTGGACGCCACCATCAATAGTGTGCCCAACCTGATCTGGTATAAGGATAAAAACGGGATCCACGAGAAGGTAAACGACAGCTTCTGCCGGACGGTGAAAAAGACCCGGGACCAGGTGCAGGGCCGGGGCCACGCCTATATCTGGGATGTGGAGCGCGACGACCCCGCCTGCATCGAGTCGGAGCGGGAGGTCATGGCCACCCGGCAGACCTGCGTATCGGAGGAAACCATCCAGACCGGGGAGGGGGAGCGGCGGCTCACCACCTATAAATCCCCGCTGTACAACCTGGACGGCAGCGTGATGGGCACCGTGGGGGTTGGCATCGACGTGACCCTGGAGCGGGCCTACCAGGAGGAGATCATCCGCAAGAACCAGAGCCTGGAGGCCCTGTTCACCACCATGGACTGCGGCGTGCTCTCCCACACCCTGGACGGCAGGATCCTCAGCGTCAACCGGGCCGCCCTGAGCATCCTGGGCTATTCCTCCCAGGAGGAAATGGAGCGGGCGGGCTTCAATATGATCGCCCCCTCTGTGGTGAAGGAGGACCAGGGGCGGCTGACGGCCTGCATCCAGGCCCTGAAAGCGGAGGGGGACAGCGTGGGCGTCGCCTACCGGGTGGAGCACTCCGACGGGGCGCTGCTGCATATCATGGGCAACGTAAAGCTCACCAGGGAAAACGGCGAGCTGGTATACCAGCGGTTCCTGCTGGACTGCACCGCCCAGAAGGAGCGGGAGCAGCAGGAGCGCCGGGCGGCGGAACGCCGGCAGATGGAGCTGGTCCAGGCGCTGAGCATCGACTTCAGCATGGTATGCTTCTTCGATTTGGACTCCGGCGCAGGGTCCATCCTGCGGACCGCCGGCGGGGAGAACGGGGCCTTTTCCTCCGCCTTTGCCCAGGGGCGCCCCTTCCAGGAGAGCATGGACGCCTACATCGACGAGTATGTCTGGCCGGAGGACCGGGAGATGGTCCGCCATGCCTGCTCCCGGGAGAAGCTGCGGGAGGAGATGTCCGGGAAAGACATTTTCTATCTGAACTACCGGGCGCTGTCCGGCGGCGAGGCGGCGTACTACCAGCTCAAGGCGGTGCGCGCCAGCACACAGGACAGCGGGCTGGGCGTGGTGCTGGGGTTCCGCAATGTGGACGAGGAGACCCGGAAGGAGCTGGAGCAGAAGGTCCTGCTGGAGGACGCGCTGTCCCAGGCCAACCGGGCCAACCGGGCGAAAAGCGCTTTCCTGTCCAATATGTCCCACGATATGCGCACCCCCCTCAGCGCCATTTTCGGTTTTACCTCCCTGGCCAAGCGGGACCGGAACGACCCGGAGGCAGTGCGCGGCTACCTGGAGCGGATGGAGACCTCTGCCCACCAGCTCCTGGGCCATATCGACAAGGTGCTGGAGCTGTCCCAGGCGGAGTCCGGCCAGCTCCAGACGGTGGAGGTCGAGTGCAACCTGACGAATATCCTGGAGGATGTGTACGAGTTCCTGCTGCCCCAGGCGGAGGAGAAGGACATCGCCTTCACCATGGACTGCTCCGGGCTCGTCCACAGTGAAATCCTGGGGGACAGGGAGAAGCTGAAGCAGCTGGTGCTCTACCTTGCCAACAACGCCGTCACCTACACCCACCCGGAGGGCCGGGTGTCCCTCACCGCGGTGGAGCGGGAGCTGCTGCCCAACCAGTACGCCCTCTACCAGATCACCGTGTCGGACACCGGCGTGGGCATCAGCCGGGAGTTCCTCAGCCGGCTGTTCGACCCCTTCACCCGGGAGAAGAACACCACCCTCAGCGGCATCCATGGGATCGGCCTGGGCCTGACCATCGCCAAGAACATCGTGGATATGATGGGCGGTTCCATCGACGTGCAGAGCGAGCTGGGGCAGGGCAGCACGTTTACGGCCACCCTGCGCCTGCGCCTTCGGCCCGGCGCCGCCGCCGGGGGCGGGGATGCCGGCCTTCCCGCCGCGGAGGTGAAGGGGCGGGCCATCCTGCTGGTGGAGGACAACGAGATCAACCTGGAGATTGAGACCGAGCTGCTTCAGGAGCTGGGTTTCGTCGTGGACACCGCGATGAACGGCAGCATCGCCGTGGAGAAGATGAAAAACGCCCGGCCCGGCCAGTACAGCCTGGTTTTGATGGATATCCAGATGCCGGTGATGGACGGCTGGCAGGCGGCGGAGGCCATCCGCCGCCTGGACAACCCGGGCGCGGCGGATGTCCCCATTGTCGCGCTGTCCGCCAATGTGCTGGACAGCGACAAGCGCAGGTCGGAGGAGAGCGGCATGGACGCCCACCTGCCCAAGCCGCTGGATGTGCCGCAGCTGCTGGAGACCATCAGCCTGCTCTCGGCAAAGCCGCGCAGCCGCAGGGGGCCCATAGCTACGAACGCTGAAAGGGATATATAATGAACGATTGGTATCAAGGAGAGCCGATGTTTGACGCCCTGACCACCAGTGTGGACGATATTTTTGTCGTGCTGGACAGGGAAACCTGGCGGGTGGATTACCTCAGCCCCAATGTGGAGCGGCTGCTGGGCATACCCCGCCAGGAGGCGATGGCGGATATCCAGCTGCTGGCCCATGGGAGTGGGGACCCCCTCACCAGGGAGCAGCTGGAGGGCATCCCCGTCCATGCCTGCCGCCGCTGGGACCGGGAGCACCGGCACCAGGCCACCGGCGAGCGCCGATGGTTCCGGGAGACCGTGTCCCGGGAGGTCATCCAGGGGACGGAAAAGCTGGTGGTGGTCATGTCCGACCGCACCAGGGAGCGTCAGATCAACCAGAACCTCCAGAAGGCGCTGGACACGGCAAAAAGCGCCAATCAGGCGAAAAGCCATTTCCTGTCCAATATGTCCCACGATATCCGCACCCCCATGAACGCCATCATCGGCTTCACGGTGCTGCTGGCCAAGGACGCGGACAACCCGGAAAAGGTGCGGGAGTACACCCGGAAGATCTCCGCCTCCAGCCAGCACCTGCTCAGCCTCATCAACGACGTGCTGGACATGAGCAAGATTGAAAGCGGCAAGACCTCGCTGAATGTGGCCCCGTTCAGCCTGCCCGAGCTGGTGGAGGAGCTGCACACCATCCTGCTGCCCCAGGCCAGGGCCAAAAGGCAGACGTTTGAGTTTTCGGTGCGGGGGCATCCGGCGGAGCGGCTGCTGGGCGACAAACTGCACCTGAACCAGATCCTGATTAACCTGCTGTCCAACGCCATCAAATATACGCCGGACGGAGGCGACATCTCGCTGCTGGTGGAGGAGCTGCCTGTGCCGTCCCCCCAGTACGCGCGGCTGCGGTTTGTGGTGCGGGACAACGGCGTGGGCATGAGCGGGGAGTTCCTGCAGACCATATTTGACCCCTTTGTACGGGCGGAGGACACCGCCGACGGCGTCCAGGGCACCGGCCTGGGCATGGCGATCACCAAGAACCTGGTGGAGCTCATGGGCGGCATCATTGGGGCGGAGAGCCGCCTGGGGGAGGGCAGCGTGTTCACGGTGGAGCTGACCTTTGCCGTCCCCGCCCCGGTGGATGAGGAGACCTTCTGGGCCCGGCGCGGCATCTCCCGCGTCCTGGTGGCGGACGACGAGGAAGAGGTCTGCCTGGACATCCGGGAGATGATGGAGGGCACCGGCGTAACGGTTTCCTATGTCACCAACGGTTCCGCCGCCGTGGACGCGGCGGTCCGCGCCCGGGACAGGGGGGAGGGCTTCCACGCCATCCTGCTGGACTGGAAAATGCCGGGCCAGAGCGGGGTGTCCACCGCCCGGCAGCTCCGGGAGCGGGTGGGCTGGGAGACGCCCATCCTGGTGCTCACCGCCTACGACTGGAGCGATATCGAGGACGAGGCCCGGGCGGCGGGGGTGGACGCGTTTATGCCCAAGCCCTTTTTTGTGTCCACCTTCCGGCAGCTGCTGGACGGCCTGGGCTCCAAAGAAGAGGAAGCGGAAGCCGTCCCGGAGGACGCGCTGCGGGGGATGTTCTTCCTGGTGGCGGAGGACAACGAGCTCAACGCCGAAATCCTGTCCGAGATGCTGGACATGGAGGGGGCGGGGTGCGAGATCGTCCCCAACGGGCAGGCCGCCGTGGAGCGGTTCCTCCAGGCCGGGGAGGACAGGTACGATATGATCCTGATGGATGTGCAGATGCCGGTGATGGACGGCTACGAGGCCACCCGGCGCATACGGGCCAGCGGACAGCCCCGGGGGGCGGACATCCCCATCGTGGCCATGACGGCCAACGCCTTTGCCGAGGATGTGCGCGACGCCCTGGAGGCGGGGATGGACGGCCACCTGCCCAAGCCAATCGACATGGAGGCCATGCGGGCGCTGCTGGGAAGCCTGCGGCGTTCGGAAGAGGAGAGCGGATAAACGGAAAGGAGGGGCGGCCCGGCCGGGCCGCCCCTCCTTATAATATTCTGTTCAGCCATTCCCCCGGACCAGGAGGGCGGCGGTCTCCACGTGGGCGGTGCGGGGGAACAGGTCCACCGCCTCCGCCTGCGCCAGCCCATAGCCCAGCGGGGTGAAGCGCCCCACGTCCCGGGCCAGGGTGGCCGGGTCGCAGGAGACGTACACCACCCGGCGGGGGGCCATGCGGGCGATGGTGTCCACCACCGCCGGCGCCAGCCCCTTCCGGGGCGGGTCCACCACCACCACGTCCGGACGGACGCCCTCCGCCTCCAGCGACGCCGCCAGCTCGGCGGCGTCGCCGCACACAAAGCGGGTCCTGCCCTCCAGGCCGTTCCGGCGGGCGTTTTCCCGGGCGTCGGCCACCGCCTGGGGCACCACCTCCACGCCGATGACCTGTCCGGCCCGCTCCGCCAGGGTGAGGCTGATGGTGCCGATGCCGCAGTACAGCTCCACCACCGTCTCCCGTCCGGTGAGGGCGGCAAACTCCAGGGCCCTGCCGTATAGCACCTCGGTCTGCGCCCGGTTCACCTGAAAAAAGGAGGGCACCGACAGCCGGAACACGTGGCCGCACAGCGTTTCCTCCAGCCAGTCCCGGCCCCAGAGGGTGCGGAACTCCTGCCCCAGGATGACGTTGGTTTTCCGGGTGTTGACGGACAGCACCACCCCCGCCAGCGACGGCGCGGCAGCCTGTAAAACGTCCACCAGCTCCTTTTCATGGGGGAGGGACTTCCCGTTGGCCACCACGCAGCACAGCGCCTCCCCCGCGGAATTGGTGCGCAGGAACAGGTGCCGCACCAGCCCCTTCCCCGTCCGCTCGTCGTAGGCCGGAACATGGAAGCGCTCCATCCAGCCCTTCACGGCGGCCCGGCAGGCGGTGTCCGCCTCCGGCTGGAGCAGGCAGTCGGCGATGTCCACCACCTGATGGGTGCCCCCCCGGTAGTAGCCGACGGCCCCCTGGGCCACGGGGAACTGGACCTTGTTGCGGTAACGCAGGGTGTTTTTTGCGCCGTAGATCACGGGGACGCCGATCTCCGCCCCGCCGATGCGCCGCAGGGCGTCCTCCACCCGCTGCCGCTTGGCCTCCAGCTCCTCGGCGTAGGTCATGTGCCGGAACTGGCAGCCGCCGCAGCGCCCGTAATAGGGGCAGTCCGGCTGGATCCGGGCGGGGGAGGGCTCCAACAGCTTCTCAATGCGCCCCCAGGCGGCGCTGCGGCCCACGTGCTCGATGAACACGTCCGCCCGCTCCCCCCGGAGGGCCCCCTTGACGAATACCGCCACGCCGTCGATCCGGGCCACCCCCTCGCCGCCGCTGGCGTAGCCCTCGATGACGGCGGGGAACACCGCGCCCTCCTTCAGCATTGGGACGCCCTCCCCTCCGCCTTGTGGAGTTTGTGCAGCTCCTTTTTGCGGCGGTTGGAGAACCGGTCCTCCTCGCTGTACACGCAGCCGCAGTACTTCTGCAGATAGAGGCCCAGCGCCCGGGCTTCCTCCTGCCCCTCCCGGAAGCGGGGCCGGAAGTCATAGGGGACAAACTCCACGCCGTATTTTTCCCCCATCCGCGCCCCTGTGGCGCAGATCAGCTCCCGGTTCTGGTAGGGGGACACCAGCAGGGTGGTGGTAAAGCGGCCGAAGCCGTGTTCCGCCGCGTACCGGGCGGCGAATTCCATCCGGCAGGCGTAGCAGTACCCGCAGCGGTGGTCGCTGTCCTGGGCCACGGCGGCGGTGAACTGCCGCAGGCCGTAGAAATCCTGCTCCCGCAGCTCCAGGCCGATGTCCTGGGCGTACTGCCGCAGGGTGTCCCGGCGGGCCCTGTACTCCTGGAAGGGGTGGATGTTGGGGTTGTACCACAGGCCGGTGGGCTCCACCCCTTCCTCCCGCAGCGTTTTCACACAGGCCACGGAGCAGGGGGCGCAGCAGATGTGGAGCAGCAGCTCCATGGGGGATCATCTCCTTCCGATGGAATGGGACAGCCAAGGCCGCGCCCGGTCTTGGCTGTCGGTGGGTTCTATTTGACGGGCAGGATATCCAGCCCGGCCAGCACCGCGAACATCCCGGCGGCGGCCTCATCCCGGAGGATGGGGGCCTTGGGGGACAGCTCCTCCAGCGGGGCGTACAGCAGCCCCAGCTTGGACCAGGCGTCGCCCTCGAAGCTCTCGTCCACCCCCCAGGCCAGCACCGCCATGCTGGTGCGGGCCCAGTCGGAATAGCCCATCAGTGCCCCACGCTGGGTTAAGGTGAGGTTGTCGGCTTTGTCCTCCACCCACAGGCCGTAGTCGTCGATCCTCAGGTTGAGGAAGCGGGCGGTGCGGCCCATGATGGTGAAGAACTCCTCCTGCGTGAGGATGCCGGAGGGGTTAAACCGTCCGCTCCCCACGCCGTTCACCAGCCCCAGATAGGCCATGGCGTTGACGGCGGCGGCGTACCACGCGCTTTGGTGTACATCTGTAAACAGGCTCTCCCCCTGGTAGGACACGTTCAGCACGTTGGCCAGCATAGAGCACAGCTCGGCGCGGGTGAGGTTCCCCGCAGGATTGAAGTGCCCCTTGCCGTCCCCTTGGAGCAGCCCATAGGTGCCCATGGCGTTGATGGCGTCGGCGTATTTGCTGTCCGCCACGTCGGTAAACCAGCGGCTCTCGTATTCGATGCCCAGCTTTTCCGCGATCTGGGGGGCGGTGTAGTTGTCGGCGTGCCAGCCGGGGAACTCGGTGTAGCTCACCAGGATCTGGGGGGGCAGGGCGGACAGCAGGGCGGACAGGGTCTCGCTGTCCGTATCGGGGTCAATGCTGTACGAGCGGCAGGTGGAGCTCAGGTTGGTACGGAAGGAGATGCCCAGCTTGGCCTCCGACGGATCCCCGCACAGGGCCAGGGACACGGCGTTGGTATAGGTGCTGTCCACCAGCAGGGTGGGGATCACGCCGATTTTGTCGGTGGTGTTGCAGCCGCCGGAGTAGAAGCGGTGGACGGTGAGCTTCAGGCTGTCTTCGTCGAAGTAGTCGGGGAGGACGCTGCCGTCCAGCATGGCCTGGGCCACGCCCTTGCCATAGGTGCGGCCCCCCACGGTGATGCTGCGCCCCTCGTCCCGGAGGCCGGAGGCCACAAGCTCGGAGGCGGAAGCGCTGCTCCCGTCGGTGAGCACGATGACGGGCTTGGCGGTGGCGGCGTGCTTCTGGGCGGGGACGGGGGTCACCGTGTTGTCCCCACTCTGGTAGTAGAGGTAATAGCCCGGGCCCAGCAGGGCGTTGAGCATTTCCACCGCCGCGTTGGTGTAGCCCCCGCCGTTGCCCCGCAGGTCCAGCAGCCACAGGCGCACTTTGGCGTCGTTGTCCCGGACCATCTGGGCAAACTCCCTGCCGGTGTCGCTGCCGAAGCTGTTGCAGTCGATGTAGCCGATGCCGCCGTCCAGGAGGCGCACCTCGGTGTTGGGGATGACCACCAGGCGGCGGGTGAGGGTATATTGGGTGCGCGCGCCGTCCCGGAGGACGGTGACGGTGACCTGGGTGCCCTCGTCGCCGGCGATCCGGCTGACGACGGCGTCGTCCGCGGGGACGCAGGACACGCCGTCGATCTCCACGATGAGGTCCCCGGACCGCAGGCCCGCCTCCCGGGCGCTTCCGCCGGAGATGGTGTCCACAATCAAAATCCCCTCGTCGGTGCGCTGGATGGTGACGCCGATGCCCACCAGGCCGGTCTCCCCCTCAAGGGCGTCCAGGAACGCCCGGTATTCCTCGGCGGTCATATAGCTGGTATAGGGGTCGCCCAGCAGGCGGATCAGCTCGTCCACCGTCTGCGCCTCATAGGCCTCGTCGGGGATGTCGTAATAGTAGTATGTCTCCAGCAGCTCCAGGGCCTGGTCCACCGTGAGGGCGTAGGCCGGGGTGAGCAGCAGGGCAAGGGACAGCAGCAGGGTCAGCAGACGGGTCAGGCACTTCTTCATAGTCGTTCTCCTTGTGCGCGGCGTTTGGCTCCGGCCCGCCCCCGCGCGTAAAACAGGCCATCGGCCCCTTTTTGTAAATTGACAAACGGGGCGGTTTCCATTAAACTGAGTATACCATATTTAGATGACAATGGGGTGAGTTTTTATGGTAAACTTTACGGAATTTTCGTTTCCCTCCAGGGACGGGGTCCATCAGTGCCACGCGAGCCTGTGGACGCGTTCGGACACCGAGCCCCGGGCGGTGGTGCAGATCGTCCACGGCGTGGCGGAGTACGCTGGGCGGTACGACGCCTTCGCCCGGTATCTTGCGGACCACGGCTTCGCCGTGTGCGGCGAGGACCACCTGGGCCACGGCAAGACGGTGGACGACGGCAAATACGGCTACTTCGGCAAAAAGGACGGCTGGACGCTGGTGACCGCCGACGTGCGGCAGCTGCGCGTTCTCATGGGGGAAAAATTCCCCGGCGTGCCCTACTTCCTGCTGGGCCACTCCATGGGCTCCTTCCTGGCCCGCACCTACCTGTGCAAATATCCCGGCACGGTGGACGGCTGCATCCTGTCCGGCACCGGCCAGGAGAAGCCCGCCCTGGTGGCGGCGGGCAAGGCGGTGGCCGGCGCTATTTGTGCCGTCCGGGGGCCGGAGGCGGTGAGCGGCCTCATCGACAAGCTGTCCCTGGGGGCGTACAACAAGCAGTTCCAGCCCAACCGCACCACGGCGGACTGGATCTGCCGGGACGAGGCGGTGGTGGACAAGTACCTGAAAGATCCCTTCTGCACCTTCAAGCCCACCGCCGGGATGTTCCGGGACATGATGGGGGGCCTTCAGTATATCGCCAGCGAGGAGGCCCTGTCCGCCATGGACCCCCGCACCCCGGTGTACCTGTTCTCCGGGGACCAGGACCCGGTGGGCTCCAACGGGGAGGGCGTGAAGCGGGTGTACGGCTTCTTCAAGGACCACGGCACCGCGGACCTCACCATGAAGCTCTACCCCGGCGGGCGGCACGAGATGCTCAACGAGATCAACAAGGGCGAGGTGTACGCCGACGTGCTGGCCTGGCTGGAGCAGAGAAGCGCGGAAAAGCGGACAGTGAGGGAGCTTGGAGCGGAGTGAAAGCAAAAGCCAAGGCCCGCGCAGCGGGGCTGGGTTTTGCTTGAGTCGCAGCGGCGGTGTGTGCCAGTGGCACACGTCTACCGCACGACCGAGCCGAAGGCGAGACAGCGACCGAATGTCCTGGCCGCTTCGCAGCGTGACAATGAGGCCCTTGACCTTATCCTCGCCGCAAAAACCTGAACTGGGTTTCCGAGCACACCATGGCCAGGAAGATGACACAGAAGCCCAGGTACATCAGCGGCGTGGGCTCCTCCGCCCCGAAGGCCACGGAGAACAGCACCCCGAAGGGGGCTTCCAGGGAGAGCAGCAGGGCCGCCGACGAGGGGTCGGTATACTTCTGCCCCACGTTCTGAAACAACAGGGCCACGGCGGTGCACCCCACTCCAAGGTAAAGCAGCACCCACCAGGCAAAGGGGGTGAGGGGCTGGGTGGGGAAGCCGCGGGTGAGGAGCATACCTACCCCGCACATGACGGCCATGGCGGCAAACTGCATGGTGGTAAGCAGGAAAATATCCCGCCCGGGGGAGAGCTTGGCCACCGCCACGATGTGGCAGGCCAGAAAGAAGGCCGCCACAAGGGTGAGGCAGTCTCCCAACGCCAGGGCGATCCCCCCGTCCCAGGACACCAGCCCGATGCCTGTCACAGACAGCAGGGCGGCCAGCACATTCCAGCGGGTGGGGCGCTTGCGATCCACGATCCAGTAGAGGAAGGGGACGATGATGCAGTAGGAGGCGGTAAAAAAGGCGTTTTTCCCCGGGGTGGTGCCGATCAGCCCAAAGAGCTGGGTGATATACGCCGTCCCCATCAGCAGGCCCAGTATGCCTCCCTGCCACACATAGCCCCAGTCCATGTTCCGCCACTGCCTCCAAAACACCACCGCCAGCAGCACCGCCCCCAGGGCAAACCGGAAGGCCAGCATGAACATAGGATCCACATCATCTACCGCATCCTTCACCAAGAAAAAAGACGAGCCCCAAATCAGGGTGGCGGACACGATCATGGGCTTGGCCAGCTTTTTCATAACGGATTCGTTCATAAAAATTCAACTCCAGGTTATGATATTGGAGGGGAAAGGGGGCGGCCCCATGCTGCCGCAGGCATTTTTCAGCGGGGACACGGTGGAAACCGCCCGCGCCCTGGTGGGCAAGTACCTGGTCCGGCGGTACGGCCGGATCACCCTGGCCGCCCGGATCACCGAGACGGAGGCCTATGTGGGCCGGATGGACAAGGCGTGCCACGCCTACGGCTACCGAAAGACGGAGCGGACGAAAACCCTGTACGCCCCGCCGGGGACGGCCTACGTGTACCTGATTTACGGGATGCACTGCTGCCTCAACTTTGTCACCGAGGGGGAGGGGGAGCCGGCGGCGGTGCTGGTCCGGGGCCTGGCCCCAAGGTATAACCAGGACATCATAGCAGAAAACCGCTTCCATTGCAAGTGCGGTGAGATGACCGCCTACCAGAAAAAGAACTTTCTCAACGGCCCCGGGAAGGTGTGCGCCGGAATGAACATCGACCGGGCGCTCAACGGCCTGCCCTACGGTTCGCAGGAGCTGTTTGTCTGCGGCCGCCTGGAAGAGGCGGGCCTGCCGCCCTGCCCGGATGATGACGGGCCGCTGGATCTCAAGGTTGGGAAGCGCATCGGGATCGACTACGCGGAGGAAGCGGTGGATTTCCCCTGGCGGTTCTATTTATAAGGTTCGCCGCGCAAAAAAACCGGAGCGCCTGCCCTGTTGACGGGCGGCGCTTCGGTTTTTCTGATTGGCGTTTCTGAGGGACAGGCGCGTCAAGCCGCAGAGCCGGTGTTTCCAGCTCTGCGGGAGCCCACCTTATACAAGCGCCTGCTCCAGCGCCTCGAGGAAGGTCTGCTGCTCCAGGGGCTTGTAGAGGAACCCCTTCGCGCCGATGCAGTCCGCCTCGTCAATGGTGTCGTCGTAGGCCAGGGAGGACACCATGACAATCCGGGCCTCCGGATGCTCCTCCAGGATGACCTGGGCCGTCTCCAGCCCGTCCAGCCCGGGCATGATGATATCCATGGTCACCAGATCCGGCTGCACCTCGTCGTAACGGGCGATGGCATCCTCGCCGTTTTCACAGTAGGCCACCACCTCGAAGTCGGTGCCCTCCAGCAGCTTCCGGATCTGGATCTCTGTCACACGGGAGTCGTCAACCACCATGATCTTTTTTTTCATACAGACACATCCCTTTCCAAATCATTCTCGTCCCCATGAGGGGTATAGTAGATAAGCTGTACCTGCTCCGCCCTGTCGCCGTCATAGTCCAGCATAATGCTCCGCCGTTCCGACTCAGGCACATAGGGCCCCTGGCAAAAGACAGGGACGCTAAACCGGGCAGGCCGTTTTGCCTCCGGAAACAGCCGGATCAGCACGTGCCCGCCCAGCACATTGAGGTATTCTTTGGCCACGTCGGCCACATCCCGGGGCGTCAGCTCGTCGGTCTGCATCACTTCCTGGGCCAGACGGACAAACATGGCCGCGTTGGCGCACAGGCACAGGGTGCCGTCCATCCCGCGCTCAAAGGTGATGTACACTGTGCAGGCGCCCTCCCCAAGCCCGGTCCCGCCCGTCTCCGTCAGGCTCAGGCAGATCCCTGCCTCCCGCCGGGTGATCTCCCGGGTGACCTGATCCAGCATGACACGGAGCTTTTCCCTGGGCATCACACGATCCATGCCGGCCCTCCTCTCTCATCGTTCCATACCGGGGCTACATTACAAGGATCTCACCGCTTACCAGTTTTGCAATACACTGGTGGTTCTCCTCCCGCAGGCGTACCATTTCGTCCCCAAAGCTGATCTCCGTGCCCGCGTAGGCGACGCCGCACTCCAGCCGCCCCTCGTTGTCCGAATGCAGTTCCTCCCTCAGGTCCAGCAGGTCGTCTTCCAGCTGCTTCAGTTTCAGCTCCGCGGCGTTCAGCTTCATCCGCACCTTGCTGAGCAGGCTGGTTTTGACCGGGCTGTCCAGCTGGCACTCCAGCTTTTCCATTTCGATCTCCAGGTCCTTCAGCTCCTGCTGGATGAGCTCCCGCTCAAAATTGGTGCAGGGCAGGCCGCCCAGGGCGATGGAGGTCCGGCACTCCGATTTGGAGCCCACAGAGGTGGCGCTCACCTTTTTGGCGGCCCATACCCGTCCGCCCATAATACTGCCCCGGCCGGAGCGCACCAGCACCTCGCCGTCGCAGAAGATGTTGCCGTTGATAATGCAGTCTGTCTGAAGGTTTTCCCGGACGTAGATGGTGGAGTTTTCGATGTACTTGGAGAAAATGCATCGGTGGGCCCGGACGGTGGTGGTGCCGTCGCCCAGGATGCCCTTGACCACGGTGAGGTCGCCGCCGGCCTCCACGGTGCTGCCGGCCTCAATCACGCCGCCCACCCAGATATTCCCCATGGCGCGGACGGTAAAACCGGTGAGCACGTCGCCCTTGATATTGACGTCTCCCAGGAACTTGATGTTCCCGGTGGAGAAATCCACGTTGCCGGGAATATCCAGCACCGGCCTGACCTGGAAGCTGCGGCCGGTAAATTCCACATGGCCCGCCATGGTTGCCACCAGGGCGTCGCCGTCCTCGCTGATCTCCGTGTTGCGCCCCTTGGGCAGGGACACCACCTTGCCGCTCTTGGCGGGGATCTCCTGGTCCAGCACCGTGCGGCCCGGCTCGCCCTCGGTGGGGTGGATGAGGCGGCAGATCTCCTGGCCCTCCTTGACGTTGTGGATTAAATTCAGCGCGGTATAATCCACCTGGTCGTATTCGTCCACCTGGAGCACCCGTTCAATGACGCGGGGGACATAGTCCACGATATTGCCGTTTTTTCCGTCAAATGCAGGCTTGCCCTGGGCGATGAGGTACAGGTTGAAATACCGGGATTCGTCGTGGGCCATCCGGTCCACCAGGCGGGTGTCCACGCCGTAGGAGATCCCGCAGTCTTCCAACGCCCGCAGCAGCATATCCCGGGACAGCTCCCTGCCCTGTTCCGTGGGCGGGAACACCAGCACCCAGGCATAGATTTTGTCGGCGGAGAGGAAAAACCAGGGCATGGCGTCCAGCCCCTTGGGGGCATTGTCCCCCTCCGGGGCGGTCTCATTGGCCTTATCTTTCCGGCGTTTGACGTCGCTGCCCTTGAGCGCCTTGGCCCGGGCAAGGCACGCGCTTTTGAGGCCCGCCTGCAGGCGCTGCTTTTCCCGGCTCACCAGCTCCTCCGGGAGCACCCCGTCCTCGTCCAGGCACAGCCGGGGGGCGGGCAGATAGCCCGCCTCCTTCCGCCGCAGGTTGTAGAACTGGAATATGGGATGGTCGGCGGGGAGCCGCAGCAGGGCGGGGTCATCGGCGGCAAAGGACATATCCTCAGGGGCCTCATCCACCTGCTCCTGCTGTACAAGGGGTTCCTCCGCCTCTTTTTCGGGTTTTGTACCGAACAGAAAGGACGCTACCCTGTCTTTCAGCGACATTTCATAACACCACCCTTTCAAAGTGATGACTTATCTGTATTATATCAGATGGCTTATCTTTTGGCAAGACGCAGCTTGGGGGACGGTACCGGGGCTCGGGGATTTTGCGCTGTGTCCGGTGTAGAAAGGCGACAGAAAAAATAAAAGAAAAAAGTGTTGACAAACGGCGCGGTATCTGCTATGATTCTTCTTGCGCTGAGAAACGCGCAATGAGATCCATTTGGGGGTATAGCTCAGCTGGGAGAGCGCTTGAATGGCATTCAAGAGGTCAGCGGTTCGATCCCGCTTATCTCCACCAAAGCAGCATAATCCGAACTTGTTCCCCAGGGGGAGCAAATTCGGATTTGTTGTTTATCCGGATAATATCGACACATAGGAACGGCCCCTGCCGGTGTGACGGGGCCGTTCCTAATTATATATGATGCTTCTGGTCCTGGCCGCCCCCGTCCTCCAGGCGGTACCCCACCTTCCGCAGGGTGGCAATCCCCGCCCGGGAGCCCAGGTAGAAAAACTTCTTGCGCAAAAAGGAGATATACGCCTCCACATTGTTGTCCTCCGCGCCGCCCCACAGCCGCTCCAAAATCTCCCCCTTGGGGCACACCGCCCCGGCCCGGGACATAAGCAGCCGCAGCAGCTCAAACTCCTTGGGGGAGAGCTGTACCGATTTCTCCCCGCAGCTCAGGGTGTGGGCGGACAGGTCCAGCCGCAGGTCGGCGAAAGCCGTCCCCGCCGGGGCTGGGAGCTCCCCCTGCCGCCGGGCCAGCGCCCGGATGCGGGCCAGCAGCTCCTCCGGGGCGAAGGGCTTGGTCATATAGTCGTCCGCGCCGCAGTCCAGTCCGTCCACCTTGTCCCCCAGCCCGGTGCGGGCGGTGAGCATCAGGATGGGGACCTGGTTCCCCTCCCCCCGCAGGGTGCGGCACAGGGTAAAGCCGTCCATGCCGGGGAGCATCACATCCAGCACCACCACGCCCCAGCCCCCGGCCCGGGCGCTGGCCAGGCCGCCGGGGCCGTCCGCCTCCCGGTGGGTCTCATAGCCCCCGTCCCGCAGGAGCTGGGCCAGCGCCTCCGCCAGCCGGGGCTCGTCCTCCACGATCAGGATCTTCATGGGCCGTCCCTCCTGTCAAAGCATGGTCACCGTGCCGGAGGACACGGCGTAATCTGCCCCGTCGTCCCCCCGGACCCGCAGGGCGAAGGAGCCGTCCACCCCCGACGCCGTCCCGGTGAGAAGGCCGGCCTGGGTCTCGAAGGACACCCGGCGGCCCAGGGTGACGCAGTGGGCCCGGTAGTGTTCCAGATAGTCCGCCCGCCGCCCCGGGAAGTCCCGCACCATTTTGTCCAGGGCGGTGAGCAGGCAGACGGCCAGGTGGTTTTGCTCCACCGGGAAGCCCTCCAGGGCCAGGGAGGTGGCGATATCCCCCAGGCCCTGGGCCCGGAAGGCGTCCGCTGTCTGGCTCATGTTCACCCCCATGCCCGCCACCACGTAGTCCGGCTCGCCGCTCTCCCCTAAAAAGGACAGCTCGGTGAGGATGCCGCACAGCTTTCTGCCGTTGAGGTAGAGGTCGTTGAGCCACTTGATCCGAACAGGGGCGCCGCTGGCCCGCTCCACCGCGTCCCGTGCCGCCACCCCCACCCAGCCCGTCAGGGTGAGCAGATCCTCCAGCCGGATGAGCCGGGGCCGGAGCAGCACCGACAGGTACAGCCCGTCCCCCCTGGGGGACTGGAAGGACCGCCCGTGGGTGCCCCGCCCGCCGGTCTGCTCCTCGGCGATGAGGACGGTTCCGGTAGGGGCCCCCGCCGCGGCCAGGGCCTTCAGCCGGGTGTTGGTGGAGTCCACCACCGGCTCCACCTGCACCTTCCCGGCAAACAGGCTGTCCGGGGGGAGCATGGCGGAGAGATACGCCGCCGACAGCACCGGGGGCGGCCCCGCCAGGCGGTAGCCCTTCCGGGTGGACGACTGGATGGGCCAGCCCTCCCGGCGCAGGGCGTCGATCTCCTTCCACACCGCCGCCCGGGTGACCCCCAGGGCGCGGCTCATCTCCTCGCCGGAGACGTGGCCCCCGCCTCCCGCCAGCAGGGCGGCGATCCGTTCCCGATCCATAATCCCGTGCTCCTTTCCGTATTTCAGCAGGGGCGGCCCCGTGGGGCCGCCCCTGCGCCGGTTAATCCGCCGATGTCGGCTTGTCGATGAGGGAGAAGGTGATGGGCAGTTCCTCCCCGCCGCGCACCACGACGCAGTGCAGCTGCCCGTCCACCCCGGTGCGGTAGATCTGACGGCGCAGCTCCGGCAGGGTGGTCACGGCCGCGCCGTTGGCGGACACAATGAGGTCGCCCTTGCGCAGCCCCGCCTCCCGGGCGGGCACGTCCTTCTCCACCGTGGCCACCAGGATGCCCCGCCGCCCGGACTGCTCCGCCGCCTCGCAGGTGATGCCGATATAGGGCCGCCAGCTCTCCCCGGTGGCCAGGATGTGGTTGACGAAGGGCAGGATATCCGAAATGGGCAGGGCCAGCCCGATGTTTTCCAGCACGGCGGCGTCCTCAATGTCCTCGCCGCTGTCCCGCACCAGGCCGGTGATCTTGGCGGAGGTGATGCCCACCACCTGCCCCTGCTCGTTGAGCAGGGCCCCGCCGGAGTTGCCGGGATTCAGGGCGGCGGAGGTCTGGATCATGCCCATGCCCCTGCCGTCCACCTCGTCGTCCCGGTCCAGGGCGGACACGATGCCCTCCGTCATGGAGCCCAGCAGGTAGCCCATGGGGTTGCCCTCGGCGTACACCGGGTCGCCCACCGCCAGCGCGTCCGAGTCGCCCAGCCGGGCGGGGGTGAGGTCCAGCCCCTCCCCGTCGAACTTGAGCACGGCGATGTCAAATTCCTCGTCGAAGCCGATGACCTTGGCGTCGTATTCGGTGAGGGTGTCGGTGAGCAGCCTGATGCGCACCTCGGTGGACTCGTCGATGACATGGTAGTTGGTGAGGACGTAGCCCGAGTAGGTGACGATCACGCCGGTGCCCGAGTGGATGTACCCGCCGAAAGAGCCGGATTCCTCGGCCTCCACATAGACAATGCTGGGCAGGGCGAGCTGGTGGATCTCCCGGCCCGACAGGGCGGCCCCCGCCGCCGGCTCCACGCTCAGCCGGACGCCGGGGTCCGGGTCGCCCCAGGGCAGGTCGTCCGCGCTCCAATTCGACGTGTTGGGGATGGACCAGGTGCGGTGGGGGGGCGGGTCGCTGGCGGCGGCCGGGGGAGGCATATTGGCCAGCAGCTCCGCCAGGCCGTTCACCGCCCAGAAGCTGACGCCGCCCAGCAGGGCCACGCACAGCACGATGGACACAATGGTCACCGCCCAGCGCCGGGGGGACCAGCGGGCCTTCTTCCGGGGGGGCGCCGGGGGCCGTGAGGCGGGCACCGGGGGCGGCTGGACGCCGGGGCCCCTGGGCCACCGGGAGGAGAGATAATTGTCCATGGGAAAAACCTCCTAACACAGATCAGGGATGCGGGCAGGCCCGGGCGTAGGAGAAATCATGCCCGGGTGAGCGTAAACACAAACTTGGTCACGCCGTCCTCGCTGGTGCAAGTAATCGTCTCTTTGTGGCTGTTGAGGATGGTTTTGACGATATACAGCCCAAGGCCCACCCCGTCCCGGTCGGCGGAGCGGGAGTGGTCGGTTTTGTGGAAGCGGTCAAACACCAGCAGCTGCTCCCCCTCCGGGATGGTGTCCCCCTCGTTGCTGATGGTGATGGTGGCCTTCGGCCCCTTGACGGAAACCCCGATGCCCAGTACGCCCCCCTCCCTGGAGAACTTGATGGCGTTGTCCAGCAGGTTGTAGCACACCTGGGTGATGGCGTCCTGGTCCCCCCAGACGGGGACGGGCTCGTCGGGGAGCTGAGCGTCCACCTCCAGGTTCTTGCCGTTCACCTTGCTCTCCAGGGTGACCAGGGTGCGCACCAGGGTCTCGCTGATGTCGAACTGCTGCTGGGCGGCCCGCTCGTCCGACTGGAGGCGGGACAGGTCCAGCATGGAGCGCACCAGCCGGGACAGGCGGCGGGTCTCCGAGGAGATGATTTCCAGGTAGTGCCGCTCTTGCTCCGGCGGGATGGTGCCGTCCAGGATGCCGTCGGCGAAGCCGGCGATGGTGGTCATGGGGGTTTTCAGCTCGTGGGACACATTGGCGATAAACTCGGTGCGCCGCTGCTCGCTTTTGGACAGGGAGTCGGCCATGGCGTTGAAGGCCTCGGCCAGCTCCCCCACCTCGTCCCGGCGGGGGCCCACGTCCACCCGGACGTTGAGCTCGCCCAGGCCGAACTGCCGGGCGGCGGCGGCGATCTCCTTGATGGGCTGGGACTGGCGCATACTGGTCACCGAGCTGATGATGGCGGCGATGAGGACCACGGCCAGCGCCGTCACCAGCAGGATGGCGGACAGGTCCTGCCACATCCCGCTGATGTTGGAGGCGGCGCAGGACACCAGCACCAGCCCCTGGAGATGGCCGCTGGCGCTGTTCACCGGTAGGCCCACCAGGTAGCGGGCCTCGTCGTACAGCCCGTCCAGGGTGGTCATGCCCATAAAGGAGCCGCCCACGATCTCGTCCACCTTCTGCCGGGACAGGGGGACGTTCTCCATCTCCGCCAGCTGGCTGTCGCCGCTGGTGGCGTAGAGGATCACCCCGTCGGGGGTGGACACCAGCACATGACAGTCGGACACCCGGGCCACCGAATTGAGGTAGCTCTGGAAGGAGGCGGTCTGCCAGACGGTGCTGCCCCCGGTGATGACGGCGTTGGAGGTGAAGTCGGCGATATACCGGGCGTTGCGCTCCAGGGTGTCCTTTTTCTCCCGGATGGTGTACTGGTAACTCAGGGTGGCGAAGGAGGCCCCCAGCATGAGGAAGGACAGCAGCACCATGCCCACCATGGTGGCGAACTGGCGGCCGTACATGGTTTTCAAGCGTTTGCCACCCCCCACGAAACGTCCCGTTTCGCGGGGACCCCCTTATGATTGAACGTATCGCGGGCCGGGAGTGAATCCCGTCCCGCTCCGCCGCACTCGCGGCGGCACGCTGCGCGCGCTGGTGACTTCATGCTGAAGTCACCTCAAACTTGTAGCCCACGCCCCAGACGGTTTTCAGGCTCCACTGGTCGCTGACGCCCTCCAGCTTCTCCCGCAGGCGCTTGATGTGTACGTCCACCGTGCGGCTGTCGCCGAAGTAATCGAAGCCCCACACCTCGTCCAGCAGCTGGTTGCGGGTAAACACCCGGTTGGGGGCGGCGGCCAGGTGGTACAGCAGCTCCAGCTCCTTGGGCGGGGTGTCCACCCGCCTGCCGTCCACCAGCAGCTCATAGGAGTCCAGGTTGACCACCAGCTTGTCGAAGGTGAGCCGCTTTTCCGGCTGTTCCTCCTCGCCGAAGCGGCGCAGCACCGCGTGGATGCGGGCCACCACCTCCTTGGCCTCGAAGGGCTTGGTGATGTAGTCGTCCGCCCCCATCTCCAGGCCGGACACCTTGTCCTCCAGCTCGCCCTTGGCGGTGAGCATGATAATGGGGGTTTTGGAGGCCTCCCGGATCTTGCGGCACACCGACCAGCCGTCCATCCCCGGGAGCATGATGTCCAGCAGCACCAGGTCGGGCTGCACCTGCTGGAACTTTTCCAGGCCGGCCAGGCCGTCCCCGGCCACATGGCAGGTCATTTCCTCCTTTTCCAGGTAGAGCCGGAGCAGGTCGGCGATATTCTTGTCGTCCTCCACAATCAAAATTGTGCGGGGCATGAGAGCACACCCTTTCTATGGTAACGGTTCTCACCATTATAAAATAATTGGCGGGAAATTTCTACACCTATTTGTAAACTCCTACAGGACATGGCTCCGGTCCACCCCGATCACCGGCTTCAGCCCCGGCTCCAGCTCCCCCAGGCGCTGGGTGAGGGCGGCGCGCACCTCCTCGTCGGTGAGGGGCACCTCGTAGGGGGCCACCACGTCGAAGGCCACCTCGCCGTCCGGCGTACAGCGCAGGTCGTGGATGGTGGCGGCGGGGTCCAGCTCCCGGGCCAGCGCCTCCGTCAGGGCAAGCAGGCGGGCGGTGCGGGGATCCCCCGGCTCCACGGGGTCCAGGTGGATCACCGCCTCCAGGCCGAAGCGCTGGTGCAGCTCCCGCTCCGCGTGGTCAATGACGGCGTGTATCTCCACCAGGGGGCTCTGGGCGGGCACCTCGGCGTGGACGGACATCATCCGCCGCCCGGGGCCGTAGTCGTGGATCACCAGGTCGTGGATACCCAGGATCTGGGGGTGATCCAGGATCAGGGCTTCAATGTCCGCCACCATGGCGGGGTCGGGCTGGGCCCCCAGCAGGGGGTCCAGGGTATCCTTGGCGGCGGACCACCCCGCCCGCAGGATGAAGGCCGCCACCGCCAGCCCCAGCCAGCCGTCCAGGTTCACATGGAACAGGTGGGAGACGGCCAGCCCGGCGAGCACCGCCGACGTGGCCAGCGCGTCCGTCCGGGCGTCCAGCGCCGCGGCCCGCAGGGCGGAGGAGTCGGTCTGCCTGCCCAGGGCGGCGTTGAACCAGCCCATCCACAGCTTGACGGCAATGGAGAGCACCAGCACCCCCGCCGCCACCGGGGTGAGGGAGGTCTCCGCCGGGTGAAAAATCTTGTCCACCGAGCTCTTGCCCAGCTCCACCCCCACCAGCAGGATCAGCAGGGACACCGCCAGCCCCGCCAGGTATTCGATCCGACCATGGCCGAAGGGGTGGCGCTCGTCCGCCCGCTGGCCGGCCATGCGGAAGCCCGCCAGCGTCACCACCGACCCGGCGGCGTCGGACAGGTTGTTGAAGGCGTCGGCGGTGACGGAGATGGCCCCGGTGAGGATGCCGGCCGTCATTTTTCCGAAAAACAGGGTGAAGTTGAGCGCCACCCCCAGCGCCCCGGCGGCGAAGCCGCAGCGGCGCCGGACATCGGGGTCAGCGGGGTTGCTGCCCTCGGGGAGGACGCGGCGCAGAATGGCGTGGAACACGGTGGAACCCTCCGATCAGAATGAGTTGGCCAATGGCGTGTGGAACAACGGCCTGTAGGGGCGGACATTGTCCGCCCGGATTTGTAGGGCGCGACGGTCTCGTCTTCGACTCGGTCGGCGATGGACGAGCGCCACCGGCGTTCATCGCCCCGGCGCGCCGGTCTACCGCGTTCGCGGCGTGCCCAGTGGTCACGCCCTACACGATCCCGTCAACAAGGTTGAGGATGATTATAAATTATATACAAAAAACAGGCCACGGCATACCTGCCGGATTCAGCGCCCCATCAGCTCCCTGGCCTGCTTGCCGGTGATGTGCTCCGGGACCAGCTCCACCATGAGGAAGCGGTTCCAGGAGCCGTCGATCTCCGCGGCCAGCTCCGCCTCAAAGCCGGGGCGGTACTTGGCGCCCAGCGCCTCGATGGCGCGGCGCTTTTCCTCGGGGTCGTCCAGCACCCGGGCGGCGCCAAAGACGATCACCGAGCGGTAGTAGGTGGTGTATTCCTCGGGCATGATCTGGTTCTGGTCCACCACGCAGAAGGACGCCCGCCCGTCGGCCCGGATGGCGTCCAGCTTGTGGCCCGACACGGCGCTGTGGAAGTACAGCCGCCCGTCCCGCCACACATAGCTCAGGGGCACGGCGTAGGGCCAGCCCCCGTCCCCCGTCACCGCCAGCACCCCGGCGGTGTTCCGCTCCAGGACGGCGGCGCATTCCTCCGCGGTCAGCGCCTGCCTGGATCTGCGCATTGCTCTCATTGTGTCCATCCCCTTCCGGTGGTTATGATTTAAGCCGTTTTGCTCGCCGTCTGCGGCGTCAACCGCAAAACATGGCACACACTACTTCCGACCTTTTGGCTCGGAAGTAATATGTGAAACAGTATACCAATAAATCCCCGGTTTTACAAGAGCGGATCGCCCTCCCGCCGGACCAAAGCGCGAGGGTTACATAATAAAAAGGATTGACGAACCGTTGGGGGCGTGCTAAGATAGGGCTGTCCGACAAAATTCGATGCCACCGGCCAAGGAGGATTCCGCCATGCCGTCAAAGCCCTCTCCCAACAGCCTGATTCATTGCGCCGTCTGCGGCGAAGATTATAGTGCCACATATAAACGCTGCCCCTTCTGCGGGGCCAAAAACGCCCCGTCCGCCCCCCAGCCCCCTGCGCGCAGGCGGGAGCCGGAACCCGAGGCCCCACCCCCGCCCCCGCGCAGGCCCACCCCGGAGGACCCGGACGACACCTACGTGTTTGACGGGCAGGATCTTTTTGACGAGGAGCCGGAGGAGGACTACCGCCCCGCCCGCCCCAAGGGGGGCAAGCGGCTGGCGGAAAAACCGTCCTCCAACCCCTTTGCGGACGCCCAGATCAACTGGCCCCGGATGATCACCTTCCTGTGCTCGCTGGTGATCATCATTGCGGCGCTGGTCATTGTGTTCACCGTGATCTATCCCCAGCTCCGGGGGGACAAGGACCCCGTGGCCGGCGGCACCGAGCAGCCCTCCGCCGGCGTCACCGACCCGGTGCCCGGTGTGACGCAGCCCCCGGCGGACCCCGGCGTGACCGACCCGGTGCCCGGCGTGACGCAGCCCCCGGTGGATCCCAGCGTCACCGATCCCCCCGCCGTGGGCGACGACGAGCCCACCGGGCTGACGCTGAGCACCACCGACGTCACGCTGTACCCCGTGGAGAACGGCAGGCCTGTGGCCCTGCGCAATTACTTCCAGCTCAAGGCCACCGTCACCCCCGCCGACTGGAACGGCACGGTGACCTTTGAGTCCAGCGACCCCTCCCTGGCCACGGTGAGCGCCGACGGCACCGTGTCCCACGCCAATCCGAACGTGACCAGGCTCCACCAGGTGGTGATCACCGTGCGGGCGGGGACCCTGGAGGCGGAGTGCATTGTCCGCATCGCGCCCAAGCCCGCCGCCACCCAGCCCCCGGCCACCCAGGCCCCGGCCCAGACCGATCCCCCCGTGGCCGACACCCAGGCCCCATCCAGTGGGGGGAACGTCACGGTGGGCCGTTCCGGCGTCGTTGTGAACGCGGAGGGCGGCCTGCGGGTGCGCTCCGGCCCGGGCACCGGGTACGCCGTGCTGGCCACCGTGTGGAACAACACCCCCATCAACGTGGTGGCCGACGCGGGGGGCGGCTGGTATGAGATCACCTATGCCGGCACGGGCGGCACCGCCACCACGGGCTACATCATGGGCGAGTACATTTCCACCAACTGACCCCAGTGCGGGGGCGCCGCCCAGGCGGGCGGCGCCCCTTTTAAGGAGGCATCTGCCATGCTTACGGTTGAGCGCGTCAGCGTCATGAACCTGGAAAATGCCATGCGGGGGGCCCGCAACCCCATGAACAGCTGGGACCGCTCGGACAGCGGCTATGACGAGGCGGGGGCCTATGTGCTGGGGGAGAACGACCTGTCCCTGGCCCTGCGGCTGTGCGCGGCGGGACGGGACCACCGAAAATTCCTCCGGCAGGTTTTCGTGTCCATGGACGTCACCGCCCCCCTGTACTGGTGGAAGGAGTTCGACACCTATAAGGTGGGCACCGTGGCCAACTCCACCTCCACCATGCACAAGCTCCACGCCCGGCCCATCGCGCTGCCCGACTTCTCTACCGACCACCTGACCCCCGCCTCGCTGGCCCAGTTCCAGCGGTATATGGACTACCTGGAGACGGTGCGGCAGCGGTACGTGGCCGGCAGGGATAAGGCGGACTGGTACGACCTGATCCAACTTCTCCCGTCCAGCTACAACCAGATGCGCACTGTGGGCCTCAACTATGAGGTGCTGGCCAACATCTACTTTGCCCGCCGCGGCCACAAGCTGGACGAGTGGCACACCTTCTGCGCCGCCGTGCTGGAGCTGCCCTACGCCCGGCAGATGCTGGAGGCCATGGAGGGCGGGGCGGCAACATGAAAACCGCCCTGCCGGGTAGACAGGCGGGCCGTTTTGTGCTATGATGGCGGCAGGCAGGTTATCCCTGATTTCGACACGGTTTCGGAGGTGCGTCCCTATGCGGATCAAACGTTGCGCGGCTCTGTTTCTGGCGGCTCTCACGGCCCTGGCCCTGACCGGATGCAGGCCGGGGAACAGCAAGAGCGTCGAGCTGTCCGTCCGGCCCGCCCAGCTCACCGAGGAGGAGAAAAACTTTGCCGCCCTCCTGTCCGTGGGCCTGGATGGCTACCGCATTTTCCAGTTCCAGACGCCGGAGGGCGGGGCCGATACCATCCGCATCAACACCTATGAGCTGCTGAACGGGGAATGGAGCCTGCTGGTGGGCGGCGAGGGGATGCCCTTCACGGGGGAGACGGGGCGCGTTGCCCTCACCTTCGGCAAGCTCACCGACGGGGTGGGGATCGCCTTCCAGGCGGGCGGGGAGACCAACGCCTCCAGCTACCGGGCGGAGCCGGAGGACGACGTGTCCAGGATGACCTGCGCGTCCTCCGTGCTGGGCGAGGAGAAGACGGTGGAGCTGGGGGAGGAAGTGCCGCTGGTGCTTCAGATCGTCACGTCCAAAACCGAGATCAGCTCCTACGGTGTGGAGTATTTCGGGATGCCCAAGGATCTGGACCGGCACGGCTATGAGCACGTGTACGCCATCACCGTGTCCTTCAGCGCCGAAGGGACGGCCGACGCCTCCGGGGCGCCGTCCCCCGCAAAGTAAAAACCGGAAGGCCCCCCGGCACAGCCGGGGGGCCTTTTTTATACGCCGAGCCAGTCCCGCAGGGCGGGGAGGCTGTCCGCGATGTACACATGGGGGTAGTCCGCGAAGGCTTCCGCGGGGGTGGCGCCGTTGAGCACCGCGCAGAAATCGCAGCCCCCCGCCCGGGCGGTGGCGGCGTCGATCACCGTGTCCCCGCAGAACAGCACCTGCCCCGGCGCCAGCCCCAGGCGGGCCAGCGCCAGCCGAAGGCCCTCCGGGTCGGGCTTGGTCCGGGACACCTCGTCCCCGCCCACCACCAGCTCCAGCAGCTCCAGCCGGCCCTGGTGGTCAAAGATCTGCCGCAGGGTGTCCCCCGGTTTGGTGGACACGATGGCGGTATGAACGCCCGCCCCCTTCAGGGCGGACAGCAGCTCCGCCGCGCCGGGGAGCAGCGCGGTGCCCTCGATCATCAGCCTGCGCCCCGGCCCGTGGGCCTGGGTGCCCACCGTGATGTGGAACTGGTGGGCGAAGGCGGCCTGCCGCCCCGGGTCGGCGTCCCCGGTAATCAGGGTGTAGCCGTCCTCCAGGGTCATGCCCACCGTGCGGCGCACCTGCTCCACCGTGGGCGGCGCCAGCCCCAGGGCCTCAAAGCCCAGGCGGTAGCCCTCCGCGATGGCGGCGGTGGAGTCCCCCAGCGTGTAGTCAAAATCGAAAAATACCCCTTGATAGTCCATGTCATGCCCTCTGCTTCCCAGATTCGGCCCCGGGGGCCGTTCCGGTATCATATCACAAAACGCCCCGGCAATCAACCGTTGGCCTGCTCCAGCAGGTTGGCCGCGCCGTAGCGCAGGCAGCGGTACAGCCGCTGCCGCCCCCGCTTCAGGGTGCGGGACACGGTGGATTTGTTCACGCCGCACTGCCGGGCGATGGCCTCCATGCTCATGCCCTGGCCGTAGTAGAGGATCATGTACTCCCGCTGACGTTTGGTGACGTCCTGGCGCAGGGCGTGGGTCAGGTTCCGCTTCAGGCGGTTGATCTGGTCCCGGTTGTCGTCCGCCATCAGCTCGGTATACACCGCCAGGTCCACCATGCCGAAGGTGTTGTCATAGGATACGGTTCGCATTGTCAGACCCTCCCCTTCCGCTCCCGCGGCGCGCGGGGCGCCCGCCGCGGGGTAAATTTCTGATAGTAGCCGTTGAGGTGCCGGGCCACCGCCCGCACGTCCCGGTACATGGAGCGCAGGGGGCGCAGCCGCCTGTCCAGCCGCACCCGGCTCCCCTCGTCGCCGGCCTCCCGCTGGGCCCGCTCCAGCTCGGAGATGCGCTGGCGCAGCATGGCGGCCGTCTGTTCATATTCCAGTGATAACTCGTACAGTGTCATAGTGCTCCTTTTCCCTCTGGTGATGGCTCATGGGAGGGGGCTGCCCGCCCCTCCCGGCCCACCCGCCGCAGGCGGTGGGCAAAATAAATGCGGGCGTACCGGCCCAGACAGTCCTCACACACCGTCCGCCCGTCCAGCTCGAAATAGGGGTCGCCGGGGTACAGCTCCCCCCGGCACAGGCTGCACCGCAGCCCCTGTGCCGTCACGCTCCACTGCGCCGTTTCGCTCCATCTCCTTTTGTCCGCTTTTTTGAAAAAACTGTTGACAAACCGCCCGGCCACTGCTATAATAAGCTCCGTTGTGAACGCGGAAACCGTCTGTGCTGGTGTAGCTCAGCTGGTAGAGCAGCTGATTTGTAATCAGCAGGTCGGGGGTTCGAATCCGTCCACCAGCTCCACCCCTTTCTCACAACTGAATACGGAGGAGTACCCAAGTGGCCAAAGGGGACAGACTGTAAATCTGCTGGCTTCGCCTTCGATGGTTCGAATCCATCCTCCTCCACCAAAAAGAGGGCAGATGCGAGAGCATCTGCCCTCTTTTTGGTGGAGGAGGATCCCCGGTTCCAACCCCCGCGCCGTCAGGGCGACCTCTCCCACCCCCCTGGTCTTTTCTCCATCACCACTCCCCCTTTTGTTCGGCGATTAAAACAGTTGTTCGATTACAGCCCATACTTTACCACCCCCCGCCCCCAAAGTCAAGACAGCGCGGGCGGATTTTTTTTCGTAATTTTTAAAAATGGCCCGGATAAACGGACACCATTTGTGGGCGGCGTTGCACGCCGGAGGGCGGGGAGGCCAACATTTACAAAGGTTTTACAGATTCCCCGTTGACGATTGGCCGCCGGGGTAGTATATTGGGGGAAACTGATCGTTTGGGAGGTCGCCATGAAGAAAAAAACCACGTTTGGACTGCTGGGCCTGGCCGCGGCCGGGGCCGGCGCGGCGGGCGGCTGGGCCGCCCTGGGCAATTACCTCTACAACCGGGTGATGGTGCCCCAGGTACGCGATCCCGAAGAGGAGGACGTCAACCCCGTCCAGATCGCGGGCCGGGACTGGGCCCGGAGCCGGGAGGGCTTCCAGGAGGCCACCATCCAGGCCGTGGACGGGCTGATCCTGTGGGCGGCGCTGGTCCCCGGCCAGGAGGGCTGCCACCGCTGGGTCATCTGTATGCACGGCTACCACGACACCTATGAGTCCATGGGGGCCATTGCGAAGCACTACCACGACCAGGGCTGGCAGGTGCTCATGCCCGACCAGCGGGGACACGGCCAGAGCGAGGGCGACTACGTGGGCTGGGGCTATGACGAGCGGCTGGACGTTGTGGGCTGGGTGAACTGGGTGCTGCGCCGGGACCCGGAGGCGGAGATCCTGCTGCACGGCGTGTCTATGGGGGCGGCCACGGTGCTGATGGCCACCGGCGGCGTCCTGCCCGACCGGGTGAAGGCCGCCATCTCGGACTGCTCGTATACCAGCATCGAGGCGGAGATGCGCCACCTGCTGGCCCAGATGAGGGATGAGCTGCCCACCCGGTTCCCCCTGCCGGCGGGGCTGCTGTTCTCGGCGCTGCGGAAAAACGTGCTGCGCCGGGCCCGCTACGACCTGCGGGAGGCGGCGCCTGTGGAGGCGGTGGCCCACTCCACCACCCCCACCCTCTTTATCCACGGCGTGGAGGACGATTTCGTGCCCGCGTCCATGATGGGCAGGCTGTACCAGGCGGCCCGGTGCCCCAAGAGCTTTTTGTGGATGCCCGATGCGGGCCACGCCGCCTGTGTGGGCGCCAACGAGGCCCTGTACTGGACGGCGGTGTCCACCTTCCTCCAGGACTATTTTGTGGACGACGAAGAAGCATGACGCAAACGCGCCCCCGGCCCAAAAGGCCGGGGGCGCCAGTCTGTCGAAAAAGCCGCTTTTGTTTCGATGACGGGAGGGAAGATCGTGTGAAAGAAACCCAGGCGGGGCTCAGCCCCCCATGTCCCAGGGGGCGCCGTCCGGGCCGAACAGGTTGTTGGGCTTGGTACAGTAGGCCCCGCTGGCGGTGGCCAGCAGCCTGCCGGGCTGTCCGGCGGGGTAGACCTCCGCGTCGATGTGGCCGGAGGTGGCCCCGCACCGGACCGTGCGGGTGCGCACATGGATCAGGGCGTCCAGCGGCACCGGGCGGGCATAGTTCACCGTCATGGACACGGTGGGGGTGATGAGCCCGCACTGGACGCCGCAGGTGATGCCCATACAGGTGTCCACCAGGGTGGCGATGACGCCGCCGTGGACCACCCCCCAGATGTTGGCCATCCAGGGCTTAGTCTCGTAGGCCAGCACCAGCGAGCCGGCGGGTCCGTCGCAGCCCACTAAGGTGAGGGCGGCGGAGGGGTCGGGGGCGGCCTGGGGGGTCTCCCGGGCGCGGTAGTCCAAAAACGCCTGCGCCCTGCGGCGCAGCTCCTCGGTTGTCAGTTTTTTCTCCATGCGGATTCCCTCGATTCTGTTTCCAGCCCCGCAGCGCCCGCATCGTCACGCTTCGCCTGTTCGCAACGCGCGGCTTCGCTCCGTCTCGGCCTGGTCTCCGGCCCGCTGCGCGGGCCTGCGCTCGGTCTCGCTGCGCTCCATCCGCGCTACTCACGACGGCTCAGCGCCCGCACCAGCTCCTGGCTGGGGGTGACGTATACGGTGCGGCAGGTGTTGTAAATCACGTAGCCCGGCTTGGCGCCGGCGGGCTTCTTCACCGCCTTCACCGGGGTGTAGTCCACCGGCACCTGCCCGGACTCCCGGCCCTGGGAGAACCAGGCCGCCAGCATGGCCGCCTCGGTGAGGGAGGCCTCGTCCGGCTCCGCGCCGCCGGTTTTCAAGATGACGTGGGAGCCGTGGAGCTTCTGGGCGTGGAGCCACAGGTCCCGCTTGTCCGCGTCCCTGGTGGTCAGCCGGTCGTTCTGGCTGTTGTTCTTGCCCACCAGGATGGTGAGGCCGGAGGAGGAGCGGAACTCCATGGGCTTGGCGCGCACGACCTTCACCCGGCCCTTGCCGGTCATCTTCCGCTTGTGCTGCTTGAGGTAGCCGTTGTCCATCAGCTCCTGGCGGATCTCCTGGAGGTCCTTGTCCCCCTCGGACAGGGTGATCATTTGCAGCACGCTGTCCAGGTAATCCAGCTCGCCCCGGTTCTTCTCCAGCTGGATGGTCAGCATTTCCTCCGCCTTCTGGGCCTTTTTGTAGTCCTTGTAATACTTGGCGGCGTTCTGCTGGGGGGTGAGCAGGGGGTCCAGGGGAATGTCCACGTCCCCGGCCGACCGGTCGTAATAGTTCTGCGCCCGCAGGACGGTCTGGCCCCTGCTCATCTGATAGAAGTTGGTGGTGATGATATCGCCGTACTGGCGCAGCTTCTCCCGGTCGGCGGTGCGGGCCAGGTCCCCCTCCTGGTTGGCGATCTTCTTCGCCGTGCGGTTCCGGGCCTGGGTGACGGAGCGGATGAAGTCCTGCCCCCGCTGGCGTACCCGCTCCTGGGCCTCCTTCTGCTCGTAGAAGTCGTCCAGCAGGGCGGAGAAGGTGGGGTACCGGCGCAGCTCCACCGAGGGGCCGTACTGGAGCACGGCCTGGAAGGTGAAGTCGAAGGGCTTCCCGTCCCGGAGCAGGGCGGTGGGGGTATAGTCCCCGGCCCGCACCCGGTCTATGAGCTGGGCAAAGCGGTCCGCCAGCCCGTCCCGGGCGCCGTCCCCCTGGAACGCCAGCTCCCGGGCGGTGAGGGGGGACAGGCCGTTGAAGCTGTCCAGCAGCCACTTGTCCTGGCCGTCCCCCTCGGGGGCGTTGGCCAGGATCAAGGCGCGCAGCTCCTCGGGGGCCAGGCGGGAGGGATCCAGCCGGCCGGTGGGCTCCGGGGGGGCGTAGTACAGCCCCGGCATGACGGGGCGCTTGGCGGACAGATCCCCGTCCGCCCGGCGCATACAGTCGGTGATGCGCCCCGCGCCGTCCAGCATAATCAGGTTGGATTTGCGCCCGATGCACTCCAGCACCAGCCGCCGCTCCACCCGGTCGCCCAGCTCGTCCAGCGTCTCGAAGCGGAAGTCCAGCAGCCGCTCCATGGAGGGCTGGGTGAGCTCCAGCAGCCGGGCCCCGGTGAAGTGCTTGCGCAGCAGCATACAGAACATGGGGGGCGTCTCCGGGTTCTCCCGGGGGACCTTGGTGAGCTGGGCCCGGGGGTGGGCGGGGCTGGCGGACAGCAGCAGGCGGACGTTCTCCCGTCCCGCCCGCATATGGAGCACCGCCTCGTCCCGGGCGGGCTGGTAGAGCTTGTCCACCTTGCCGCCGATGAGGGTGCTTCGCAGTTCCCCGGCCAGCGCGGTCATAAAGATAGCGTCAAAAGGCATAATTTACGTTTCCCTCCAAGCAGATTTCGGGGCCCCCGCGAAAGCGTCCTTCCGCTTTCGTGGGGAGAGGAGGCGCAAGGGAGCGGCGCGAGGAATGGCCGCAAGGCCGTTCCGAGTAGAGCGGACTTTGCGCCGACGAGTCAAATGGCATGGTCGGCCTCCTCCATCATGGCGTCAAACAGCTCGTTGAGCCGGTCGGTTTTCCCCTGCAGGTACAGCCAGCCAAACAGGGATTCCAGCGCCGTGGCGGCGTGGTACTCGCCTACGCTGGCCCCCTTGGGGACGGTGGCGGTGTGGCTGTTGCGGCCCCGGCGGTAGACAGCCTGCTCATCCTCGCTCAAAAGGGGGAGGATGGCGTGGGCCAGCCTCGCCTGGGCGGGGGCGGCCACATACCGGACGGCGGCCTTGTGCAGGCCGGCGTTGGTGGCCTTGCCGTGGAGGCACAGCCAGGAGCGCACCATCAGCTCGTACACCCCGTCGCCCAGGTGGGCCAGGCCCAGGGCGCTGATACGCTCCGCGTCGTCCCGCCCGCCGGACAGGTGAAAGTAATCCATGGGTATCTCCAATCCGGGCGGCAGGGAAGGGCCGTGCCGCCCAAAGGCAACGATTTTGAAAGGAATTATATCACGGGAACGGAAAAATGCAAGGGCCCCGGGCCGCTACGGGGCCTCGCCGCAGCTTCCCCCCGGGTCCTGCCTGTCCTGCTGCCGCCGCACCAGGTCGGCCAGGGTGGTGCCGTCCACCACGGCGGACACCGCCCGGTGGATCTCCTGCCACAGCTCCACCGTCACGCAGTCGCAGCTGTGGGCGCAGAAGCTGCCGTCGGTGGCGCACTCCACCGGGGCCAGGTCGCCCTCCAGGGGGCGGAGGATGTCGCCCACGGAGTATTCCTCCGGCCTCCGGGTGAGCAGGTAGCCGCCCCCGGCCCCCCGCACCGAGCGCAGCAGCCCCGCCCGGGCCAGGGGGGTGACGATCTGCTCCAGGTATTTGTCGCTGAGCTGCTGCCGCCGCGCGGCGTCCCGGAGGGATACCGGCCGGCCGTCCCCGTGCTGGGCGATGTCCGCCATCAGCCGCAGGGCGTAGCGCCCTTTTGTGGAAATTTTCATGGTGTGTCCCTCCCGGCGGGCCGTCTGGGCGGCCCGGAACGGCTGTGAAAAAATTGCTGCTCTAAAAATACCATATGTTTGATAGGAATTCAAGTGGGAGGATATTCCGCCGTTGAAACTCACGGAGAAATATGGTACACTGATAGGAACAAGCGTAAGACAGGGAGGCCCGCCGTGAACCCGTTGGACAAGCTGACCGTCCCCCTGCTGGAGTGGTACCGGGACAACGCCCGGCGGCTCCCCTGGCGGGACGACCCCACGCCCTACCATGTGTGGCTGTCGGAGGTGATGCTCCAGCAGACCCGGGTGGCGGCGGTGCTGGACTATTACAGGCGCTTTCTGGAGGCGGCCCCCGACGTGGCCGCCCTGGCCGCCCTGCCGGAGGACAGGCTGCTCAAGCTGTGGCAGGGGCTGGGCTACTACAGCCGGGCCCGGAACCTGCAAAAGGCGGCGCAGGTCATTGTGGAGCGGTACGGCGGGGCGTTCCCGTCGGACTACGCCGCGGTGCGGGCCCTGCCGGGGGTGGGGGACTACACCGCCGGGGCCGTCTGCTCCATCGCCTTCGGGCAGGCCGTCCCCGCCGTGGACGGCAATGTGCTGCGGGTGTACGCCCGCATCTGCGGGGACGAGGGGGACATCGCCAGCCCCCAGATGAAGAAAAAGGTCGCCCAGGCCATCCGGGCCGCCATCCCCCTGCACGCGGCGGGGGCGTACAATCAGGCGCTGATGGAGCTGGGGGCCACGGTGTGCCTGCCCAACGGCGCGCCGCTGTGTGAACGGTGCCCGGCAAAGGGCTTCTGCGCCGCCCTGGCCCGGGGGTGCACCGCCGAGCTGCCCGTGAAGGCCCCCAAAAAGCCCCGCCGGGTGGAGGAGCGCACGGTGTGGCTCATTTTTTGGGAGGACGGCGTGGCCCTGCGCCGCCGCCCGGATAAGGGGCTGCTGGCGGGGCTGTGGGAGTTTCCCAACGAGCCGGGGGACGGCCCCCTGCCGCAGTCGTGGGGGATCGAAGCGCTGTCCGAGGCATACGCAGGACAGGCGAGGCACATTTTCACCCATATTGAGTGGCGCATGGCCCTGCGGGCGGTGGAGGCGGGCGGGGACGCCCTGCCTCCCGGCTGGGTGTGGGCCGGCGGGGACGAATTGGAGGAGAAATATGCCGTGCCCAACGCCTTCGAGCGGGCGCTGGGGTGCGCGAAAGAGAGACTGAACGGGGGAGAGTAGATGGCAAAGCTGTATTTCCGCTACGGCGTGATGGGGTCCAGCAAGTCGGCCAACGCGCTGATGGTGCGGTATAACTACGAGGAGCGGGGCCAGAGCGCCCTGATGGTGAAGCCCGCCCTGGACCAGCGGGAGGGGGAGCGGGTGGTCAACTCCCGCATCGGGCTTCATTACGCCTGCGTGTGGTTTGAGGACCTGGAAAAAATGCCGCCGGAGGACATCACACGCCACCAGTGCGTCATTGTGGACGAGGCCCAGTTCCTCACCCGCGCCCAGGTGGACTACCTGACGGAGATCGTGGACGGCCTGAATGTGCCCGTGATCTGCTACGGCCTGCGGGCCGACTTCAGCGGGCGGCTGTTCCCCGGCTCGGAGGCCCTGCTGGCCTGCGCGGACGTCATCGAGGAGGTCAAGACCATCTGCTGGTGCGGCAAAAAGGCCATCTGCAACGCCCGGTTTGACAAAAACGGCGTGGTGCTCAAGGAGGGGGAGCAGGTGGTGCTGGGCGCCAACGACTGCTACATCGGCCTGTGCCGGAAACACTGGAAGGCGGGCGACCTCGGTTCTGACTGGCGGAGGGCCCATGACCTGTAACCTCTGCCCCCGGCGGTGCGGGGCCCTGCGGGACGAAAGCCGCGGGGAGGGCTTCTGCCAGATGCCCAGCCGCCCCGTGTGCGCCCGGGCCGCCCTCCATTTCTGGGAGGAGCCCTGCATCTCGGGCAGCGCCGGGGCGGGGACGGTGTTCTTCTCCGGCTGCACCCTGGGGTGCGTGTTCTGCCAGAACGCCCCCATCAGCCGGGAGGGCTTGGGCAGGCCGCTGACGGACGACGAGCTGTACGCCGTCTTCCAGCGGCTGGCGGACCAGGGGGCCGCCTGCATCGAGCTGGTCACCCCCACCCAGTTCACCCATGTGCTGGCCCGGGTGCTGGAACGGCCCGTCCCCGGCGGCCTGAGCGTGGTGTGGAACAGCGGCGGGTACGAGCGGGCGGACGTGCTGCGCGCACTGGAGGGGAAGGTGGACGTGTACCTGCCCGACCTGAAGTATGTCACGCCGGAGCTGGCTGGCCGGTATTCCGGCGCGGCGGACTACCCGGAGGCCGCCAAAGCCGCCATTTTGGAGATGTACCGCCAGCGGGGCCCCGTCCGGCTGGAAAACGGCCTGCTGAAAAGCGGGGTGCTCATCCGGCACCTGATCCTGCCGGGGCGGGTGCCGGAGGCCAAGGCCGTGATGGACTGGGCGGCGTCGGCGTTCCCCCCGGGGGCGGTGCTGTTCTCCCTTATGGCCCAGTACACCCCCGTGGGGGCGCTGGACGGCTTCCCCGAGCTGCGCCGCCCCCTGCGGCCCTCCGAGCTGCGGACGGCAAGAGAGTATATGGAGAACCTGGGCCTGTCCGGGTACGTCCAGGAGCTGGGCTCCTGCGGGGAGGGGTTTATCCCCGCTTTCGACCTCACAGGGCTGTAAAGGGGCGGAAAAATTTGCGGATAGGGGTTGCAATCCCAGGCAATCCGTGGTAAACTACGCTTGTTATGTAAGGTAGAAGGGAGTGAGGCGCGGGCCTCACTCCTTCTTTTGAGAGGAAGCGCGGAGAAGCGGACAGCGAGGAAGCTTGGAGTGGAGCGAAAGCAAAAGCCCAAGGCCCACGAAATGGGACTGGATTTTGCTTGAGTCGCAGCGAAAGCGACCGAGCGTCCTGGCCGCTTCGCAGCGTGACAACAGCGGAAGCGCGGAGCCGTCGTGAGCAGCGGGCTAACTCCGAAGCGGAGCGAATTGGCCGGAGCCGCCGAGGGCGGCGCAGGACAATTTGCGCAGTCGGAGGAGTTAGAGCCGCGTCGCGAACAGGCGCAGCGTGACAACAGCGGAAGCGCGGAGCCGTCGTGAGCAGCGGGCTAACTCCGAAGCGGGGCGGACAGCTTTGTGGGGGCCCCAAAAAAGCCGGTTGCGCGGAGAGGAGTTTTTATATGCCAAAGGTGACCGACGCGGTGGCCGCCCTGGCCCTGCCCATTGTGGAGCGGGCGGGCTGCACCCTCTGGGATGTGGAATATGTCAAGGAGGCCGGGGAGTGGTTCCTCCGGGTCTATATCGACCGTCCGGGCGGCGTGGACATCGACTGCTGCGAGGCCGTTTCCCGCCCCCTGTCTGACGCGCTGGACGAGGCGGACCCCATCGAGGGCGGCTATACCTTCGAGGTGTCCTCCGCCGGGCTGGATCGGGCGCTGAAGAAGCCCGCCCACTTCGCCGCCTGCATGGGCCAAACGGTGGACGTGCGCTTCTACCGCCCTGTGGACGGGCGCAAGGAGGTCACCGGGACCCTCACCGGCTATGAGGACGGGGCCGTCCTGGTGGACGGCGCGCGCTTTGAGAAGAAAGACGTGGCCCAGGTGCGGCTGCACGTCGAGTTTTAAGGAGTCGATGCGATATGGCCAAGAAAAAGAACGCCGCGAAAAGCACGGAGCTGGATACGAGGGAATTTTTCGCCGCCATCTCCGATATTGAAAAGGAAAAGGGGATCCCCAAGGCCTATATGCTGGAGAAGATCACCCAGGCCCTGGTGGCCGCCTACAAGCGGGACCACGAGGGGATCACGGACAACGTGGTGGTGGACGCCAACGAGGAAGCCCAGACCGTGCGGATGTACGTGAAGAAGGACGTGGTGGAGGCGGTGGACAATCCCCACACCGAGATCAGCCTGGAGGACGCCCGGAACGCCCTGCCCCGGGCCCAGCTGGGGGACGTGCTGCGCATTGAGATCAAGCCCAAAAACTTCGGGCGCATCGCCGCCCAGACCGCCCGCCAGGTGATCATCCAGGGGATGCGGGAGGCGGAGCGGGGCATGATCTTCGACGAGTTCTCCGCCAAGGAGCACGAGATTTTGACGGGCACCGTCACCCGGGTGGACGAGCGCAGCGGTTCGGTGGCCATCCGGCTCACCTCCGGCTCCGAGTTCACCGACGCCTTCCTGTCCGCCGGCGAGCAGGTCAAGGGCGAGGTCATCCACGAGGGCGACCGGGTTCGGGTGTACGTGGTGGAGGTCCGGCAGGCCAGCCGGGGGCCCCAGGTGCTCATCTCCCGGACCCACCCCGGCCTGGTGAAGCGGCTGTTTGAGCTGGAGGTGCCCGAGATCTACGACGGCACGGTGCAGGTCATGTCCATCGCCCGGGAGGCGGGCAGCCGCACCAAGCTGGCCGTGTGGAGCGACGACGAGAACGTGGACCCCATCGGCGCCTGCGTAGGCCCCCGGGGCGCCCGGGTCAACGCCGTGGTGGAGGAGCTGCGGGGCGAGAAGGTGGATATCATCAAGTGGTCGGAGGACCCCGGCCAGTATGTGGCCGCCGCCCTGGCCCCCGCCGACGTGCTCAGTGTCACCGAGCTGGAGGAGGGCAAGAGCTGCCGGGTGGTGGTGCCCGACGACCAGCTGTCCCTGGCCATCGGCAAGGAGGGGCAGAACGCCCGGCTTGCCGCCCGTCTGACGGGCTATAAAATCGACATCCGTCCCGCCAGCGCCCCCGAGCCCCCCGAGGAGGAGGCCCCTGCGGAGGAGACGGAGATCGAGGCGGAAGAAGAATGAGAGGCAGGGCGGATCCGATGTATGATCCCAAGGGCCGCTGAGGACAGCGGCCCCTACGCCCACCAACGGCAAATCATGCACCGTAGGGGCCGGCGTCCCCGCCGGCCCGGTTCCCACATTCCGAATTACCCAAAAGAAGGGGGAGAACACCATGCCGAAAAAAATACCTATGCGGCAATGCCTGGGCTGCCGGGAGATGAAGCCCAAACCGGAGCTGATCCGGGTGGTGCGCTCCCCTGAGGGGGACTTGTCCCTGGACTTCCGGGGGAAAAAGCCGGGCCGGGGGGCCTACCTGTGCCCCAACCCCGCCTGCCTGGCCCGGGCGAAAAAGAGCCGCGCCATCGAGCGGGCCCTGTCCGCCCCCATGCCCCCCGAGGTGTGGGAGGGCCTGGAGGCCCAGATGAAGGCGGGTGAGGTTGGTGACTGACAACGCCCTGTCCCTGCTGGGCCTGGCCCTGCGGGGGAACCACTTGGCCGTGGGCGAGGAGCCGGTGGCGGAGGCCTGCAAAACCGGCCGGGCCGAGCTGGTGCTCACCGCCGCCGACGCCGCCGGGAACAGCGCAGACCGCGCCCGCCGCTGGGCGGAAGCCGGGGGCGTCCCGTGGATTCCGGCCCCCTGGACGAAGGAGGAGCTGGGCGGGGCCCTGGGGCGGTCGGTGTGCGCCATGGCGGCCCTCACCGACCGGGGGCTGGCCGCCGCGCTGGCGGGAAAGCTGGCCCTGCGGGACGAAGCCCTGCGCCCCATGGCGTCCCTGCTGGAGGAAAAGAAGAAGCCGCGGGCTCAGAAAAAGCCCGCTGTCCGTGAGATTTAGGAGGTGGCCTGTTTGAGCCTTGCGAAACTGAACGCCCGGGACGTGGCCAAGGACTTTGGGATGCAAGCCAAAGCCATTATCGCCATTCTGGCCGAGCACACCAAGGAGACCGTGTCTCCCACCAAAACCCTGACCGACCGGGAGCTGTCCATTATCTTTGAGCACCTGACCCAGCACAACCAGGTGGACTCCATCGAGTCCATCTATGCCGACGTATACCACGAGCCGTCCAAGGCCAAGCCCGCCGCCCCCGCCCCCAAGGGGGAGCAGAAGCCCGCCGCCCAGAAGGACGGCAGGCCCCCCCCCCCCCCCCCCCCCGACAAGGGCGCGCCC
>CATLEJ010000005.1 GCA_949916125.1 uncultured Oscillospiraceae bacterium
GTGGGCCTATGCGGCGATTTGAAAAACGGCCGCACCGTCCACTCCCTCATCAAGGCGCTGGCCAAGTTCAAGGACATCCGCTTCTTCCTCATCGCGCCCCCGGAGCTGGCCATCCCCGAGTACCTGCGCCGGTTCATGAAGGAGCACAATATGCCCTTCCTGGAGGTGTCCGGGCTGGACCCCGTCATCCCCCAGCTGGACGTGCTGTACATGACCCGCATCCAGCGGGAGCGGTTCATCGACCCCCTGGAGTACGAGCGGTGCAAGGGCATCTACATCCTCACCCGCTCCAAGCTGGCCCGGGCCAGGGAGAAGCTGCTGGTGATGCACCCCCTGCCCCGGGTGGACGAGATCGCCGTGGACGTGGACGACGACCCCCGGGCGGTGTATTTCGAGCAGGCCCGGTACGGGATGTACTCCCGGATGGCCCTGTTGGCCGACCTGGCCAATCAGCCCCGGATGCAGCCCGGCCCGGTGGAGATCGGCCGCGGCCCGGTGTGCCGTAACCCCCGGTGCATCACCCAGACGGAGCACTACCTGCCCCCGCTGGTGAAGAAGGCGGGGGGCGTGGACTGCTGCGCCTTCTGCGACGCGCCCCTGTAACCTACATATCCCCCGCCGCCGGTTTCCGGCGGCGGCCTTTTTTTTCCGGGGAAGGCCTTCCAAAATTGAGCGATTTTTTCTTGCCGATTGGGCGCGGTTGTGCTAAGATTTGATGGAACGCGCAGAGAGGGGGGAGGGGCCGCGCCTGTGGGCGGCCCCGCAAAATTATGGCCAGCCAGATCGGATTTGACAACCAGAAATACCTGGAGACCCAGTCCGCCCACATCCGGGAGCGGATCGCCCAGTTCGGCGGCAAGCTCTACCTGGAGTTCGGCGGCAAGCTGTTTGACGACCACCACGCCGCCCGGGTGCTGCCCGGTTTCGCCCCGGACAGCAAGATCCGGATGCTGCTGGAGCTGCGGGACAGCGTGGAGATCGTGATCGTCATCAACGCCTCCGCCATCGAGCAGAACAAGGTGCGGGGCGACCTGGGCATCACCTACGACGAGGACGTGCTGCGCCTCATCGACACCTTCCGGGACAAGGGGCTGTATGTGGGCAGCGTCACCATTACCCAGTACGCCGGGCAGCCCGCGGCGGACGCCTTCAAGCGCCGGCTGGAGGACCTGGGGGTGCGGGTGTACCTCCACTACCCCATCCCCGGCTACCCCCACGATGTGGGGCGGATCGTGTCCGAGGACGGCTTCGGCAAAAACGACTACATCGAGACCTCCCGGCCCCTGGTGGTGGTCACCGCCCCCGGCCCCGGCTCGGGGAAGATGGCCACCTGCCTGTCCCAGCTCTACCACCACCATATCCGGGGGGTGCGGGCGGGGTACGCCAAGTTCGAGACCTTCCCCATCTGGAACCTGCCCCTGAAGCACCCGGTGAACCTGGCCTACGAGGCCGCCACCGCCGACCTCAACGACGTGAACATGATCGACCCCTTCCACCTCCAGGCCTACGGGGAGACCACGGTGAACTACAACCGGGACGTGGAGGTCTTCCCCGTCCTCCAGGCCATGTTCGGGGAGATCATGGGGGGCAGCCCCTACAAGTCCCCCACCGACATGGGGGTGAACATGGCGGGCAACTGCATTGTGGACGACGGCGCCGTGTGCGACGCGGCCCGGCAGGAGATCGTCCGCCGGTACTACGCCGCCCAGTGCGACCGCCGCCGGGGCCAGGGCAGCGACGAGATCGTGTACAAGCTGGAGCTGCTGATGAAGCAGGCCCAGGCGGGGCGGCCGCTGCGGCCCGTGATCAAAGCCGCCGAGGACATGGAGGCGGAGCGGGGCGAGCCCGCGGCGGCCATCCAGCTGCCCGACGGCCGGATCGCGGTGGGCAAGACCTCGGAGCTGATGGGGGCCGCCGCCGCCGCGCTGCTCAACGCCCTGAAGGCGCTGGCGGGCATCGGACGGAAGGAGCACCTCATCGCCCGGGAGGCCATCGAGCCCATCCAGGCCCTGAAGGTGGGCCACCTGGGCAGCCGCAACCCCCGCCTGCACAGCGACGAGGCGCTCATCGCCCTGGCCATCTCCACCGCCACGGTGCCCCTGGCGGCCCGGGCGCTGGACAGCCTGGACCAGCTCCGGGACTGCGAGGCCCACTCGTCGGTCATCCTCACCGCCGCCGACAGCTCCACCTATTCGAGGCTGGGCCTGCGCCTCACCTGCACGCCGAAATACCAGAGCAACCAGCAGCTCTACCACAAATAAAAAACAGCCCCCCGGCAGAGCCGGGGGGCTGCGTTCCGTGCGTCAGTGGGGCGGATCACACCGCGAAGATATCCAGCGCCCTGTACTGGGTCACCCGCTGGGCCACCGCGCTCCAGGTGGGGCCGGAGCGGACGAACGCGCAGTCGTCCCAGATCCGGGCCAGCTCCGCCTCCACCTGGGGGAGCTGCCGGATGCCGCCGCCCACGGTGCGGGTCCAATAGTCGGGCAGCAGGGCGCAGGGGACCATCTCCCCCGCGTCGCTGACCGGGTCGCCCGCCAGGGTGTGCAGGTGGCCGCCGAAAAAGGCCTCCATATTCAGCAGCATGGTCAGGCCGTTGAGGTCGAACACCTCCAGCGGCGCGCCCGCCGCGCAGGGGATCCCGCCGCCGGCAAAGAAAGCCTCGGAATCGCTGAGCTGGGACAGCTCGCCGCACACGCCCCCGATGAAATCGAATTCGTCCGGGGTGATGGGGTTCTGGAAGGACTGGACGGCCAGGCCCAGGCACTTCCCCAGCTTTCCCAGCACCCCGCAGCCGGGCAGCGCGCCCAGCCGGTCCGCCACGGGGACCAGCCGCGCCAGGGACAGCAGCGACCACACCCGGATCTGGACGTCGCCCAGGCCCGCGGCCCTGTCCACAACCTCCTCCTCGATCTGGTTGACGAGCAGGGGGGCGTCCTCCAGGGCGTCGATTTTGTTGGAGCAGTCGTCGGTGATTTTTTCCCCCACCTTGTCGTATACGTCGTCACGGGCGCTGTATACCGTGTCCGCCCGGCTGAGCCACAGCATGGCGCGGCCCTGGTCCCCCGCCGCCAGCGCGGCGCAGCCCATATCGTAATACGCCCTGGCCAGCCCCGCGTAGTCCTTGTTTTGCAGGCAGGCGGCCACACGCTCCTCCGGGGCGGCGGCGTCCTTCTTCTTGAACAGGTTGAACATCTCCCTCATCTCCAAACACATAGTCCGCCTTGCGGCGCTGCCGGTATTTTAGCACAGGCGGCGGGCCCCGTCAACGGACAGCGGGGCGTGTAAACCCCTGGTTGACAAAAAAATAACCCTGGATTGGTGGTGCGGGCCGGCCGCATTATGCTAAAATAAGGGGGAAAAGGAGGTGCCGCCTATGACGGTGGGACAGCGGATCGCGCAGAAGCGGAAGGAGCTTGGCCTGTCCCAGGAGGGGCTGGGGGACAGGCTGGGGGTGTCCCGGCAGGCCATCTATAAATGGGAGTCGGACGCCGCCCTCCCCGAGATCGAGAAGCTGGTCACCCTGAGCCGGGAATTCGGCGTGTCGGTGGGCTGGCTTTTAGGCGAGGAGGACGAGGCCCCGGAGCGGCCCGAGCTCACCCCAGAACAGCTGCGCATGGTGGAGGAGATCGTGGGGCGCTACCTGGACGCCCGCCCCCCGGAGCACACCGTGATCCTGCGGGAGACAGTGGAGCCGGAGGGGGGCGGGGAACCGGAACACCCGGAGCCCCAGAAACCCAAGCGCCGCCGCTGGCGGTGGTCATGGGTCACCTTCTTTGTGGCGGCGGCAGCCGCGTACCTGTCCTACAACCTGTTCTTCCGGCTGGATCAGATGCGGCAGGAAACCCGGGATCTGCAAACGGCGGTGGCCAATATACAGTCCGATGTGAACCGTCAGATCGGGACCATCACCAGCCGGGTGGAGGAGGTGCTCCAGAGCCAGAACGCCCTGACGGCGGAGCAGAGCGCCCGGGTGGTGGAGACGGACTGCCGGGCCAACACCGTCACCATCGAGGCCCGGGCGGTGCCCCGCACCTATGTGGAGGGGATGACGGCGGAGTTCACCCTGGTGAGCGGCGGGGAGACCGTCACCGTGCCGGGGGAGCTGGGGGAGAACCACGCCTTTACCGCCCGGCTCACCGCCCCCCTCACCGACGAGATCACGGTGTCCGCGGCCTTCCTCAATGGGGACCAGCGGCAGACCCAGGTGCTGGAGGAGTTCACTTACCTGTATTCGGAGAGCTTCCCCGATATCAGCCTTTCCGGCGGGGTGTCCGGAGCCACCAAAACCCAGGAGGCTTCGGCCTGGACCGTCACCGTGGAGCCGGTGGACGTGTACTGCTTTGACGCCTATGGCAATTCCCCCAGGCTGGCCAGCCTGCGGGTGGGCCTGTTCCGGGACCGGAAGCTGGTGCGGTGGCTCACCGATGAGGGGCGGCAGGACGGATCCACCGGCAGCTGGCACACCTTCCGGCTGGAGGAAGATAGAATCCAGATGGAGGTGGGCCACACCTACTGCGTCGCCGCGGTGGTGAAGGACGAATTTGACCGGGAATGGGTGGTGCCGGATCAGCACGGGGGCTATGCGGTGGGCGCGGATCAGTTGAGCTCCCCCAATTCTGAAGCCATTGAAGTCAGCCGGGATCCGGCGGACTGGGAGTATTGAGCGGGACACAGGCGGGGCCGGGGGAAATTTCCCCCGGTTCCGCATTTTTGTGCGCTTCTTCCCTTGACTGCCGCCCCGGGGGGGCGTAAAATAAACCGTCTGAAAGTGGAAAAAACGGGCAGGCCGGGCAAAGGGGTCCGGGGCAAGGGGGCCGTCCCTGCCCCAAGGGAGGAATACCTATGGCGAAAGGCACGAAATTCATCTTTGTCACCGGCGGCGTGGTGTCCGGCTTGGGCAAGGGCATCACGGCGGCGTCCCTGGGGCGGCTCTTAAAGCAGCGGGGCCTGCGGGTGCGGGTGCAGAAGCTGGACCCCTACCTGAACGTGGACCCCGGCACCATGTCCCCCTACCAGCACGGGGAGGTGTTCGTCACCGACGACGGGGCGGAGACCGACCTGGACCTGGGCCACTATGAGCGGTTTATCGACGAAAGCCTGACCTTCAACTCCTCCGTGTCCTCCGGTAAGGTGTACTGGAACGTGCTGAACCGGGAGCGGGCGGGGGACTATTTAGGCGGTACGGTGCAGATCATCCCCCACATCACCGACGAGATCAAGCGGTGCATTTACACGCTGGAGGGCGAGGACGCCGACGTGGCCATCGTGGAGATCGGCGGCACCGTGGGCGACATCGAGTCCCAGCCCTTCCTGGAGGCCATCCGGCAGGTGGCCGCCGAGCGGGGGCGGCAGAACGTGATGTTTATCCACGTCTCGCTGATCGTGTCCATCCCCGGCTCCGGGGAGCTGAAATCCAAGCCCACCCAGCACTCCGCCAAGGAGCTGCTGTCCCTGGGCATACAGCCGGACGTCATCATGTGCCGCAGCGACGCCCCCATCCCCCAGGAGATCCTGGACAAGATCTCCCTGTTCTGCAACATCCCCAAGGACCACGCCATCCCCAACCTGACGGCGGAGCTGCTGTACGAGGTGCCACTGATGCTGGAGCGGGAGGGGCTGGCGGACGTGGTGGTGCGGCGCTTAGGCCTGATCTGCCACGCGCCGGACCTCACCGAGTGGGCCACCATGGTATACCGGGCCAAGCACCCCACGGGGAAGGTGACCATCGCGCTGGTGGGCAAGTATGTGGCCCTCCACGACGCCTACCTGTCGGTGGCGGAGGCCCTCACCCACGGGGGCATTGAGAACGGCGTGTCGGTGGAGGTGCGCTGGGTGAACTCGGAGGAGGTCACAGCGGACACCGCGGACAAGCTGCTGGCGGACGCCCAGGGCATTTTGGTGCCCGGCGGCTTCGGCAGCCGGGGCATCGAGGGGAAGATCGAGGCCATCCGGTACGCCCGGGAGCGCAAGATCCCCTTCCTGGGCATCTGCCTGGGGATGCAGCTGGCGGTGGTGGAGTTCGCCCGGAACGTGTGCGGCCTGGCGGGGGCCCACTCGGCGGAGCTGGATCCCCAGACCCCGCACCCGGTCATCGACCTGATGCCCGACCAGGTGGGGGTGACAGCCAAGGGCGGCACCATGCGGCTGGGCAGCTATCCCTGCCGCTTGAAGGAGGGCTCGCTGGCGGCGTCCATCTACGGGGCGGACGAGACCAGCGAGCGGCACCGCCACCGCTACGAGTTCAACAACGAGTACCGGGAGGCGCTGGAGCGTGCGGGGCTGTCGCTGTCCGGGCTGTCCCCGGACGGGCGGCTGGTGGAGATGATCGAGCTGCCGGGGCACCCCTGGTTTGTGGCGGGGCAGTTCCACCCGGAGCTGAAGTCCCGGCCCAACCGGGCCCACCCGCTGTTCCGGGAGTTCATCGGGGCGGCGAAGGCGCTTTAAAGCCTCCCCTTGCGGGGGAGGGCTTGGCGCACTGCTGTACACACCGCAAAGGGGGAATGCGCGTGGTCGATGCTGTTCTGATCGGGAAAGTCATCCAGAAATGCCGCATAGAAAAGGGCATGACCCAAGAAGTGCTTAGTGGACTGGCCGACTTGGATCGAACCCATTACAGCAAGATCGAGCGCGGTTTGCGCAGCCCCACCATCGACACCTTGTTCAAGATTGCGGGCGCATTGGATGTTCCGCCTCACCAGCTGATGATCGAAATTGAGAACGCGGTCAGTGAAGAATAGGCACAAGAAAACCCCCGGCGGAGTTGAACCGCCGGGGGTTTTATGCGTTCCTTTTATTCTACCGGCTCCACCCAGCCGTAGGGGTCGGGCTCGGTGCCCCACTGGATGCCGGTGAGGGTGTCGTACAGCCGCTGGGTCAGCCGGCCGATTTTGCCGCCGCTGACCTCCACCTTCTCGTCCCCCTGGGCCAGCAGGCCGATGGGGGACACCACCGCCGCCGTGCCGGTGCCCCAGGCTTCCTCCAGGGTGCCCGCCCGGGCGGCGTCAAACAGCTCCTTGGCGGAGATCAGCCGTTCCTCCACGGTGTAGCCCCAGTCGCGCATCAGCTCCAGGCAGCTCTTGCGGGTGATGCCGGGCAGCACCGAGCCGGTGAGCTCCGGCGTGACCACCGTGCCGCCGATTTTGAACATCACGTTCATGGAGCCCACTTCCTCGATATACTTGCGGTGGACGCCGTCCAGCCACAGCACCTGGGAGAAGCCCTGGCCCTCCGCCCGCTCGCCGGCGCGGATGGAGGCGGCGTAGTTGCCGCCGCACTTGGTGAAGCCGGTGCCGCCCCGGACGGCCCGCACGTCCTCGCCCTCCACGTAGATTTTCACGGGGTTGATGCCCTCGGGGTAGTAGGCCCCCACCGGGCAGCAGATGATGGCGAACAGGTAGCTGTGGGAGGCGTGAACCCCCAGGGAGCAGTCGGTGGCGATGATGAAGGGGCGGATATACAGGGAGGTGCCGGCCTTGCCGGGCACCCACTGGCTGTCCGCGGCCACAATGGCCTTGACGGCCTGCACAAAGTCGTCCTCCGGGATCTCGGGGATGCACAGGCGGCGGCAGGAGGAATTCATCCGCCGGGCGTTCTCATAGGGGCGGAAGAGCTGCACCTTCCCCTCGGGGGTGCGGTAGGCCTTCATGCCCTCGAAGATCTCCTGGGCGTAGTGGAACACCATGCAGGACAGCTCGAAGGGCAGGGGGCCGTAGGGCACGATCCGGGGGTCGTGCCAGCCCTGGCCCGCGTCGTAGTCCATGAGGAACATATGGTCGGTGAAGGCCTTGCCGAACACCAGCGTGTCGGGGTCAGGCAGGGGCTTGGGTTGGGCGGTGCGGGTGATTTTGATATCCAGCATAAGGCTCGGCTCCTTTGTTGAAGTAGATCGGCAGGCGTGACCGCCATTGCGGCCGCCGCGGGCAGGACACAGCCCGTAAAGTGGGCCGGCGGGCGCTGCCCGCCTTGAAAACCGAATGCCGGTTTTCAAGTGTTTTGCCTATATTATACCAGCGCATCCCGCCGGACGCAACAACCTTTTTTCCAAATCTGCCCGGACCGGCGCATGAATTATTTGAATTATTCGCCGCGCCCTTGTTTTTGCCGTTTTGATTTGGTATAATCTATTATCTATGGAATGCCCTGCCCCGGCGGCATGACGGAAAGAGGTGTGCGAGGTGTATCAGAAGCTGACGCGGATGCTGGCGCCCCGGGTCGGGCTGTACTTTGCGGTGATGCTGGCGTTCTGCGGCGTCACCGCCCTGCTGGGCAGGCGGGAGGCCGCCCTGGCGGAGCTGGCGGTGGTGGCGGCGCTGTTCGCGGCGTACCTGGCCGACCGCCTGCGCAGGCAGAAGGAGGCCTCCCGGTATCTCAAGGAGCTGCTGGACAGCATGGACCAGGCCACCCGCGACAGCACCCTGAACTGCCCCATGCCCCTGGTCATGTTCCGCCCGGACACCGACGAGGTGGTGTGGTCCAACGACCGCTTCCTCCACCTCACCGGGGACCGGGAGGGGATGTTCGACACCAAGCTGGCCGACCTGGCCCCCAACTTCGACAGCCGCTGGCTACTGGAGGGCAAGAACGAGTGCCCCCACGAGGTGGAGCTGAACGGGCGGCGCTACCAGGTGTTCGGCGGTATGGCCCGGCCCGCCGCGGGGGACGAGCAGGGGGTGCTGGCCACCACCTACTGGCTGGACGTCACGGAGCTGGCCGAGACCCGGGATATTTTCAAGGCCACCCGGCCGGTGCTGGCCCTGCTGCTGCTGGACAATTACGAGGACGCCATCAAGGGCCAGGACGAGAATATCCGTTCCGCCATGCTCAGCGAGATCAGCCAGCGGCTCACCGCCTGGACGGAGGAATCCCGCGGCGTGTTCTGCCGCCTGGACCGGGACCGGTACCTGTTCCTCTTTGAGGAGCAGTACCTGGCGGGCTTCAAGGCGGAGAAGTTCTCCGTGCTGGACAGCGTGCGGGAGGTGCTCAACCCCGCCGGCATCGCCGCCACCGTGTCCATCGGCGTGGGGGTGGACGGGGAGACCTTCGACGAGCTGTACCGCTTCGCCAACCTGTCGGTGGAGATGGCCCTGTCCCGGGGGGGCGACCAGGCGGTGGTGAAAAACCGCTTTACCTTTGAGTTTTTCGGCGGGCGCAGCAAGGAGACCGAGCGGCGCACTAAGGTCAAGAGCCGGGTGATGGCCTCCGCCATGGGCGAGCTGGTGGCGGACGCCTCCTGTGTGCTGGTGATGGGCCACAAGGCCCCGGACATGGACGCGGTGGGGGCCGCCGTGGGGGTGTGCGCCATCGCCCGGATGAAGGGCGTGCCCCACTATATCGTCCGGGACGGCGCGCCCACCCCCGCCGACGAGCTGTACCGCCGGGTGGGGGCCATGCCCCAGTACGAGGGCGTGTTCCTGGACCCCCAGGAGGCCATGCTCCGGGCGGACTCCCGCTCGCTGCTGGTGGTGGTGGACACCAACCGGCCCGAGCAGGTGCAGGACCGGGAGCTGCTGGCCTCCTGCAACAAGGTGGCGGTCATCGACCACCACCGGCGGGCGGCCACCTATATCGAGGGGGCGGCGCTGAACTTCCACGAGCCCTACGCCTCCTCCGCCTGCGAGCTGGTGGCGGAGCTCATCGCCTACCTGATGGAGCCCACCGACCTGCTCCCCGGCGAGGCCCAGGCCATGATGGCGGGGCTGATGCTGGACACCAAGAACTTCACCATGCGCACGGGGGGCCGCACCTTCGAGGCGGCGGCCATGCTCCGCCGGGCCGGGGGGGACACCGGCGAGGTGCGCCGGCTGTTCCAGACCGATTTGGCAGACGCGGTGGCCAAATACGGCATCATCCAGACCGCCAAGCTCTACCGGCAGGACATCGCCATCGCCGCGGTGGACAAAACGGTGGGCCGGGTGACGGCCGCCCAGGCGGCGGACGAGCTGCTGAACATCGCGGGGATTTCCGCGTCCTTCGTCCTCTATCCGGACGGCGACGGGCGGGTGGTTGTCTCCGCGAGGAGCATCGGCGCCACCAATGTGCAGGTGATTGTGGAGGCCCTGGGCGGCGGCGGCAACGCGGCGGCGGCGGGGGCCCAGATCCCCGGCCGGACGGTGGACGAGGTGCGCCGGGAGCTGGTCGCGGTGCTGGACAGCTATTTCGAGGGAAGCGCGGAGCGCCCGGAAGCAGGCGGCTAAGACACGAAGCGGAGTGGACGGCTTTACGGCCCGAAGGGCCGTGAAACGGCGCGCGCAGTCGTAGTGGCTTAGACGCCGTCGCGAGGGCGCGCAGCGTGACAAGTAAAGAAGCGCGGAGCCGTCGTGAGCAGCGGGCTAAGACCGGAGTCGGAGGGCTTAGAACCGCGTCGCGAACAGGCGCAGCGTGACAACAGCAGACTTATTTTTACGGCGGGCATACGCCCAGAATCCATAGGAGGGAACCAACCATGAAGGTAATTTTACAGCAGGACGTGAAGGGCCAGGGCAAGAAGGGCCAGATGGTGGAGGTGTCCGACGGCTACGGGCGGAACTTCCTCCTGCCCCGGAAGCTGGCGGTGGAGGCCACCGCGGAGAACGTGAACACCATGAAGATGCAGGACAAGGCCAAGGCCGCCCGGCTGGCCGAGGAGAAGGCGGCGGCCCAGGCCCTGGCGGAGCGGCTGGAGGGCGTGCAGGTGAAGATCAAGGCCCGGGCGGGCCAGGGGGGCAAGCTGTTCGGCTCCATCACCAGCAAGGAGATCTCCGAGGAGCTGAAAAAGCAGTTCGGCCTGGACGTGGGCAAGAGCAAGATCGTGCTCAGCGACCCCATCAAATCCTTCGGCGCCTTCGACGTGAAGTGCAAGCTGGGCAGCGAGGTGTCCGGCGTGATCCACGTGCTGGCCATCGAGGACAAGTAACATGGCGAAAAAGGAAAAAGCGCCCCCCGCCCCCCGCCGCTGGACGCCTAAACAGGCCCAGGCCATCATCGGGCGGCTGCTGGTGCCGTCGATCCTCATCGTTCTGACGGCCGTCTACTTCAGGCAGCAGCTGCTCCTGCTGCCCGCCTTTGCCATTTGGGTGGTGATGGCCCTGATCCTCTACAAATACTGGCGCTGCCCCAAGTGCGGCAAGACCCTGCCCAAGACGGGCAAGACCTTCGAGTGCCCCAAATGCGGGGCCAAAATCGATTGAACACCCCATCCGCTGAAAGGAGGCCCCGCCTGTGCCCACGGAAGAACTGATGGAATTGCAGCTGCCCCACTCCGTGATGGCGGAGCAGGCGGTGCTGGGCTCCATGCTCATCGACGAGCGGTGCGTCCCCGCCGTCATGGAGCGGCTGCGGCCCGACGACTTCTATATGCGCCAGAACCGGGACCTGTTCTCGGTGCTGTTCACCATGTTCAACCGGTTCGAGACCATCGACCCGGTGACGGTGGTGGACCGGATGAAGCAGGCCGGGGTGTACGACGAAAACACGTCGGTGCCCTACCTGCGCCAGCTCATGGAGATCACCCCCACCGCCGCCAACGTGATGGAGTATGTGGACATCGTGGCGGACAAGGCGCTGCTGCGCCGGGTGGGGGAGACCGCCGGGGAGCTGGCCGAGCTGGTGCGCACCGAGGGCGGCACCGCCGCCCAGATCCTGGAGGCGGCGGAGCAGCGCATCTACGCCATCCGGCAGGGCCGCTCCGCCCGGGGGCTGAGCCACATCTCATCCGTGATGAACGAGGTGTGGGAGACCATCAAGGAGCGGCAGGCCCAGGGGGGCGAGTTCCCCGGCATCTCCACGGGGCTTGTGGACCTGGACCGGCGGATCTCGGGGCTGAACGACTCCGACCTCATCATCGTGGCGGGCCGGCCCGGCATGGGCAAGTCCTCCCTGGCCATGAACATCGGCGTGGAGGCCGCCAAGCACTCGGGCAAGAGCGTGGCGGTGTTCTCCCTGGAGATGAGCAAGGCCCAGCTGGGGCTGCGGCTGGTGTCCACCGAGGCCCTCATCGACAACAAGAAGCTGACCACCGGGCGGATTGTGGGGGAGGACGAGTGGGGCCGGGTGGCCCTGGCGGTGGCCAGCCTGAGCCAGGCCAAGATGTACCTGGACGACGACGCCTCCCTATCCGTGGCGGAGATCAACGCCAAGTGCCGCCGCATTGACGACCTGGGGCTGGTGATCGTGGACTACCTCCAGCTCATGACCTCGGCGGGGGGGCCGCCCAAGAACAACGAGAACCGGCAGCAGATCGTGTCCGATATGTCCCGCTCCCTGAAGCTGATGGCCAAGGAGCTGAACGTGCCGGTGATCTGCGCCTCCCAGCTGTCCCGGGCCAACGAGAGCCGCAGCGCCGGCCAGCGCCGGCCCATGCTGTCCGACCTGCGGGAGTCCGGCGCCATCGAGCAGGACGCGGACATCGTCATGTTCATCCACCGGGAGAGCTACTATGAGGACGACACGGAAAACCCCAACGTGGCGGAGTGCATTGTGGCGAAGAACCGCCACGGGGAGACGGGCACCGTCATGATGGAGTGGCGGCCGGAGTTCACCGTGTTCCGCAACCTGGCCTACCAGTACGACGATGAGGACCTGTGATGGACGGCTTCCGGTTTGACCTGGTCCCCCCCGGCTCGGCGGTGCTGTGCGCCCTGTCCGGCGGGGCGGACAGTATGTACCTGCTGTGCCGCCTGCTGGAGGGGCGGGAGCGGTACGGCTGGACGGTGCGGGCGGCCCACCTCAACCACGGCCTGCGCCCCTCCGCCCAGCGGGACGAGGACTTTGTCCGGGACTGGTGCGAAAAGCAGGACGTCCCTGTGTCCCTCTGCCATGAAAACGTGGCGGAGCACGCCTTTCAAAATAAACTCTCCGTGGAGGAGGCCGGGCGGATCCTGCGCTACCGCTTTTTGGAGGACGCCGCCCGGGAGACGGGCTGCGCCCTCATCGCCACCGGCCACCACGCCGGGGACAACGCGGAGACGGTGCTGATGAACCTGATCCGGGGCTGCGGCCTCCACGGGCTGACGGGCATCCCAGAGCGCCGGGGGAACGTGGTCCGGCCCATGCTGGGCGTGACCCGGCAAGAGATCGAGGACTATTTGGAGGAACACGGCGTCCCCCATGTGGAGGACGAGAGCAACGCCGACCCGGCCTACACCCGAAACCGGGTGCGCCGGCAGCTTCTCCCCCTGCTGGAGGAGCTGAACCCCCGGGCGGCGGAGCACATCTGCGCCGCCGCCGCCCGCCTCCGGGAGGACGAGGAGGAGCTGTCCCGGCAGGCAGAACTGCTTGCCGGTCAGGGCCTGGACATCCCCGGGGGGACGGCCGTCAATATCCAGGCGCTGCGGGAGGCGCCCCGGCCCCTGGCCCTGCGGGCCTGCGCCCAGCTGCTGGACCGGACGGGGCTGTCCGGCGAGGCCGTCCATCTGGACGGGATGCTGGCCCTGGCCGCGGGGGACGACCCCTCCGCCCGCATCGACGTGCCGGGGGGGAGCGTTCGGCGGCAGTACGGCCTGCTGGTACTGTCCCCCCTGAGTGAGCCCGTCCCCCCCGCGCCCGTGGAGCTGGGGGAGGGCGAGAGCCGCTGGGGGAGCTGGATCATCCGCTGTATCCGGGCGGAGTGTCCGGGAAAGGCATATGTCAGCCCCCGGGAGTTCTATTTGAAGCCGGGGAGGTACGCCGTCCGCCCCCGGCGGGAGGGGGACGCCCTCACCTTGGGGAAGCGCCCCGCCAAAACGGTGAAAAAGCTGATGCTCGAGGGGAAGGTGCCCGCCTGCCGCCGGGAGCTGGTGCCGGTGCTGGCGATCGGGGGGCAGGCGGCCGCGGTGGGCGGCTTCGGCCCGGACAAGGAATTTCTCGCGGCGCCGGGGGAACCGGCTTTGCATATCATCTTAACGGTAGAGGAGAATGAACATGATCCATCCAGACATTGAACAGGTGCTGTACACCGAGGAACAGCTCCGCAGCCGCGTCCGGGAGGTGGGGGCGCAGATCACCGCCGACTACGCGGGCCGGGCGCCCATGCTGATCTCCGTGCTGCGGGGATCGTATATCTTCATGGCCGATCTCACCCGGGCCATCGACCTGGACGTGACGGTGGACTTTATGGCGGTGTCCTCCTACGGGGCGGGCACCACCAGCTCCGGCCAGGTGGAGATCAAAAAGGACCTGTCCGACTCCATCGAGGGCAAGGACCTCATCATCGTGGAGGACATCCTGGACTCGGGCAATACGCTGTACTACCTGATGGATGTGCTGCGGGCCCGGAAGCCGGCGTCCATCCGCATCTGCGCGCTGATGGATAAGCCGGAGCGCCGCACCAAGCCCATCACCGCCGACTATGTGGGCTTCACCATCCCGGACGCCTTCATCGTGGGCTATGGGCTGGACTACGCCGAGAAGTACCGCAACCTGCCCTACGTGGGCGTTTTGAAGCCCGGTGTGTACGGCGAGTAAAGGGGAAAAATTATTTTGAAGCAGCCGAACAAATTTGGAAACGTCCTGCTTTACGTGCTGGTGGTGGCCGCCCTGCTGGGGGTGCTGGCCATGTTCAGCGGCGGGCGGAAGGACGAGGTGACCTACTCCGCCGCCGTGGGCTATTTCCGTCAGGAGCAGGTGGTGAGCTTTGTGGTGGACCAGGGCGGCGTGCTGTCCATGAAGCTGGCGGACGGCTCCGTCCGCCGCCACGCCCTGGCGGATGTGGACGCCTTCCGGGATGAGCTGGGCCCCCTGTTCCAGGAGCAGCATGACCGGGGCGTGCTGAAAAGCTACGACTTCCAGCAGAAGTATGAGATGCCCCTGTGGCTGGTGGTGCTGATCCCGGTGCTGGCGGCGGCCATCATGGTGATGCTGCTCTGGATGCTGCTCAACGCCCGGCAGCAGTCCGCCCAGAACGGCGGCGGGAACCCGGGCATGAGCCGCTTCGGCCGGGCCCGCACCGTGGAGGCCGGGGAGGGCACCGTCACCTTTGCCGACGTGGCCGGGGCGGACGAGGAAAAGCAGGAGCTCCAGGAGCTGGTGGATTTCCTCCGGGAGCCCCAGAAGTTCATGGACCTGGGGGCCCGCATCCCCAAGGGGGTGCTGCTGGTGGGCCCGCCGGGCACCGGCAAGACCCTGCTGGCCCGGGCCGTGGCCGGGGAGGCGGGGGTGAAGTTCCTGTCCATCTCCGGCTCCGATTTCGTGGAGCTGTATGTGGGCGTGGGCGCGTCCCGGGTGCGGGACCTGTTCGACCAGGCCAAGAAGGAGAGCCCCGCCATCGTGTTCATCGACGAGATCGACGCCGTGGGCCGCCAGCGGGGCGCGGGCCTGGGCGGCGGCCACGACGAGCGGGAGCAGACCCTCAACCAGCTGCTGGTGGAGATGGACGGCTTCGCCGCCAACGAGGGGGTCATCGTGCTGGCCGCCACCAACCGGCAGGACATCCTGGACCCCGCCCTGCTGCGCCCCGGCCGGTTCGACCGGCAGGTGTATGTGGGCCGGCCGGATATGAAGGGACGGGAGGAAATCCTCCGGGTCCACACCCGGAAGAAGCCGCTGGCGGAGGACGTGGACCTGAAGGAGATCGCCCGGGAGACCACCGGCTTCACGGGGGCGGATCTGGAAAACCTGATGAACGAGTCCGCCCTGCTGGCGGCGCGGAACAACCAGCCCTATATCACCCTGGCGGACGTGCAGGCGTCGGTGATCAAGGTGATCGCCGGGCCGGAAAAGCGCAGCCGGGAGCGGATCCTGGAGGACCGGCGGATCACCGCCTACCATGAGGCGGGCCACGCCGTGGTGAGCCACGCCCTGCCCACCCAGGACCCGGTGCAGCAGATCACCATCGTCCCCCGGGGCCAGGCGGCGGGCATGACCATCAACCGGCCCCAGGAGGACCGGGACCACGTGACCCGGCAGCGATTGGTGGAGACGCTGTCCACCCTGCTGGGCGGGCGGTGCGCCGAGGAGACGGCGCTGGGCTTCGTGTGTACCGGGGCGGTGAGCGACCTGGAGCGGGCCACCGCCATTGCCCGGGACATGGTGACCAAGTACGGCATGAGCAAGACCCTGGGCCACGCCACCTTCAATACCGGCCACGACGAGGTGTTCATCGGCCGGTCCATGGCCCAGGCCAAGCCCTATTCCGAGCAGACCGCCGCCCTCATCGACCAGGAGGTGAAGGAGCTGCTGGACGGGGCCTACGCCCGGTGCCGGGAGATTTTGCAGCGGGACCGGGACAAGCTGGAGCTGGTGGCCCGGTTCCTGCTGGAGCACGAGACCATGGACGCCGCCCAGTTCCGGCTGGTGTATGACGACCCGGCGGCGCTGGAGGCCGCCGGCGGGGCCGGGGACGGCTGACGCAGGGAAGGTGGGAACGGATATGGATGAAAATTTAGAGGAACAGCGCGCCGCGGGCGCGCCGGAGCCGCCTTCCCAGCCGGAGGGCCAGGCCGGCCCCCCCTCCGGGGCCCAGGTGCGGCGGGACGCCTCCGCCGGGCGGGACCTGTATATGAACGTACGGGTGCTGGTGACCATGATGGCGGTGTTTGTGCTGCTGTTCACCTTTGTGGCCCGGGTGATCGTGGTCAGCGGGCCGTCCATGGAGAACACCCTGTGGGGCGGCGACCTGATCCTGGTGTGGTCCCTGGGCTACGAGCCGAAACAGGGGGATATTGTGGTGCTCACCCAGGAGAGCTATCAGGAGGATTCCATCGTCAAGCGGGTCATCGCCACCGGCGGCCAGCGGGTGGACATCGACTACGGCTCCAACACCGTCTGTGTGGACGGCGAGCCCATCCGGGAGGACTATATCAGGGAGCCCATGCTCACCCCCGGCTGGGGGGAGGGGATCAACCACGTGGTGGTGCCCGAGGGTTGTATCTTCGTCATGGGCGACAACCGCAACGAGTCGGCGGACAGCCGCTATCCCGCCATCGGCATCGTGGACGCGCGGTGCGTCATCGGCCGGGGAATGGCGGTGCTGTTCCCCTTCCGCCACTGGAAGGGGCTGTAGCGGATGGCCGCGTTGATGATTCCGGGCGCTGCCCGCCGGGGGGAGGGGTTCCATGAATCCGATGAAACATAGCGTGTCCGGGCGCCTGCCCTGGCTGGCGTGCACCGCCGCGCTGGCGCTGGTGTGCGCCGCCCTGCGGAAATGGCAGCTTGGCTCCGCCTTTGATGAGGGGACCGGCCTGCCGGCGCCGGGGGCCCAGGCCAGCGTGATCCTGGTGTGCGTCATTGTGATGGCTGGGGCGTGGTTTGTGCTGCTGTCCATGTACCAGCCTATGACCAGGCGGCCCTGGAGCCCCGGGCAGGCCCACCGCTGGGACCTGGTGTTCCTGGACGCGGGCGACCCGGTGTACCCCGTGCTGGTGGTGGCCGCCGCGGCGCTGGCGCTGGCGGCGGTGCCGGTGCTGTTTATCGTGGGGGTGGGCCAGTTCCAGCGCTATCAGGAGCTGCTGGACGCAGGGCTCCAGACCCCCAGCAACAACGGGATGCTCACCCTGGCCACCGCGGCGGGGGCGTTCCTGGCGGCGCTGGGCCTGCTCCAGATGGGCCGGGACGGCCTGCGCCCCGGCCGGCGGGGCAAGGGGGGCTTTTCCGCCGCCCTGCCCGGCGTGGCGGGCTGCGTGTGGCTGATGGAGAGCTTCCGCTCCCACGCGGCAAACCCGGTGCAGTGGGATTACGCCCCGCAGCTCATCGCCATCGTGCTGGGGATGCTGTTCTATATGGACTTCGCCGGGATGTCGGCGGGGGCGGCCCGGCCCCGCAGGCTGCTGTGGATGGCGGGGATGACCGCTATCCTCTCCGCCGTGTCGCTGGTGTCCACGGCGGCGGAGCTGTCCACCCCGGACGTGTCCCTGTGCTCCGCCCAGATGGGTGACCTGCTGCTGCTGCTCTCCCAGACGCTGGCGGCGGCGGGGGTGCTGTGGCGGCTGCCCCCGAACCTGGAAAACCCGCCCAGGTTCCAACACACACCGATTTCCCCCGACCCCGGGGAGACCGTGATACAGGAGGAAACCACCGATGAATGAGAAGAAGAACTACTATATCACCACGCCCATCTACTACCCCTCGGGCAAGCTGCACATCGGCCACGCCTACTGCACCGTGGCCACCGACGCCATGGCCCGGTACAAGCGGCTGTGCGGGTACGACGTGATGTTCCTCACCGGCACCGACGAGCACGGCCAGAAGATCGAGGACAAGGCCCGGGAGGCCGGCGTCACCCCCCAGCAGTTCGTGGACAACATCGTGGCCGCCCCCGGCGGCGTGCTGGACCTGTGGAAGCTGATGAACATCAGCTACGACCGGTTTATCCGCACCACCGATGATTACCACGTGGAATCCATCCAGAAAATATTCCGGAAGATGTACGACAACGGGGACATCTACAAGGGCTCCTACAAGGGCAAATACTGCAAGCCCTGCGAGTCCTTCTGGACGGAGAGCCAGCTGGTGGACGGCAAGTGCCCCGACTGCGGCCGGGAGGTGATGGACGCGGAGGAGGAGGCCTATTTCTTCCGGGCGTCCAAGTACGCCGACCGGGTGCGGGATCTGCTGCTGAACACCGACTTCCTGGAGCCCAAAAGCCGGGTGCACGAGATGGTGAACAACTTCATCGACTGCGAGGGGGGCTTGCAGGACCTGTGCGTGTCCCGCACCTCCTTCACCTGGGGGGTGCCGGTGGACTTCGACCCGGGCCATGTGGTCTATGTGTGGCTGGACGCGCTGTTCAACTATATGACCGCCCTGGGTTATCAAAACGGGAAATACAACGATTTGGACAAGTTCTGGCCCGCCGACGCCCACTTTGTGGGCAAGGAGATCGTCCGCTTCCACGCCATCTACTGGCCCGCCTTCCTGATGAGCATGGGGCTGCCCCTGCCCAAGAAGGTGTACGGCCACGGCTGGCTCAATTTCAACGGGGACAAGATGTCCAAGTCCAAGGGTAACGTGGTGGATCCCCACCTGCTGTCCGAGCGGTACGGGGTGGACGCCCTGCGGTTCTTCCTGCTGCGCTCCTTCCCCTTCGGCTCCGACGGCAACTTCACCAACGAGCTGCTGATCCAGACCATCAACAACGACCTGGCCAACGACCTGGGCAACCTGGTGAGCCGCACCGTGTCCATGGTGGAGAAGTACTTCGGCGGTACGCTGCCGGAGGGTCAGGACAGGGACATGGGCAAGGACGGGGAGCTGATCTCCGCCATCTCCAACCTCCGGGACAAGTATGAGGAACAGATGGAGAAGTTTCAGTTCCAGAACGCCCTGGAGGAGATCTTCAAGGTGATCCAGCGGGCCAACAAGTATATTGACGAGAACGCCCCCTGGGTGCTGGCCCGGGATATGGAGGCCAACGGCCCCCGGCTGGCCTTCGTGATGTACCACCTGCTGGAGGCCCTGCGGGTGTGCGCCATCCTGCTCACCCCCTTTATGCCCCAGTCCGCCGGGGAGGTGCTGCGGCAGATCGGCGCGGACGAGGGCTGCTCCACCTGGGACAGCGCCGCCGGCTGGGGCGCCCTGCCCAAGACGGTTACGGTGCGCCGGGGGGACAACCTGTTCCCGCGGATCGACATGGACAAGGAGCTGAAGGAATTGGACGCCATCATGGAGGAGGCCAAAAAGGCCGCTTTGCCCGCCATCGAGATCGAGCCCCAGCTGGAGGAGCAGGTGGATTTCGACACCTTCTGCAAGTCCGACTTCCGGGCGGTGAAGGTGAAGGCCTGCGAGAATGTGCGCAAATCCGACAAGCTGCTGAAGTTTATCCTGGACGACGGGACGGGGACGGACCGCCAGATCCTGTCCGGCATCGCCAAGTGGTATAAGCCGGAGGAGCTGGTGGGCAAGACGCTGGTAGCCATTGTCAACCTGCCCCCCCGGAAGATGATGGGCCGGGAGAGCCAGGGGATGCTCATCTCCGCCGTCCACACTGAGAAGGGCGAGGAATGCCTGCACCTGCTGATGGTGGACGACGCCATCCCCGCCGGGGCCAAACTTTGCTGAGCCCCGCGCCGGGATGCCGGAAAGAGTGGACAATCCCGACAAAATGTGGTACAATATCCGCAACCGCCGTGCGTGGCACGGCGAGCCCGCAAAGCGGGCGGCATTTTGCCCGCAAAATGCCGTTGTGAATGTTGCACCATAAACAGAAACCGGCAAAGCCGGTTTCGCGCCGTAAATACGGCGCACAAGCCGCGAAAACGGCTTGTATTTATGGTATACTGGTCTACGCCGTCCCCGCAGGGGACCGGCACAATGAATGTTTTGAAAAAAGAGGTGCGGTTTTGATGAAACGATGGCTTTCTGCGTTCCTGGCCGTGATGCTGCTGGGCGCCCTCACCGCCTGCGGCGAGGGCGGGTTGAACCTCAACCCGAACGGCAATCAAAACGACGACGATGACGCCGACACCAAATACGGGTACATCGGCGACACCATGTCCACAGAGTGGTTTGACTTTGTGGTGGGCGAGGCCTACAGCTGCGCCAAGTATGGGGACTACACCGCCGGCGCGGGCAACAAGCTGGTGGTGGCCACCATTACGCTGAAAAACGACTGCGGCCAGTCGGTGGATATGTGGGGGGACGACTTTGTGATCCTCTGGGACGACCCGGATGAGGACAGCGGCTTGGACATCCCCCTGCCCGCCGGGATCAGCGCCGACCAGTTCCCTGACGAGTACTCCCTGGGCATCAACGCCTCCAGGACGGGCAAGGCCGTGTTTGAGGTGCCCGAGGAATTCCGGGACTTTGCCATCGCCTTCCAGGAGGTCTATGAGGTGGAGGACAACCCGGACGGCGAGGTGGGGAAGACCTTCTTCGTGTCTTTTACCGCCGAAGAACAATAACAATCCGCAAAAAAGGGCCGGACGGGCCCTTTTTTGTGTGTACGCAAAGGGAGGAACGCACAATGCTGTTTGATACCCACGCCCATTACGATTCCCGGAAATTTGACGCGGACCGGGACGCGGTGCTCTCCGCCCTCCCCGGCCTGGGGGTTGGGCTGGTGGTGAACCCCGGCTGCGACCTGGACAGCTCCGCCCGGGCCGTGGCCCTGGCGGAGCAATACCCCTTCCTCTATGCCGCCGTGGGCGTCCACCCGGAGGACTGCGCCGGCTGGGAGGACGGGCAGACCGACAGGCTGCGGGAACTGGCGGCCCACCCCAAGGTGGTGGCCATCGGCGAGATCGGCCTGGATTACTACTGGAAGGAGAACCCGCCCCGGGAACTCCAGCAGCGCGTATTCCGCGCCCAGCTGGCCCTGGCGGGGGAGCTGGCCCTGCCGGTGATCGTCCATGACCGGGAGGCCCACGGGGACAGCCTGGCCATTGTGCGGGAGTTCCCCCAGGTGCGGGGGGTGTTCCACTGCTTTTCCGGCAGCGCCGAGCTGGCAAAGGAGCTGGTGGGGCTGGGGTGGATGATCTCCTTCACCGGGGTGCTCACCTACCAAAACGCCCGGAAGGCGGTGGAGGCCGCCCAGGCCGTCCCCCTGGACCGGCTGATGATCGAGACGGACAGCCCCTATATGGCCCCCGTCCCCCACAGGGGGGAGCGGTGCCATTCGGGGCTGGTGGCCCACACCTGTGCCCGGCTGGCGGAAATCAAGGGGATTACACCGGAGGAATGCGCCCGGATCACCATGGAGAACGGAAAACGGTTTTACCAAATATCGGATGGAAATAACTGAAATTGGAAGTATCTTCCGATTTCACCCCGATTTATGTCGAAAGAAGTCAGAAAATGCTGAAAATTTGTTCCATGATTTTTATTTTTTCATAATTTGATGAAAATTCCCTTGACAATGATTTGACACAGTGTTATACTCAGAGTAGTTTTGATGTATGAACTGACTTGTGTCCGCCCTTTCGTACATACGAAAGGGCGGACTTTCTTCATCCATCTTCAAAGCGATTTTTTACAAATAAGGAGGAAACAGGAAATGAGCGGTACTGTCAAATGGTTCAACGCAGAGAAGGGCTATGGCTTCATCACCCCTGACGACGGCAGCGAGGACGTGTTTGTCCACTTCTCCGCCATCGTGGCCGAGGGCTACAAGAAGCTGCTGGAGGGCCAGAAGGTCACCTTCGAGACCGAGCCCGATCCCCGGGGCGCCAAGGGCGTGCGCGCCACCAACGTGGTGGCCGTTGTCGAGGACTGATCCCACAAAAAATGCCTGCCGCAATGCGGCAGGCATTTTTTATCCCCGCCCTTCTGCGGAGGGGCGGCCTCATTCCCGTTTGGGCAGCCGGTGCTTCGTGCCGTCCGGCTCCACGATATAGGTGTTCTCCAGCTGGCCCACCAGGCTGGCCTTCACGCTGTCGATATACTCCCGGCGCAGGGCGTCCCGCTCCTGAAGCTCCGCCGGGGTCAGGGTTTCCCCCGCCTTCACCCGGCGGGCGAACTCGTTGATGCGGTCGATTTTCTTCTGGTCCATTTACAGATACCTCTCGATCTCAATGATAATCCGGCCCTTCCGGGACTGCCCCCCTACGGTTTTCAGCACGCACTTGCCCAGCCCCCGGCAGGTGAGCACGTCCCCCTGCTCCACCGCCTTGTCCGGCTTGAGGCACTCCCGGTGGTTCAGCGACACCCGGCCGCCGGTGACGGCGTCCGCCGCCTTGGCCCTTGCCAGCGAGAAGCCGGAGGCCAGCACCGCGTCCAGCCGCAGGGTGGACACCGTGTCGTGGATGACCTTCACCTCCAACCGGGCGGGGGCCAGCTCGGACAGGGGGATCTCCCGCAGCTTCAATCTATACCGCCCCGCCTGGTCAAACTGGGAGAGGATGATGGGGGCCGCGTCCCTCAGGCAGACGAGCTGGGCAGCCTTCTCCCCCACCAGAATGTCCCCCACCCTCTCCCGGGTGAGGCCGATGCCCATCAGCCCGCCCAGCAGATCCCGGTGGGTGAGCTCTGCTCCCGTGGGCGGGTAGGCGCACTGGATGGCGGCCAACTCCTCCGACGGTTCCCAGTCCCCGGGCTCCTGCCAGTCGGGGAGGAACACGCAGACGGTGCGCTCCGCATTTTCGTATCCGCCGCAAAAGAGATAACTGGGGCCCCCACGCGAGCCCAGCGAAGCGGGTCGCGTGGGGAGAGGACGAGCAGCGGAACGAGCGAGCCCATGTGCTTGCACATGGGTGAGGGATGTGAAGCTTGCGAGGACGAGCTCCAAGGCCGCCCGCTGGGCCGGGGACAAAAACTGGGTGGCGCAGGGGATGGAGCGCCTTCCCGCCCGGTCCATCTGATCCAGGGCCCGGGCCAGCACCACGCGCTCCTCCGGGTCTTTAGAGAATTTGTTGAGAAGTTCGGTTTTATTCATGGCGGTCAGTCCCACTCAATTTCATCGCCGTGTTCCCGCACCAGGCGGCACGCCTCCTCCTCGTTCTCCACCAGGGCGCGGATGAGCTCCGCCACCCGCTCCGCCTTCGCCTCGTTTTCCGGCGAGAGGGGATAATAGCCGGAATAAGAGCCCGCCTCCGGGTCGTGCTCCAGCCCCTCCAGCAGGGCCGGGTCGGTCTGGGCCAGATGCCAGTCCAGCAGGGCCGCCCAGTTGTAGCCGTTCATGTAGGCCATCTCGTGGGCGGCATTCATCTGTTCCCCCACATGGAAGGGCTTTTCCGCCTCTACGTCGAAGGATATTCCCACATTGTCCTTGTACTGAAAGACCGACACGTAATCACTCATTGCAAACACTCCTTTTATACCACCCGTTTCTGGGCGTTATATAACTGGGCGTACTCCCCGCCCTTGGCCAGAAGCTGGTCGTGGGTGCCCTCCTCCAGGATGTGGTTGTCGTCCACCACAATGATGCGGTTGGCGCTGCGAATGGTGGACAGCCGGTGGGCGATGATGAGGGTGGTGCGGCCCTTGGCCAGCTCGTCAAAGGCGGACTGGATCCGGGCCTCCGTCACCGAGTCCAGGGCGGAGGTGGCCTCGTCCAGAATTAAAATGGGCGGGTTTTTCAGGAAGATGCGGGCAATGGACACCCGCTGCTTCTGCCCGCCGGACAGCATCACCCCCCGCTCCCCCACGTAGGTGTGGAAGCCGTCGGGCATGGCCATGATGTCGTCGTAGATCTCCGCCCGGCGGGCCGCGTCGATGACCTCCGCTTCGGTGGCGTCGGGCCTGCCGTAGCGGATGTTGTCCAGCACCGTCCCCGCGAACAGGAACACGTCCTGCTGGACGATGCCAATGTTCTGCCGCAGGGAGCGCTGGGTCACCGAGCGCACGTCCTGGCCGTCCACTAAAATCCGGCCCCCTGTTACGTCGTAGAACCGTGGGATCAGCTGACACAAGGTGGACTTGCCGCCGCCGGAAGGCCCCACCACCGCCACCGTCTCCCCCTGGGGGATGTGGATGGATACGTGGTCCAGCACCGCCGGGCCGTCCTCGTAGTGGAAGGACACGTCGTCGATGAGGATATCCCCCTTGGCCGCCCCCATCTCCCCGGCGTCCGGGGCGTCCTGGACGGCGGGCTCCACCCGCATCAGCTCCACAAACCGCTTGAAGCCCGCCATGCCGTTGAGGAACTGCTCCACAAAGGCGGCCAGCTTCCGCACCGGGGTCAGGAAGGTGGAGATGTACAGGATGAAGGCGCTCAGGTCGACAAAGGTCATCTCCCCCCGCATGATGAAGAAGCCCCCCGCCGCCACCGTCAACACGTTCATGGCGGGCAGGGCGAACTCCAGCCCCGCGTGGTAGATGCCCATGGCCTTGTAGGAGTCCCGCTTGGCCTTTTTGAACAGCTCGTTGGACTGCTCAAACTTGGCGGTCTCCTGCTCCTCGCTGGCGAAGGCTTTCGCCGTGCGCATACCGGAGATGGCCGACTCCAGCTGGCCGTTGATGCCCGCCATGTTCTGCTTCACCCGCACCGAGGCGGCCACCATCCGGCGGCGCTGGATGACGGTGAAGATGACGAAGATGGGCACCACGGCGAACACGATGAGGGCCAGCTTCCACTGGATGGTGAGCATCAGGCAGAAGGCCCCGATGAGGGTGACGGAGGAGATGAACAGGTCCTCCGGGCCGTGGTGGGCAAGCTCCGTGATCTCAAACAGGTCGTTGGTGGCCCGGCTCATGAGCTGGCCGGTGCGGTTCTTGTCGTAGAAGGAGAAGGACAGGTCCTGCATATGGCCGAACAGGTCCCGGCGGATATCCGCCTCGATGCGCACGCCCATCATGTGGCCCCAGTAGGTGACGATGAAGTACATCACCGAGCGCAGGGCGTAGGCCGCCAGCAGCAGGCCCATGACGGTGAAGAAGGCGGCGTACAGGCTCTGGGGCAGCAGGGTGTTCATGGCCTCCCGGGAGGCCCAAGGGAAGGCCAGATCCACCAGGGCGATGCCCAAGGCGCAGACCATATCCAGCAAAAACAGCCGCAGGTGTGGTTTATAATAGGACAGGAAGATGGGGACATAGCCCCGATGGAACCGCTGGGAACGCATAGCCGTAATACTCCTTTTCATCATTCTTTACAGCTTCTTATCATAGTCGAAGGATTCGCACTTGTCAATGCGGTAAAACAGGCATATAATACGATATCGCGCGGAAAACTCAAAAAGAGAGAGAAGGGATCGCCGGTGCTTGACGCGTTTCTGGTGGTGGGCGGCAGCGTGCTCACGCTGTTCCTGCTGATGTCGGTGGGCTTCCTGTTCGGGCGGCTGGGCCTGCTGTCGGGGGAGGCCCTGTCCCAGATGTCCCGGCTTCTGCTGTATGTGGTCGCCCCCTGTATTATGCTCACCTCCTTCGAGGTGGAGCGGACCCCCCGGACCCAGGGCCAGCTCCTCGCCGCCCTGGCGGCCATGGCGGGGGTGTATGTGCTGTATATGGCGCTGTCCCAGGTGCTGTTCCCCAGGGAGGGGGAGGCGCACCGGGGCATCCTGCGCTTTGCCGCAGTGTACGGCAACGCCGGGTTTATGGGCCTGCCGCTGATCCAGTCGGCCCTGGGGGACGAGGCTATGATGATCGCGGTGGTGGGGCTGGCGGTGTTCAACATTGTCACCTGGACCCAGGGGAGGGCCCTCATCGGCGGCCGGTCGGAGCTGTCCCTGAAGAAGCTGGCCCTCAACCCGGGCATCCTGGGCTTTGTGGGCGGGCTGCTGCTGTTCTTCACGGGCTGGCGGCTGCCCGGGCCGGTGGACGCCGCGGTGGGCTACCTGGGAAGCATGAACACCCCCCTGGCCATGGTGGTCATCGGCGGGCAGATGGCCCAGGCCGACCTGCGCCAGGTGTTCTCCACCCGGAAGCTCTACCTGGTGTCCGCCGTGAAGCTGCTGGGGGTGCCGCTGCTGACGGCGGCGGCGCTGCTCCCCTTCCGGCCGGACCCCATGGTCTATGTGGCGGCGGTGATCCTGGCGGGCTGCCCCACCGCCGGGGCCACCAGCCTGTTTGCCCAGAGCATGGACAGGGACGCGGCCCTGGCCGCCCAGCAGGTCACCCTGTCCACCCTGCTGTGTATTGCCACCCTGCCGGTGACGGCGGTGGCGGCCCAGCTCCTGGCGGCGGCGTGAGGCCGGGGGCGTCGACGATATAGGAGGCGGTTACATGGAATCTTCCCCCCTTGCCTGGGGCCAGCGGGCGCAGCTCTGGCTGCGGCTGGGCCTGCGGGGCGTGCTGGCCCTGGGGGCGGCGGCCCTGCTGGTCTGGGTGGGCCTGCCCCTGCTGTCCCTGCTCAGCCCCTTTGTGTGCGCCCTGGTGCTGGCCTGGCTGCTCAACCCGGCGGTGAAATGGCTCCAGCGGCGGACAAGGCTGTCCCGAAAGGCCGTGTCCCTGGTGCTGGTGGTGCTGGTGTTCGCCGTCATCGGCGGGGTGCTGTTCGGCCTGGGCTGGATGGCGGTGGAGCAGGTGCGCTCCCTGTTTGACAACCGCCAGTCCCTGCTGGACGAGCTGCTGGACGGCGTGGTGCGGGTGGTCAACAGCGTCCAGGGCTGGCTCACCGGTCTGGGCGGCATTGTGCCCGAGGGGGTGCTCACCACCAGCGAGGACCTGATCGACGCGATGATGGGCTGGGTGCAGGGGCTGGACCTGTCGGGCTGGCTCACCGAGATGGCGGGGCAGGCCCCGTCCATGGCGGCCAATGTGTCCGGCTTCGCGGTGGCGCTGGTGGGGTTCATCATGGCCAGCTACTTCATCACCGGGGACTACCCCCGGCTGCGGTTTGAGCTCACCGACCGGGTGCCCATGGTGGCCCGGGACTTCTGCCGCTCGGTGAAGGACATCTTTATGAGCGCCTTCGGCGGCTATATCAAGAGCCAGCTCATTTTGTCCCTGGGGGTATTCCTGATCCTCACGGTGGGCTTCCTGTTGATGGGGCAGCCCTACGGCCTGCTGCTGGCCTTTGGGCTGGCGGTGCTGGACTTCATCCCCATCATCGGCGCGGGCACCGTCATGGTGCCCTGGGCGGTGGTGGACATGGTGCTGGCCCAGTACGGCGAGGCGGCGGCGCTGATGGCGGTGTGGGGCGTGATCGTGCTGTTCCGCCGCTTCGGGGAGCCGAAGATTTTGGGCGACCAGACCGGCCTGTCCCCTATCCTGTCCCTGGTGGGCATCTACGTGGGCATGAAGCTGGGGGGCGTGCTGGGCATGGTGGTGGGGCCGCTGCTACTGCTGGTGAGCCTCAACCTGGCCAAGCTGGGCATTTTCCGGCCGGTGCTGGACGACCTGGCTATCGCCGCCGGGGATATCAACGCCATCCTGCGCTCGGGCCGCAGGCCGGAGGACGGCGGGCAGCCGCCTGGGCCGGAGGAATAAATCCGGGCAAAACAGCGCCCCTCCCGGCGGGGAGGGGCGCTGTTCCTGTCATTTTTGTCACTTGACGGGGAAATAGCTCTCCCCCACGTACACCCCCTCAATCTGATCTGCGTCCACCGGCTCGGTGAAGTTCCAGACCAGCACCTTGCGGGAGCCCACCGCGCTTTCGGCGCCGAAATCGCCCTGTCCGCCCTCCCAGGGGGCGTCCACCAGGGAACCGTCCGCCAGCTTTGCTCGGACATTCTTTCCCGCAAAGCCGCCCCAGCCTACGTCATACCGGAAGATGGCGGACAGCCCCACGGCGGACAGGCGCACCTCATCCGCGTGGAGGCCGGAGGCCAGCCTGCTGTCCGCGCCCATGGACAGGCTGGGGACGGGCTTTACCTCCACCGGGACGCAAGCGTCCTCCTGGCTGCCCAGCAGATCTGCACCGGTTTTCTTGTCCGTCAGGGAGAAAATCCGCAGCTCCGCCCCGGTCAGATCGTCCGCCGCCACCTGTCCCCAGTCAGAAATCACGAACAGGGCGGTTTCCCTGCCCCTGTCATACCCCAGGAAAGATCCGCTGAACGTGCTGGCCGTAAACCCTTCCCCGGTGTCCTTTTTGGGAATGTCCACCAGCCCCCAGATACCAATATCCCCGTCCAGCCGGCTGCCCTCCAAATCCCGGGCCTCCACATAAGCCCGGATGGTGAAATCGTCCGCCAGCACCGACTTCACCCGGAACTCGATCCCGTTGATCACACAGGGCTCGCCGCCCTGCTCCTGGGCGTAGGGCGCAAAGCTTCCCAGCGCTTGGGCCAGCATCCCCCGCAGCTCCGGGGACGCGGCGAAGGCCGTACACATCAGCACCGCGCAGGCCGCCGCCGCGATGAGCGCCGTCTTTACCGCCCCCAGCCCCGCCTTTTTTGCCTTGGACGGCAGGCCGTCCAGCGCGTCCTGCATCCGTTTGTCAAATCCGTTTGGCACAATGATTTCCTCCTTTTCCGCCATTGCTTTCAGCAGCTCGTCAAATTGTTCCATATTCGCCCTCCTGACTTTGAAGCAATTCCTTCAACTGTGTGCGGGCTCTTGCAAGCCTGGATTTCACCGTCCCCGCCGGGACGCCCAGGCACTTGGCGATCTGACCCACCGTCATGTCCTCGTAGTAGAACAGCGTCACCACCGCCCGCCGCTCCGGGGGCAGGGCGGACACCGCCTCCCACAGCCCGTCGTACCGCCGGGGCTGGGGCGCGGCGGGCTCCTGGGGCAGGTCGTCCAAGTAGACCACCTTTCCCCGCTTCCGCCGCTGGGAACAGGCGCAGTTGACCGCGATCCTCACCAGCCAGGGCCGCACCGCCTCCTTGTCCCGCAGCCGGTCCAGCGACTGCCATGCCTGCAAAACCGCCTGCCCTACCGCGTCCTCCGCGTCGGCGTCGCTGTCCAGCACCGACCGGGCCGCCCGGAACATTCGGCGGCTGTGCTCCATCACCGCGGCGGCGAATTCCTCCCGCGTCCAATCCATGCTCTGCATCATCTCCTTGTGGGTGGGTCTGTTGTCCGGACATACCTAAGACGCGGGGAGGGTCAAAAAGGTTCCCCCTTCGCCAAAATTTTTTGTGAAAAACGTTTTTGCAATTTTTCGCTCCCGGACTTGCAAAATTGCCGAAATGGGTGTAGAATACTGTATCGCATTAAAGCGCCACTTTCAAGGAAGAAAGGATGTTGACAACGATGTCGATCAAAAACGCATACCTGCTGTCCGTGCTGGACGACCTGAAGAAAAAGAGCGCCCACGAGCCCGAGTTCCTCCAGGCCGTGGAGGAGGTGCTGGAGTCCCTGGAGCCCGTGGTGGCCGCCGACCCCCGCTACGAGCAGCAGAACATCATCGGCCGCATTGTGGAGCCCGAGCGGGTGGTGATGTTCCGGGTGCCCTGGGTGGACGACAGCGGCAAGGTGCAGGTGAACCGGGGCTTCCGCGTCCAGTTCAACTCCGCCATCGGCCCCTACAAGGGCGGCCTGCGCTTCCATCCCACCGTTAACCTGTCCGTCATCAAGTTCCTGGGCTTTGAGCAGGTCTTTAAAAACTCCCTCACCACCCTGCCCATGGGCGGCGGCAAGGGCGGCTCCGACTTTGACCCCAAGGGCAAGAGCGACGGCGAGGTCATGCGCTTCTGCCAGTCCTTCATGACGGAGCTTCAGCGCCACATCGGCCCGGACACCGACGTGCCCGCCGGCGACATCGGCGTGGGCGCCCGGGAGATTGGCTTCCTGTTCGGCCAGTACAAGAGGATCCGGGACGAGTTCACCGGCGTGCTCACCGGCAAGGGCCTGACCTACGGCGGCTCCCTGGCCCGCACCGAGGCCACCGGCTTCGGCCTGTGCTACTTCGCCGACGCCTGCCTGCGGGACAACGGCCAGTCCTTCCAGGGCAAGAAGGTGGTCATCTCCGGCTCCGGCAACGTGGCCATCTACGCCAACCAGAAGGTGAACCAGCTGGGGGCCAAGGTCATCGCCATGTCCGACTCCAACGGCTACATTGTAGACGAGAACGGCATCGACTACAAGATCCTCAAGGAGATCAAGGAGGTCAAGCGGGCCCGGATCAAGACCTACCTGGACTACGTCCCCTCCGCCAAGTACGTGGAGGGCTGCTCCGGGATCTGGACGGTGCCCTGCGACATCGCCCTGCCCTGCGCCACCCAGAACGAGATCAACGGGGAGAGCGCCAAGGCCCTCATCGCCAACGGCTGCAAGGGCGTGTTTGAGGGGGCCAATATGCCCTCCACCCCCGAGGCCATCAGCGCCTACCTGGAGGCGGGCATCTTCTTCGGCCCCGCCAAGGCCGCCAACGCCGGCGGCGTGGCCACCTCCGGCCTGGAGATGAGCCAGAACAGCGAGCGGCTGAGCTGGACCTTCGAGGAAGTGGACGCCAAGCTGAAGGGCATCATGGAGGGCATCTACGCCGCCTGCGCCGCCGCGGCGGAGAAATTCGGCATGAAGGGCAACCTCCAGGCGGGGGCCAACATCGCCGGGTTCCTGAAGGTGGCGGACGCCATGCTGTGGCAGGGGATCTGCTGAGGCGGGTTCCGCGTTGGTTTGAATCTGAAATAGGAGAGCGCCCCGGGCATGAAGCCCGGGGCGCTTCTGCGTCCCCTCCCGGCGGCCGCCACAAATTTCTTTTGCAAAAATGTAAAACACGCTTGACATTGAATGTAAAGCGTGCTATACTTCCAATTGTAAAGCAAGCTTTACCTTACGAATCCAAGGGGGAACGGCTTATGAAGTTCAGGAAACTGCTGGGCGCGGCCATGTTTGCCGCCGGAACCGGCTGCCTGGCGTGGGCGGCTGCCTTTGGCCACGACAGCGCGTGGTCGGCCGCCGCGGTGTGTTTCTGCACGGCCGCGGTGTGTTTCGCCCAGCGGCGGACGCCATCGGAGGAGGGATCATATGGGGCAGACAGTTTGCACGGTAAGGAGGGATGACATGGAAAACCGCATCGCCGCGCTGCGCCGCGAGCGGCGGATCTCCCAGGCGGAGCTGGCGGAGGCGGTGGCCGTCACCCGGCAGACCATCATCTCGCTGGAGAGCGGACGGTATAACGCCTCCCTGCTGCTGGCCCACAGGATCGCAAAGTATTTTGACACCACCATCGAGGACATTTTTCTGTTTGAGGAGGAAGAACCATGAAGCGCAGCTGCAACTTCAACATGAACCCCGCCCTCGCCATCGGCATCACCCTGCTGTGGGTCGGCGTTTTCATCCGCAATGTGCTGGAGCTGGGCGGCCCCGCGGTCATCGCGGCCGAGTTCCTGTGCGGCGCGGGGTGCGGGCTGGCCTTTATCGGCCTGCTGGTCGGCTCCCCCAAGACCCGGCCCCTGTTCGACCGCTTCCACGCCTTCAAGCTGCGGCTGCTGGGCCGGTAATCAGGAGGGGATCCCATGTTAATGCACATCTTTGACACGTCCGACTTCGAGCGCTCCCTGCGCCGCCGCCGTCTGACGGCCTTCGGCCTGCTGGCGGTGGGGATCACTGGCATCCTGTGCTACATCTTCCTCATCCACGACAGCGATGTGCTGTCCGACTACGCCCAGGGCTTCTACCTGGGCGGGGCCAACGGAATCTGCATCGGGGCGGTGTTCCTGCTGGTGCGGGTGACCTATCTGCTGTCCAATCCGGAGGCCCGGAAAAAGGCCAAGATCCAGGAGCAGGACGAGCGGGAGAAGGCCATCATCAACCAGGCCTTCCAGTTCGCCGGGATGTTCACCTTTTTCGCCGCCGCGGCCTCCCTGTTCGTGCTGGTGGCGGTGAGCCAGGCGGCGGCCATGGCGGTGTTGGGCGTGCTCGTGGTGTACGCCGTGGTGTGGCTCCTGGCCAACCTCTATCTGTCCAAAACGCTGTGAGCGCCCGCTATCTCACCGTAACAATCACCCCGGAGCTGGCGGGGCTGGAGGTGAACACCCTGCTGCGCCGCGCCCTGGGGCTGTCAGGCACCGTGCTGCGCCGGGTGAAGTGGCTGGAGGACGGCATCACCCTGGACGGGGCGCGGGTGAACGTCCGCGTCCGGGCGCGGGAGGGGCAGACGCTTTCCGTCCGGCTCACCGACCCGGCCCCCTCGTCGGGGGTGGTTCCGGCGGCGGGGCCGCTGGATATCGTCTACGAGGACGCCGACCTGGTGGTGCTGAACAAGGCCCCCGGGGTGCTGGTCCACCCCGGCCACGGCCACTTTGACGATACGCTGGGTAATTTTCTGATGGATCATTACAAGCAGGCCGGGGACGAGTCCGACTTCCACCCCGTCCACCGGCTGGACAAGGGCACCTCCGGCCTGCTGGCGGTGGCCAAGCACCCTTACGCCCAGGAGCGGCTGAAAAACCAGCTCCACACCGGGGGGTTCCGGCGGGTGTACCTGGCGGTGTGCGACGGCGCGCCCCCCGCTCCCTCCGGCGCGGTGGACGCCCCCATCGGGCGGGCGGACGGCTCCCTCAGCGCCCGGACGGTGCGCCCGGACGGGCAGCCCGCCCGCACCCATTATAGGGTGGTGCGCTCCTGCGGCCCCCGGACGCTGCTGGAGCTGGAGCTGGACACCGGCCGCACTCACCAGATCCGCGTCCACATGGCCCACATCGGCTGCCCCCTCACCGGGGATTTCCTGTACGGGGCGGAAAACCGGGCGCTAATCGGCCGCCCCGCCCTCCACTCAGCCCAGCTGGAGCTGGCCCACCCCATCACGGGGGAGCGGCTGCGTTTTACCGCGCCCCTGCCCGCCGACCTGACGGCGCTGATTCCGAAGGAGAATATGTGATGAAAAAATTACAGCTTGTAAGCCTCGCAGTGCTGGGGCTGTCGGTGATCCTGTGGACGGCTGGGCGGATCCTGTCCCCCCTGCCGGAATGGGCAGTGCGGGTCAATGGGGTTGTCATGCTGATCACCATGGCCCTGCTGGTGTTTTCCAGCGTCCGGCTCAGCATTAAGAATTCGTGAAAAAGGCGGGGGACCTGTTGACACCACCCCGCCGCGCGTCCATAATCAATTCAACCACAACCGAGAAAGGAAGGATTTCCATGGCAAAAAATGACCGCTTCCAAGTTGTCCAGACGGAGGGCAACGGCCTGACCGCCCCCCAGCGCATCATACTGCTGGACACCGCCACAGGCGTGCAGTACCTGTTTGCCTCGTCCGGCAACGCGGGCGGGCTGTGTGTCTTGGTCGATCAGGACGGCAAGCCCCTCACCTGGGACGTATAAACGCGGGCTCATCGGGCCGCCCGACTACGCCGGGCGGCCCGATGAGAATTTTCTTGACACCTCCCGGGGGCCGTGATAATATATTGGAACAGCATCAGAAGCGCGGAGAAGCGGACAGCGAGGAAGCTTGGAGCGGAGCGAGGGCGAAAGCAAAGGGCCCGCGGAGCGGGACCGGGTTTTGCCTGAGCCGCAGCGAAAGCGCCCGAGCATCCTGGCCGCTTCGCAGCGTGACAACAGAAAACCCAATATCGCGATGAACGCGGGAAGTAGTCCGTTTTGGAACCGCCAGAGAGGGGCAGCCGTCGGCTGGAAGCCGCCCCCGGGGAAGGCTCGGGCGAAATGCGAGCGGGAGCGAGGGGGACGCAGGCGCCCTCCGTCCGGCCACGTCACGGCCAAAAGCGACAAACGAGAGTGGAACCGCGGATTTTCATTCGCCTCTCATGCCCCCAGGGCATGGGAGCTTTTTCTTTCTCTGGACAAGGAGGCATCTTTTTTATGACCCGATTGGGGGAAACCCTCCGGGCCTACCAGGCCCGGGACCCGGCGGCACGCAGCAGGCTGGAGATCTTCCTGCTCTACCCCGGCGTACACGCCACCCTTTACCACCGATTGGCCCACTTTTTATACCGCCGCAGACTGAAATTCCTGGCCCGGTGCGTCTCCCAGTGGAGCCGCTTCTGGACGGGCATCGAGATCCACCCCGGCGCGAAAATCGGCCGCCGCCTGGTGATTGACCACGGCATGGGCATCGTCATCGGCGAGACCGCCGAGGTGGGGGACGACTGCCTGATCTACCACGGCGTCACCTTGGGCGGCACCGGCAAGGACCAGGGCAAGCGCCACCCCACCATCGGCAACAACGTGCTCATCTCCACCGGGGCCAAGGTGCTGGGCCCCTTCAAGGTGGGGGACAATTCCCGCATCGCCGCCAACGCCGTGGTGCTCAGCGAGGTGCCCCCCGACGCCACCGCCGTGGGCATCCCGGCCCAGATCGTGCGCATCGCGGGCCGGGCCACCCACTACGCCGACGAGGTGGACCAGACCAGCGTGAAAAACCCAACGCTGGAGAAGCTGGCGGCGCTGGACCACCGGGTGGAGCAGCTGGAAAAGCTGCTGGACGAGAAGCGCGGAGCCGTCGTGAGCAGCGCGGATGGAGCGGAGTGAGGGTAAAAGCCCAAGGAGGGCCAAAGGCCCGGATGGATTTTGCCCGAATCGGAGCGAAGCCGCGCGTCGCGAACAGGCGCAGCGTGACAACATTACAAAACGGAGGACAATACCATGTATCTTTACAATTCCGCCACCCACAGGAAAGAGGAATTCAAAACCCACACCCCCGGCCGGGTGGAGATGTACACCTGCGGCCCCACCGTCTACCATTTCGCCCACATCGGCAACCTGCGCTCCTACATCATGGAGGACGTGCTGGAAAAGTTCCTGCGGTACGAGGGCTATGACGTGAACCGGGTGATGAACATCACCGACGTGGGCCACCTGGCCTCCGACGCCGACACCGGCGAGGACAAGATGCTCAAGGGGGCCAAGCGGGAGAACAAGTCCGTCATGGACATCGCCAAATTCTACACCGACGCCTTTTTCGACGACTGCGCCAAGCTGAACATCAAGACCCCGGAGGTGGTGCAGCCCGCCACGGGGCTCATCGACGAGTTCATCAAGGTGGTGTCCGGCCTGATTGAGAAGGGCTATGCCTACGTGGCGGGGGGCAACGTGTACTTCGACACCTCCAAGCTGGATCACTACTACGTGTTCAACGACCACGACGAGGAGGATCTGGCGGTGGGCGTCCGGGAGGGCGTGGAGGAGGACGCCAACAAGAGGAGTAAAAACGACTTCGTCCTCTGGTTCACCAAGTCCAAATTCGAGGACCAGGCGCTGAAATGGGACTCCCCCTGGGGGGTGGGCTATCCCGGCTGGCACATCGAGTGCTCCTGCATCTCCATGAAGTACAACGGGGAATACCTGGATCTGCACTGCGGCGGGGTGGACAACGCCTTTCCCCACCACACCAACGAGATCGCCCAGTCCGAGGCGTACCTGGGCCACCCCTGGTGCGCCCAGTGGTTCCATGTCCACCATCTGAACACCAACTCCGGCAAGATGTCCAAGTCCAAGGGGGAGTTCCTCACCGTGTCCCTGCTGGAGGAAAAGGGGTACGACCCCCTGGCCTACCGCTTCTTCTGCCTGCAAAGCCACTACCGCAAGGGGCTGGTATTCTCCTGGGAGAACCTGGACAACGCGGCGGGGGCGTATCACAAGCTGATTAAGCGGATTGCCGCCCTCACCGGGACGGAGGGCCCGGTGGACGAGGAAGCCGCCGCCCAGCTCAAGGAGAAGTTCCTCTCCCAGGTGGGCAACGATTTGAACACCTCCATGGGCATCACCTGCCTGTACGACGTGCTCAAGGCCCCAGTGAACGACGTGACCAAGCGGGCGGTGCTGGCCAGCTTTGACCGCGTGCTGTCCCTGTCCCTGCTGGAGAAGGCGGCGCTCCTCCGGGAGAAGGAGGCGGCCCAGGCCAAGTCCGCCGCCGGTTCCGGTGATTTCGTCATCCGGGGCGAGGGCGACCCCGAGATCGACGCGCTGGTGCTCCAGCGGGCCCAGGCGAAAAAGGCGAAGAATTTCGCCGAGGCCGACCGCATCCGGGATGAGCTGAAGGCCCAGGGCATTGAGATCACCGACGTGCCCGGCGGGGCGGTTTGGAAACGTGCGTAACATGGGAAAAAGCAGGGCCCCACATCACGCGGGGGCCCTGCTTCTTTGTCAGCCGTTCACCTGGCTGATGAACTCCTTGAGGAACGCCTTGTAGGCCTCGGCCTGCTCCCTCTGCTGGATGTTGAAGGGCTGGTACTTGTCCTGGCGGGTGTTGCTGGCGTAGACGCAGAAGGCGCACAGCTCCTTGCCGTCCTTGCCGTAGAATGTGCAGGAGTCGCCCTTGGGCTTGAGCTGGCCCAGGCTCTCCTTTGTCAGCAGCGCGCCGCTGCCCTGGTAACTGACCTCCCCGCCGCTGTACTTGATGGGCACCACAAAGAGGGTCCCCGGCTTGAAGGCGATGGCGTAGTGGTAGTAATACTTGGAGATCCGGTTGCCCACGGAATGATCGCTCATATAGGTGGCGTAGGCGATGGTGTAGCTCCCGCTGTCGGGCAGCAGCTTCTCCACCACCTGGCGCACCTTGGCCAGATCCTCGCCGCTCTCGCCCTTTTTCTTGTTGATGGCCTCCTTGACGAGAAAGACGGCCACCGCCACGGCGATAAACGCCACAACCAGAATGATTTGCTTCGGTTCCATGGTAATTCCCCCTGTCTAAGTAACTGTGTTGGAATAGGCCCGGGCAAACAGCTTTTCCGCGTCCTTCATAAAAGACACGTTGATCCGCTTCTTTCCCCCCAGATCCAAAAAGGTGGAGTTGAGGAAAACGGTATTCACCCCCACCCAGGCGACCCTGCCGCCCACAGGGTAAAACTTCCCCCGGCAGACCACGCCGCCCCGGCGCAGCTCCATCCCGTCCCACCCGTGGCGCAGGGGCCACAGCACGAAGACCAGCAGCGCCGCCGCCACGGGCAGCAGCAGCGCCGGTTCCGTCCCCTGGTACGCCGCCAGCGCCAGGGCGAAGGCCGATACCGCCAGCCGGATCAGCGCCTCCAGCCCGATCCGCCGCCAATCCGGCCCCACGGTGTAGAGCAGTTCCCCCGGCTCCGGCCCGCGGTTGGGGACGTTTTGTGCCTGCACCTCGTTCAAACTCCAATGCTGTCTCTGCCGCCGCATCGCTTCTGGGACAGCCCCCTTTCCAAATCGAATCCCTTGCCGTTTACGGCTATGGCCTTTTTGCGGCGTTCTGCTCGTCCATCCGGGCCACCGCCTCGGTGAACTTGCGATCCGCGGCCCGCTTGGCCTGCTTGTGCAGGACAACAGCAAGGCCGAAGCCCACCACGCCCAGCACAATCCCGCCCGCGATGGCCCCCGTGCCGTAGTGCTCCATGCCAGCGAGAATCGCGCCCAGGATCCCGAACAGGCCGACGCCGGAGCTGAGGTCCCCCAGGAAATGCACCGCAGTGGGGCCTTTCAATGTCTTACCGGCGGGATCCTTGTATACGGTGATCCGCATCCTGTACATTGCCATATCACTCACCTCCTCTCCAAACCGCCGTTCGGAATGCTTTCACCGCAGCCGCCCCGGGGGCTCGCGCCCCCAGAGTACGACGGCCGGGTGAAAAACAAAAACGCTGTGCAGGATAGCCCCACACAGCGTAAGAACAAGTCTCATGCACACGGGCACAGGAACAAAACGGCAAAACCCGCCCCTTGCGTGGAGGGCCGGAATGTCGTATAATTATCCCATGCGGTGCGGCCTTTCGGCCGTTGTGTAGGTGATCGCGCACCTGCGCAGGCTTGCGGGTGTTCGCTGCACCCGCGAGCTGCCGCATTTTTGTTTTTCATGCCGATTATAGCAGAAATGTCCCGCCATTGCAAGAGTGAAAGCCGGGGCGTCCCGGCAAAACAATCCCCCGCCGCGACGCGGCGGGGGATTGCCTGTCCCGGCGGGACATTCCCTTATTTCGACGGCAGGATCGCCGCGATCGCCCCGGCAAAATTGCTGATGGGCATGGTCTGGAGCACCACCCGGCCCGGGCCGGTGACCACGGTGTTAAACAGCCCCTCGCCGCCGAACAGCACATTTTTAACCCCCTTCACCGACTTCACATCCACCGAGCAGGTGGCGTCCAGCATGGCCAGGTTGCCGGTGTCGATGACAATCTGCTGGCCCGGCGCGAGGTCGTACTCCACGGCGTAGCCGTCGATCTCCAGGAAGGCGGTGCCGTGGCCGGACAGCTTCTGCAAAATGAAGCCCTCGCCGCTGAAGAAGCCCGCCATCCCCTTCTTCTGGAAGAACACGGACAGCTCCACCCCCTGCTCGGAGGCCAGGAAGCCCGACTTCTGCACCACGATGGGGTGGTCCGGGGTGATCTCCACCGCCCGGATGGAGCCGGGGAAGCTGGACGCGAAGGCGATCATGCCCGGGCCGCCCCGGGCGGTGTAGATGTTCTGGAACATGGACTCGCCGGAGAACATCCGGCCGAAGGCCTTGCCGATGCCGCCGGCGCTGGTCTGCATCTCCATGTTGGGGGACATCCAGACCATGGAGCCCTTCTCGGTGATCATGGACTCGTTGGCCTCCACGTCGCAGATCACCACGGGCATGGGCTCGCCGGTGATGTTATAGCGCATAAGTATTCCTCCCTCTTGTTTAGTTCTTCAGGCTTTCCGCCCAGGCGGAGTACCGCGCCACCTTGTCCGCGCAGTCGGCCTGGCTGGCCCCCTGGGCCAGGATGTACACCTTCACCTTGGGCTCGGTGCCGGAGGGGCGCACGATGACGGAGGTGCCGTCCGCCAGCTCGTAGCGCAGCACATTGGAGCCGGACAGCTCCATAGAGGTCTTGGCCCCGGTGGCGGCGTCCACCACGCTGCCGTCCTTGTAGTCCTTCCAGGTCTTGACGGTCTCGCCGCCGATCTCCTTGGGGGGGTTGGCCCGCAGGTTCGCCATCAGGTCGGCCATCTTCTTCAGGCCGTCCAGCCCGGGCATCACCAGGTTCAGGGTGCGCTCGCCGTAGTTGCCGTACTTCTCGTACAGCGCCATCAGCGCGTCGTACAGGGTCATGCCCTTGCCGGCGTAGTAGGCCGCCATCTCGGTCATGGCCACGGCGGCGGTGACGGCGTCCTTGTCCCGGACGTAGTCGCCCAGCATATAGCCGTAGCTCTCCTCGTAGGACATGATGACGTTCCCCTCGCCGCTGCCCTCCAGCTGATCCTTCTTCTGGGCCAGGAACTTGAAGCCGGTGAAGGTGTCGTAACACTTGAGGCCGTTGACCTCCGCCACCTTCCGGGCCATCTCGGTGGTGACGATGGTTTTCAGCGCCACGGGGTTGGCGGGCATCTTGCCGGTGCGCTGCTTGGCCCCGATGAGGTAGTCCAGCAGCAGCACGCCGGTCTGGTTGCCGGTGAGCACCTTGAACTCGTCCCCGGCCCGCACCATAAGGCCCACCCGGTCGGCGTCGGGGTCAGAGCCCAGGATGAAGTCGGCGCCCTCCTTGTTGGCCAGCTCCACCGCCAGATAGAAGCCCTCCGGGTTCTCCGGGTTGGGGGAGGCCACGGTGGGGAAGTTGCCGTCGATGACCATCTGCTCGGGGACGCAGATCACGTGCTTCATGCCCAGGCGCTTGAGGGCCTCGGGGATCAGCTTATGGCCGGTGCCGTGGAAGGGGGTGTACACCATCTTGAAGGTGTCGGCCACCGCGTCCACCGCCGCCTGGTCGTTGACCTGCTCCATCACGTTTTTGAGGAACTTCTCATCCGTCTCGGAGCCCATGATGGTGATGAGGCCGCCGGCCACCGCATGGTCGTAGTCCATGGTCTTGACGTCGAACACGTCGGACTCGCGCATGATCTTGGCCACCTCGTCGGCGTGGTTGGGGGGGAGCTGGGCGCCGTCCTCCCAGTAGACCTTATAGCCGTTGTACTCCTTGGGGTTGTGGCTGGCGGTGATGTTGATGCCGGCGATGCAGCCGTACTCCCGGATGGCGAAGGACAGCTCCGGGGTGGGGCGCAGGGACTCGAACAAACGCACCGGGATGCCCGCCGCGGCCATGATGCAGGCGGCCTCTTTGGCAAAGACGTCGGAGTTGTTTCGGCAGTCGAAGCAGACGGCCACGCCCTTTTTCACCGCCTCGGGGCCCTCGTTGAGAATGACCTTGGCGAAGGCCTGGGTGGCGTGGCGGATGACGTGGATGTTCATCCGGTACAGGCCCACCCCCATGGTGCCCCGCAGTCCGGCGGTGCCGAACTCCAGCTGGGAGAAGAACCGGGATTCGATTTCCTTGTCGTCCCCGGCGATGGCGGCCAGCTCCGCCTTTTCCGCCTCCGACAGGGCGGGAGAGCTCAGCCACTGCTCATACGCTTTTTTGTAGTCCATTGGTTGTTCCTCCTCAATCATAATTTCCGTTACCCGCCCCGGGCGGGGCGGGTAGAATTAAAACGCGAAATTGCCGTCCACGAACACCGGGATCTCCTTCCCGTCGCGGGTGGTGCCCACGATGGACAGATCCTTGGTGCCTACCATGAAATCCACGTGGGTCATGGAGTGGTTCAGCCCCGCCGCCTTCTGCTCCTCCTCGCTCAAATCCTCGCCGCCCTTCACGCAGCTGGGATAGGCCGCGCCGAAGGCCAGGTGGCAGGAGGCGTTCTCGTCGAATAGGGTGTTGTAGAACAGCAGCCCGGTATTGCGGATGGGGGAGTCGTAGGGCACCAGGGCGACCTCGCCCAGGTAATGGGCGCCCTCGTCCACCTCGACGCCGTGGCGGAGGAATTCCTCGCCCTCCCCGGCGTGCAGATCCACAATGCGGCCGTCCTTGAAATCCAGGTAGAAGTCCCGGATCACGTTGCCGTCCATGGCCAGGGGCAGGGCGGAGTACACCCGGCCCTCCACCCCGTCCCACCGGGGGGCGGTGAAGATCTCCTCGGTGGGGATGTTGGGCAGGAACTCCACCCCCTCGGGGGTGTGGTCGGTGGCCCCCGCCCAGACATGGTTGTCCGGCAGGCGTACCGTCAGGTCGGTGCCCAGGGAATTGGCGTAGTGGAGGGAGGCGAACTGGTACTCGTTGAGCAGCGCCACCCGGCGGCCCACGGCGGCGGCGTGGTTTTTCCACCGCTCCACCGCCTTGCCGTCCCCGGTGATCCGGCACACGGAGAAGATGGCGTCCCACAGCGCGTCCATGGCCTCCCCGCCCTTCTTGTCCGGGAACACCTTCTCCGCCCAGGCGGGGGTGGGGTGGGCCCCCACGCACCACTGGAAGCGGTTGGCCATCACGGCGTCGAAATAAGGCTTGGTGGGCTCGTTGCTGGCCTTGCGGCGGGCCTGGATCCGGGCGGGATCCACTCCCTTCAGCAGCTCCGGGTTGGAGCCGGTGAAGGACAGCCGGGGGCTTTTCTGTTCCAGAAACCAGTCCACCCGGGCCTTCATATAGCTGGGGTACTCATCGAACACGGCGGGGTCCGCCCGCAGGAAGCCCTCCCGGGTGGTGAAATCGTCCCCAAAGTAGGGCACCACGTTCCGGGCCCCGCAGTCGAAGCAGGCGGACACGCACTGGCGCATCAGGGGGGCGTACTCCACGTTGCCCTCGATGCTGGGGGTCTGCCCCGGCTGGACGTTCAGGCCCACCTCCACCAACAGATGGGCGTACTCGCTGAGTTTGGCTTCAAAATCCTTGACCATTGGTATCGTCTCCTTTGAAGGATAAATTGTCACGCCGCGGCTGTTCACGACAGCTCCGCGCTTCTCGGCAGTTTGCCGGAAATAAACCATCCCATCCCATGATATATGGAAAGTATACCATATTCAAGGGGGAAACACAATTCGATTTGCATTTTTTTCTGGGGCGTTATATAATGAATTATCTTTGATTGAGTAAAGGGGTAAAGCATATGCTCACCACCGTCATCCCCCAGGGGTACGCCCCCCTGCTGAACCTGTACGACACCCAGAAGGCCATCGGCCTGCTGAAGCGGCTCTTTGAGGACGATCTGGGCGGCTCCCTCAACCTGCGCCGGGTGTCCGCCCCCCTGTTTGTGGAGGCATCCACCGGCCTGAACGACGACCTCAACGGCGTGGAGCGCCCGGTGTCCTTCGACGTACCCGACGCAGGGCGGGACGCCCAGGTGGTCCACTCCCTGGCCAAGTGGAAGCGCATGGCCCTCCACCGCTATCAGTTCTCGGTGGGGGAGGGGCTGTACACCGACATGAACGCCATCCGCCGGGACGAGGAGCTG
>CATLEJ010000006.1 GCA_949916125.1 uncultured Oscillospiraceae bacterium
GGCGACCGGCGGCCCGGCGGCTTCAACCGCGACCGCCAGGGCGGCGCGCCCCGCCCCAATAACGGACCCCGGCCCAACAATGGCCCGCGTCCCTCTGCTCCCAAGGAAGGAGGCGCCCAGTAATGCTGCTGCCTAAAAGAGTGAAGTACCGCCGCGTCCAGCGCGGCCGCATGACGGGCACCGCCACCCGCGGCAACAAGGTGTCCTACGGCGAGTGGGGCCTCCAGGCCTGCGAGCCCGCCTGGATCACCGGCAACCAGATCGAGGCCGCCCGTGTGGCCATGACCCGCTACACCAAGCGCGGCGGCAAGGTCTGGATCAAGGTGTTCCCCGACAAGCCCATCACCAAGAAGGCGCTGGGTACCCGTATGGGTTCCGGTAAGGGCGCCCCCGAGGGGTGGGTGGCCGTGGTCAAGCCCGGCCGCGTCATGTTCGAGATCGCCGGCGTATCCGAGGATGTCGCCCGCGAGGCCCTGCGCCTGGCCAGCCACAAGCTGCCCATCAAGTGCAAGATCGTCAAGAAAGAAGAAGCCGAGGAGAAGGGTGGTGAATGAAGATGAAGGCAAACGAAGTGCGTAAGCTGAGCGCCGCCGAGCTGGACGCCAAGCTGGTGGAGCTGAAGAAGGACCTGTTCAACCTCCGTCTTCAGCACGCCACCAACCAGCTGGACAACCCCATCCGCATCGCGGAGGTCAAGAAGGACATCGCCCGCGTCAAGACCATCCTGCGTGAGCAGCAGGGCCGATAAGGAGGAATAAAAGATGAGCGAAGCAAGGACCTCGTCTCGTAAGACCAGAGTCGGCCTGGTGGTTTCGGACAAGATGGACAAGACCGTTGTGGTCGCCATCGCCGACCGCGTGGCCCACCCTCTGTATAAGAAAATTGTGAAGCGGACCTATAAGCTGAAGGCCCACGACGAGAACAACCAGTGCGGCGTGGGCGACCGCGTCCGCGTGATGGAGACCCGCCCCCTGTCCAAGGACAAGCGCTGGCGCGTGGTTGACATCCTCGAAAAGGCGAAGTAAAAGGAGGTGCCAGTATGATTCAGGAAGAAACCTATCTGAAGGTGGCCGATAATACCGGCGCCAAAGAGATCAAGACCATCCGTGTGCTGGGCGGCTCCAAGCGCCGGTTCGGCAACATCGGCGACGTGGTGGTGGCCTCCGTGCGGAAGGCCGCCCCCGGCGGCCAGGTGAAGAAGGGCGAGGTGGTCAAGGCCGTCATCGTCCGCTCCGCCCGGGGCGTGCGCCGTCCCGACGGCAGCTACGTTCGGTTTGACGACAACGCCGCCGTCCTCATCCGCGACGACAAGAACCCCCGGGGCACCCGTATCTTTGGCCCGGTGGCCCGTGAGCTGCGCGACAAGGATTACATGAAGATCCTGTCTCTGGCTCCCGAAGTGCTGTAAGGGGGGAGCGAGGTATGAGTATGAACGTGAAGAAGAACGACACCGTGGTGGTGCTGTCCGGCAAGGACAAGGGCAAGCAGGGCAAGGTGCTGTCCGTGGACCCCAAGGGCGGCAAGGTGATCGTGGAGAAGGTCAGCGTGGCCCAGCGGCACCAGAAGCCCCGCCAGCAGGGCCAGGAGGGGGGCATCATCTCCAAGGAGACCCCCATCTACGCCTGCAAGGTGATGGCCGTCTGCCCCAAGTGCAATAAGCCCACCCGTCCCGCCTACAAGGTGGAGGGCGGCAAAAAGACCCGCGTGTGCAAGCACTGCGGCGCCGAGATGTAAGGGAGGAGGAGCGTAACATGGCAGAGAAAAAAGCGCCTAACCTGAAGGCGAAATATCAGGCCGACGTGGCTCCCGCCCTGATGCAGAAGTTCGGCTATAAGTCCGTGATGCAGATCCCCCGGATCGACAAGATCGTGGTGAACTGCGGCTGCGGCGAGGCCCGGGACAACGCCAAGGTGCTGGACAGCGTGGTGCGGGATCTGGCCGCCATCACCGGCCAGAAGCCCATCATCACCAAGGCCAAGAAGTCCGTGGCCAACTTCAAGCTCCGCGAGGGGATGCCCATCGGCGCCAAGGTCACCCTGCGCCAGGACAAGATGTGGGAGTTCATGGACCGCCTGTTCAACGTGGCCCTGCCCCGCGTGCGCGACTTCCGGGGCATCAACCCCAACGCCTTCGACGGCCGGGGCAACTACGCCCTGGGCCTGAAGGAGCAGCTGATCTTCCCCGAGATCGAGTACGACAAGATCGACAAGATCCGCGGCATGGACGTGGTGATCTGCACCACCGCCAAGACCGACGAGGAGGCCAAGGAGCTGCTGACGCTCCTGGGCGCCCCGTTCCACACCAACGGCTGAGAGAGGGAGGAAAACTGCTATGGCCAAGAAATCCATGATTCTCAAGCAGCAGGCTGAGCCCAAGTTCTCCAGCCGCCGCTACAACCGCTGCAAGATCTGCGGCCGCCCCCACGCCTACCTGCGCAACTACGGCATCTGCCGTATCTGCTTCCGGGAGCTGGCGTACAAGGGCGAGATTCCGGGCGTGAAAAAGGCGTCCTGGTAACTTCATGGTAACTCGTCCAAAGGCGGGAGTTTTACAACTCCCGCCTATGGGCCTGTTATATGGCACTGTCAAAATGTGCCGGATTAAGAGACCCCCAGCGAGGGAAAAGGCGGACAACAGGTCTGCGGATGATGCCTAACCGTGGATACCTTTCCGTCTGTACCGAGAGAAGCGCGCGGCAGCGTGACAACTCCGGTAATCTTAATAGGAGGTAAAATCTCATGCAAATCACCGATCCCATTGCGGACATGCTCACCCGCATCCGCAACGCAAACGACGCCAGGCATGACACTGTGGATGTCCCTGCGTCCAACATGAAGAAGGCCATTGCCCAGATTCTGCTGGACGAGGGCTATATCAAAAACTTCCAGACCATCAATGATGGGACCCAGGGCGTCATCCGCATCACCCTGAAGTATGTCCAGCCCGGCAAGGGGAAGGTTATCACCAACCTGCGCCGGGTGTCCAAGCCCGGCCTGCGCGTGTATGCCGGCGCGGACGAGCTGCCCCGGGTGCTGCGCGGCCTGGGCATCGCCATCGTCTCCACTTCCAAGGGCGTCATGACCGACAAGAAGGCCCGGGAAGCCCATGTCGGCGGCGAAGTCCTGGCATTCGTCTGGTAAGGAGGGTTATAGGAATGTCAAGAATTGGTAGGGCTCCTATCGCCGTCCCCGCCGGCGTGGAGATCAAAATTGAGGACAACAATGTTGTCACCGTGAAGGGCCCCAAGGGCACCCTCACCCAGCAGTTCCACCCCAACATGACCATCAAACAGGACGGGGCTGAGCTGCACGTCACCCGCCCCAACGACCTGAAGGAAAACCGCTCCCTCCACGGCCTCACCCGCACCCTGCTGCACAACATGGTGGTGGGCGTCACCGAGGGCTTTAAGAAGACGCTGGACGTGAACGGCGTGGGCTACCGCGTCGCCATGGAGGGCGGCAAGCTGGTGATGAACCTGGGCTTCTCCCATCAGGTGATTATGGAGGCCCCCGAGGGCATCACCGTGGAGACCCCCAGCGCCAACCAGATCGTGGTCTCCGGCTACGACAAGCAGCTGGTGGGCCAGTTCGCGGCCAAGGTCCGCGAGAAGCGTCCCCCCGAGCCCTACAAGGGCAAGGGCATCAAGTACTCTGACGAGGTCATCCGCCGCAAGGTCGGCAAGACCGGCGTGAAGAAATAAGGAGGTGTGCCGATTATGATTAACCGTCCCAATACCAAGGCCCAGCGCCTGCACCGTCATAAGCGCGTTCGCGGAAAGGTGTCCGGCACCCCCGAGCGTCCCCGCCTGAACGTGTTCCGCAGCGAGACCAATATCTACGCCCAGATCATCGACGATACCAAGGGCGTCACCCTGGTGTCCGCGTCCTCCCTGGAGAAGGGCTTCGAGGGCGCCGGCAGCAACTGTGAGGCCGCCAAGAAGGTGGGCGAGGCCATCGCCCAGCGCGCCAAGGACAAGGGTATCGAGGCCGTGGTGTTCGACCGCGGCGGCTACCTGTACCACGGCCGCGTGAAGGCTCTGGCCGAGGGCGCCCGCGAGGGCGGCCTGCAGTTCTAAGGGAGGAGGAAAAAAGTATGGCTCGTTTTGAAAGAGAACCCAAGGAGTTCGTGGAGAAGCTGGTGTATCTGAACCGGGTCTCCAAGACCGTGAAGGGCGGCCGTGTGGCCAAGTTCTCCGCCCTGATGGTGGTGGGCGACGAGAAGGGCCGCGTGGGCTATGGCCTGGGCAAGGCCGCCGAGGTGGCCGAGGCCATCCGCAAGGGCATCGAGGACGCCAAGAAGAACATGGTGAATATCACCCTGTCAGGCACCACCATCCCCCATGAGGTCATCGGCGAGTTCGGCGCCGGCCGCGTCCTTCTTAAGCCCGCTTCCAAGGGCACCGGCATCATCGCCGGCGGCCCCGTGCGTGCGGTGATGGAGGCCGCGGGCGTGTCCGACATCCGCGCCAAGTGCCTGCGCACCAACAACCCCCAGAACGTGGTGGCCGCCACCATGGAGGGGCTCAAGTCCCTGCGCAGCCCCGCCGAAGTCGCGCGCATCCGCGGCAAGAGCGTGGAAGAAATCTTAGGTTAAGGAGGCTTGCGACAATGGCTAAAACGATTGAGATCAAGCTGGTCAAGAGCCTGAACGGCCGCCTGGCCAAGCATAAGGCCACCGCCGAGGCCCTGGGCCTGCGCAAGATCGGCGACACCACCGTGCAGCCCGACAACGAGGCTACCCGGGGCAAGATCGCCCACATCGGTTACCTGCTCCAGGTGACCGAGAACGCCTAAGGAGGTTGCTGACCATGAATCTGCATGAACTGTCTCCCGCCCCCGGCTCCACCCAGGTGGCCAAGCGCAAGGGGCGCGGCCCCGGCTCCGGCAACGGCAAGACCGCCGGCCGCGGCCACAAGGGCCAGTGGGCCCGTTCCGGCGGCGGCGTCCGTATCGGGTTTGAGGGCGGCCAGATGCCTCTGGCCCGCCGGCTGCCCAAGCGGGGCTTCCACAACATCTTCGCCAAGCGCCTGGAGGCCATTAACGTCTCCGCCCTGAACAAATTTGAGGACGGCGCGGTGGTCAATGTTTGCGACCTGCTGGAAAAGGGTATCATTTCCAAGTGTGAGTACGGCGTCAAGATCCTGGGCAACGGGGAGCTGACCAAGAAGCTCACTGTCCGGGCGTCCGCTTTCTCCGCCTCGGCCAAAGAGAAGATCGAAAAGGCGGGCGGTACGGCGGAGGTGATCTGAGCATGATTCAGACCATCAAAAACGCCTGGAAGGTGCCGGAGCTGCGGGCCAAGCTGCTGTTTACCGTGTTCGCGCTGCTGATCTTCCGGCTGGGCTCGGCCATCACGGTGCCCTTTATCAACACGACCGCCCTGAGCCAGCAGATCCAGGCCCAGTCCGCCAGCATCTTCAGCCTGCTGAACGTGATGAGCGGCGACGCCTTCGCCCAGGCGACAGTATTTGCCCTGAGCATCCAGCCCTATATCAACAGCTCCATCATCATCCAGCTGCTCACCATCGCCATCCCCGCCCTGGAGCGTCTCCAGAAGGAGGGCGGCGAGGAAGGCAAGAAGAAGCTGGAGGCCATTACCCGCTATGCCACCATCGGCATTGCCCTGATCCAGGCCTTCGGGTACTACACCATGATTAAGTACTACGGCCTGATCACCGCCGAGGGCGTGTGGCCCGCCATCGTCATCATTGCCGCCTTTGTGGCCGGCTCCGCCTTTGTCATGTGGCTGGGCGAGCAGATCACCGAGTTCGGCATTGGCAACGGCATTTCCATCATCCTGTTCGCCGGCATCATCAGCCGCGGCCCCGCCATGGTCAACACCATCATTGGAGGGGTGACCAACTGGGCCAACGGCCTGGTCTCCACCGAGGAGAATCCCATCTCCATCCTGCACCCCGCCTTTGTCCCGGTGGTGATCATCGGTATGCTGGCGCTGGTGGCGTTTATCGTGTTCATCACCGACGCCGAGCGGCGCATCCCCGTGCAGTACGCCAAGCGGGTAGTGGGCCGGAAGATGTACGGCGGCCAGTCCAGCCATATCCCCATCAAGGTGAATATGTCCGGCGTGCTGCCCATCATCTTCGCCCAGGCCATCGCCGGCATCCCCGCCACTATCGGGATGTTCGTGCCCTCCGCCCAGGTGAAGGGCAGCGGCTGGAACACCTTCCTGGAGATCTTTGACACCAGGGGGCTGGTGTACAGCGTGGTGTATTTCCTGCTGATCATCCTGTTCAGCTATTTCTACAACACCATCCAGTTCAACCCCGTCGAGGTGGCCAACAACCTGAAGAAGAACGGCGGGTTCATCCCCGGCTTCCGCCCGGGCAAGCCCACCAGCGACTTCCTGTCTAAGGTCATCTCCCGCATCACCATGTTCGGCGCCATCTACCTGGGCGTAATCGCCCTGCTGCCCACCATCCTGGGTAACATCATGTCGGCGCTGGGCAGCACCACCGGCCAGCACCTGGGCATCGGCGGCACCTCCATCATCATCGTGGTGGGCGTGGCGCTGGAGACCGTGAAGGCCCTGGAGGCACAGCTCATGATGCGTCACTACAAGGGCTTCCTTGAGTGAGCGCAGGGGTGACTGGTATGAAACTCATTATGCTCGGCGCCCCAGGCGCCGGTAAGGGGACCCAGGCCGCTATCCTCAGCGAGCGGCTGGGCATCCCCACCATTTCCACAGGGAACATCCTGCGCTCTGCCGTGAAAAACGGCACGCCCGTGGGACTCCAGGCCAAGAGCTACATGGACGCGGGCAAGCTGGTGCCCGACCAGGTGATCATCGGCATCATCGCCGAGCGGCTGGCCGAGGCCGACTGCGCAAAGGGCTATATCCTGGACGGCGTGCCCCGCACCATCGCCCAGGCCGAGGCCCTGGAGGACGCAGGCATCCGCTTTGACTGCGTGCTGGACATTGAGGTCTCGGACGAGGAGATCGTCAGCCGCATGAGCGGGCGGCGCGCCTGCACCGACTGCGGCGCCACCTATCATGTCAAGGCAGCCCCGCCGAAGGTAGAGGGCGTGTGCGACGCCTGCGGCGGTAAGCTGGTCCAGCGGGACGACGACAAGCCGGAAACCGTACAGGACCGGTTGCGCGTCTACCACGCCCAGACGGAACCGCTGAAGGAGTTTTACGCCCAGCGGGGCGTCCTCAAGACGGTGGAGAACCAGCCCACCATCGAGGATACCGCCAGGGCCATTGCGGCCACACTGGCCCTTTGAGCTATGGAGCTGATTACGCTGAAATCCCCCCGGGAGCAGGAGGCCATGCGCAGGGCCGGACGGATCACCGCCCAGGCCCGGGCGCTGGCTGGAAGCATGGTGCGCCCGGGTATGTCCACCAAGGAGATTGACGACGCGGTGCGCCGGTTTATCCGGGGCAAGGGGGCGGAACCCTCCTTTTTGGGATATGGCGGCTTCCCCGCCTCCACCTGCATCTCCGTGAACGAGGTGGTGATCCACGGGATCCCCTCCAGAAAGACCGTTCTGCGGGAAGGGGACATCGTCAGCGTTGACGTGGGGGCCTTCATTGACGGCTTCCACGGCGACTGCGCTGCCACCTACCCCTGCGGCGCCATTTCGGAGGAGGCACGGCGGCTCATCGACGTGACCCGCCAGAGCTTCTGGGAGGGCTTCCAATTCGCGAAGGCGGGCCAGCGGGTGTCCGACATCTCCCACGCGGTTCAGCAGTACGTGGAAAAGCACGGCTATTCCGTGGTGCGGGACTTTGTGGGCCACGGCGTGGGGGCCAAGATGCACGAGGCCCCTGAGGTGCCCAACTTCGGCCCCGCCGGGCACGGCGCCCGACTCCAGCCGGGTATGGCCATCGCGGTGGAGCCCATGGTATGCGCCGGCGACTGGCACGTCAAGGTGCTCCGCGACGGCTGGACCACGGTGTCGGAGGACGGCTCGCTGACGGCCCACTATGAGAACACCATCCTCATCACGGAGGACGGGCCCGAGATCACCACGGTCACCGAGGACGGGGCCTATGAGTGAGTGCACAGGCTGGATCGTCCGCGCAAACGCCGGACGGGACAGGGACGGGCTGTTCTGCGTCGTGGGCATGGATCGGGAGGGGAAGCGGCTGCTGCTGGCCGATGGCAAGCGGCGGAAGTGCGCGCGGCCCAAGGCCAAACAGCCGGGGCACGTCACCGTGCTGGCCGGATCCCCCCAGGGATATGACCACCCCGCCATTCAAAAGCTGAAGCAGGGCGAGGCCCTGAGCGACAAGGAATTGAGAAGGGCGCTGGCCGCGTTCCGAGATCAACTGGAGGTATGACGCTTTGGCAAAAGACGACATGATCGAGTTGGAGGGCGTCGTCACCGAGGCCCTGCCTAACACCACGTTCAACGTGGATATTGGAAATGGACACATTATCCTGGCACACATCTCCGGGAAGCTGCGCATGAACTTCATCCGCATCCTCCCCGGCGACAAGGTCACGGTTCAGATGTCGCCCTACGACCTGACCCGGGGCCGCATTACCTGGCGTTCCAAGTAAACTATCAACGACCTCGTTTGGAACAAGCTTTCCCCTTAAGGAGCCTTGCCTCCGAGGGGGGCCGTAAAGCTCCCGTCCACCGCAGGGAGGCGGCCGCAGGCCGCCCCCAACCGCGAGCCCAGCGAAGCGGGTCGCGGTTGGAGAGGAGGAGCAGCGGAATGAGCGAATCCTGCCCGCAGGGCAGGATGAGGGATATGGAGCTTGCTCCGACGAGGGGCCATTCAGGCCTTAACAGGAGGTTAAACGATATGAAAGTCAGACCGTCTGTCAAGCCCATGTGCGAGAAGTGCAAGATCATCAAGCGCAAGGGCAAAGTCATGGTCATTTGCGAGAACCCCAAGCACAAGCAGAGACAAGGTTAAAGGAGGGACATAGAGTATGGCACGTATTGCCGGCATTGATCTGCCGAAGGAGAAGCGAGTCGAGATCGGACTCACCTATATTTATGGCATCGGCCGCACCAGCGCGAGCAAGATCCTGGAGAAGGCGGGCATCAACCCCGATACCCGCGTGAAGGACCTCACCGACGCCGAAGAGGCCAAGCTGCGCGAGATCATCGGCCACGAGTACACCGTGGAGGGCGACCTGCGCCGCAACGTGGCGATGGACATCAAGCGCCTGACCGAGATCGGCTGCTACCGGGGCATCCGCCATCGCAAGGGCCTTCCTGTGCGCGGCCAGCGCTCCAAAACCAACGCGCGTACCCGTAAGGGTCCCAAGCGCACCGTCGCCAACAAGAAGAAGTAAGGAGGGATCATCACATGGCTGCTAATAAGAAAACCATCAAGCGCCGCCGCGAGCGCAAAAATGTGGAGAAGGGTCAGGTGCATATCCGCTCCTCCTTCAACAACACCATGATCACTGTCACCGATATGCAGGGCAACGCCTTGTCCTGGGCTTCCTCCGGTGAGATGGGCTTCCGGGGCTCCCGGAAATCCACCCCCTTCGCCGCCCAGACCGCCGCCGAGACCGCCGCCAACGCCGCCATCGAGCAGTGCGGCCTCAAGAGCGTCGAGGTGTACGTCAAGGGCCCCGGCCAAGGGCGCGAGGCCGCCATCCGGGCGCTGCAGGCCGTGGGCCTGGAGGTCACCCTCATCAAGGACGTGACCCCCGTGCCCCACAACGGCTGCCGTCCCCCCAAGCGCCGCCGCGTCTGATCTGGAAGGAGGAAAACCGATATGGCTAAGAATATGCAGCCCTACCTGAAGCGCTGCCGCACGCTGGGCATCTCCCCCGCCGTCATGGGCGTGAACAAGGAGTCCAACCGGAACCCCGGCCCCCAGCGCCGCCCCAAAAAGAGCGAGTACGCGCTCCAGCTCACCGAGAAGCAGAAGGTCAAGTTCGTCTACGGCGTGCTGGAGAAGCAGTTCCGCGCCTACTACGAGAAGGCCGCCCGCATGAAGGGCAACACCGGCGACGAGCTGATGACCCTGCTGGAGCGCCGGCTGGATAACGTGGTGTTCCGTCTGGGCCTGGCCGCCACCCGGCGTGAGGCCCGGCAGCTGGTCAACCACGGCCACTTCACCGTCAACGGCAAGCGGGTGAACATCCCCTCCTACCTGGTCAAGACCGGCGACGTGGTGGCCGTGTGCGATAAGAGCCGCTCCTCCGCCAAGTTCAAGAAGATGGTGGAGGACGACCGGTTCGTGGCTGCCCCCAAGTGGCTGGAGAAGGCGAAGAACGCGCCGCTGGAGGGCAAGGTCATTGCCATGCCCGCCCGGGACGATATCGACTTCGACGTTGCGGTTAACCTCATCGTGGAGTTGTACTCCAAGTAATACTGACCATCCGTCGGTATTACCGGGCAGTCTGCCGCCCGTCAGGGTGGTGGGCTGCCCGGCGTACAACGACCCTACCGAGCGATTCCCGGCAACAAACGCCACTGTAAAAGGAGGGTAACACACGATATGGTAGAAATCCAGAAGCCGCGTATCGAATGTATCGAGAATGTGGGCGACGATTCCTACGGGAAATACGTGGTCGAGCCGCTGGAGCGGGGCTACGGCACCACCATTGGCAACTCCCTGCGCCGCATCCTGCTGTCGTCCCTGCCCGGCACGGCGGTCACTACCATCAAGATCGCGGGTGTGCAGCACGAGTTCTCCGTGATCCCCGGCATTAAGGAGGACGTGACGGAGATTGTCCTCAATATTAAGGGCATTATCGCCAAGCTGTACAGCGAGGGGACCAAAACGGTCTACATTGAGGCGGCCGGCGAGGGCGTGGTCACCGCCGGCGACATCAAGACCGACAGCGACGTGGAGATCCTCAATCCCGAGCACCACATCGCCACCCTGGGCCCGGAAGCAACCCTAAATATGGAGCTGACGCTTTCCCAGGGCCGGGGCTACGTCACCGCGGATCGGAACAAGCCCGCCCAGACCATCATCGGCGTCATCCCCGTGGATTCGGTGTACACCCCCGTGCGCAAGGTGAACTACTTCGTGGAGAACACCCGCGTGGGCGACGCCACCGACTACGATAAGCTGACCTTGGAGGTCTGGACCAACGGCACGATTTCTGCCCGGGACGCCGTCTCCCTGGGCGCCCGGATTCTGGTGGATCACTTTACCCTGTTCACCGATTTGTCCGAAACCATGGGCTCCAAGGCCACCGTGGTGGAGAAGGCCGAAGCCCAGCGCGACAAGGTGCTGGAGCTCACCATTGAGGAGCTGGATCTGTCCGTGCGCTCCTTCAACTGCCTGAAGCGGGCCAACATCAACACCGTGGAGGACCTCATCTCCAAGACCGAGGACGAGATGATGAAGGTGCGCAACCTGGGCCGCAAGTCCCTGGAGGAAGTCATCAACAAGCTGGCCATGATGGGGCTGTCCCTGGCCAGCGACGAGAATATGTAAGACCGTCCCCACGGACGGCAGGACGACATAGGGGTATGTAACGTTCCTCTCTATGTACCGGCAGGAGCCGCGTCCCGGAGCTTCCGGGCGTCAGAACGAATTTGAAAACACCCCGCCATGCGGGGCCGAAGGAGTGCTTGACAATGGCTATGAACCGTAAGCTGGGCCGTACCAGCGACCAGCGCCGCGCTATGCTGCGCGCCATGACCACCTATCTGCTGGAGAACGGGCAGATTAAGACCACCTACGCCCGCGCGAAGGAAGTCGCCCCCATCGCCGAGAAAATGATTACCCTGGCCAAGAAGAACAACCTGGCCGCCTACCGCCAGGTGCTGGCTTACGTCACCAAGGAGGACGTGGCCAAGAAGCTCTTTGACCAGATCGGCCCCAAGTACGCCGACCGCAACGGCGGCTACACCCGGGTGCTGAAGCTGGGCCCCCGCCGCGGCGACGCCGCCGAGATGGCCATTATCCAGCTGGTTTAAGCAGCCAAACAAAAGCCCCCTGCCAAGCGGCAGGGGGCTTTTTGCGTGCAACCTTGCACGGGATGGGGTTGGGAAAACCGTCATTTTGACGATGTACGCAAAAATGCATGGCGCAGGGGCCATACCTCCCGCCGTGAGGAGGTATGAGAAATGCAACAGACACAAACGTACAAGCTGAACCTGGTGGAAGGGGAGGATCCGTTCTCCCCGCTGCCGCTGAATGAGAACGCGGAGAAGCTGGAGGCCGCCATCTCCGCCGCACGGGCGGACGCCGCCGCCGGGGACGCCGCGCTGGATCAGCGCGTCACCGTGCTGGAGGCCAAGCTGATGGTAGTGGGATCGTACACTGGGGATTTGACGAGAAACCGGCAGTTCCTGTTCGACCGCACACCCTCGCTGGTTTTGGTCATGCAGGAATCCGGCAATAACGACTGGATGATCGCCGGAACCCGCCAGTTCAAGGAAAACATGAACAGGGACGTCGCCCTGGGCTTTATCGAGAACGGTTTCCAGATTGGGTTGGAGCCCAACGAAAAGGGGAAAAATTACGTCTATGTGGCCATGTTTAATTGAACAGGGAAAGGCCCCCCGGGAAATCCCGGGGGGCCTTTTTCGTCCCGTTCAGTTCTCGCGTTTCGCGGAGATCAGGTCACGTCGGTGATGTAGATCACGGCCACGTTGTTGTTGTCGTACACAACGGCCACTTCCACAGTGTAGACGCCGCCAGAGAGGTTAGACTCCTTCACGGAGATGGCGTTGTTCAGCTCCGCGAGATTGGTGATCTCACTGCGGACGTCGGCCTGAGCCGCAGTTTCTTTGAAGTGCACGTCGCAGATCGTGGCGTTGCCGACACCGAAGATCAGGTCGCCGGCGCCCTTCGTCAGGTTGGCGAAGTTCAGGTTGTTTACGGCGACATAGTGATAGGTCACGCCGGTGTTGAAGCCGTCAATATAAGACAGGTCGGTCTTGGCGGTCTGCGCCACAGCCTTGTAGATCGTCTGGCCGTTCACCTCATCGCAGGGCATCAGGGTGTAGAAGGTCTTAGCGGCCATAGAGGTTGCGCCGCCAAGGGCTGCGCTGGTGTCGATGAAGTAGTAGTCAGCCTTGCCGTCGTTATACAGCTTGAACTGCTTCACGTCCGCGCTTGCGCCGGGCAGAACCAGGCCGGTGCCGGTGGTGTCAGCCGCAAAGCTGAAGAACAGGTTCTTGGCATCCCAGCGGGTCAGGTTGGTGTCGGACAGGATGACCTTGGCCACGTGATGGTTCTTGCCGGTGTCAGCGGTGCCGTACAGGTCTTCCTCAGTCCAGAACACGACCTCGTCGTCGCCGGTGGCAAAGGCGATCTCCACGCTGGAAGCGCCGTCCAGCAGGGCCTTGATGCCCTTGTACGGGGTCACCTTCAGGGTGGCGGAGCCGGAGCCCTCTACCACGTAGAACTGGGTGTCCTCAGTCAGCAGGTAGTCCACGCTGTTGCTCGTGACGCGGGACACACCCATGGCCACCTCGGCGGAGCTGATGGTCCACTTGTCGGTATCGACCATCTTGGAGCCGGTGTACGTGGTCAGGTTGCCCTTCCCATCGATCATGTAACCGGTGTTCTCGCCCTCGGTGATCTCGTTGCCGGAAGAGGTGCCGTACTCCTTCCGAGTGATATCGAGGCCGCTGTACGCGCTGCCGTCAATCGCGGCCCCGTCGATGGAGATCAGGTCGTGGTTGATCACCTGACCGCCGTTTTCGTCCACGCCGGTGATGACATACTTGCTTGTGCCGGTACCCAGAGCGCCGATCTCAAAGTCGGCGAAGGTGCCGTAGAGGAAGGAGAGGTCGCTGCCGGTGGTCATGCTGATGAAGCGACCCAGCACGTCCACGTAGACGGTGTAGGCCACGCCCGCCTTCAACTGGATATCAATGGGATTCGGGCTGGTGTCATCGTTGCCGGTAGTATAGTTGGTGGTATTCACGATGGGCAGGGCCTTGCTGATAATCTTACTGTTGGTCTTGTCGCCCAGGGTGATGCCGGACAGCTCCATGGAGGTGCCGTCAGTGAAGTTTACCTTGGTGACAATATCGGCAGCATTGGCGTCCAGATCCTGAGTGTCGTCCTTGACAAAGCTGCTCACGGTCTTGGTCTCGGTCTTCATGGCGTCCAGCTGGTACATGACGTCGGTGCTGTTTTGCGCGGCAGTGCCGTCGATGGCGGCGGCGGCGGTGGCGTCAAAGCTGGTGCCCACAACCTGCCAAGCGGTGACGATCTCACCGATCTTCTGCACGGAGCCGGGGGTCAGGCAGTCCAGGTAGATGCGGTCGGTCTTGGTGGTGTCGTTGGAGAACAGGCTGGCATTGTCAACATCAGTGCCCAGGGTCAGGTACTTGTTCTTGGCGGTGGTGTTCAGCTCGGTGATCTTGCCCACCTCGGCGCTCAGGCTGACCACCACGTCCACGGTCTTGCCGCTGTTGTTGGACACCAGGTAGTACATATTCACCGGGCTCTCGGCAGCCGCGGTGGCGGCTTTGGTGCCGGCGTCGGGCAGGGAGGTGTCAAGCTGGCTGTAGCGGTCGCTGACGTTGGCGGTGGTGTTGGCCACGGTGGCCTTGGTATTATTCGCATGGGCGCTGAGCTGTACGTTGAAGCCAGCGGCGGCGGCGGCCCGGCCCAGCAGGGCGTCGGTAGCGGCCGGAGTTTCAGCAGCGACAGACAGATCCTCGTCCTCGGCGTACACGTACGTCGCCAGCTTGGCGCGGTCGAAGACGGCGTAGGCGGTCTTGACGCTGCCGCTGTTGGCGTTATACCACACCTCGGCATTATGGCCGAACATATCCAGGCCGGTCTCGGTCTTGAATTCCAGGCCGTCAGGCACAACGACAGCCGCGTCCTTGGCTGTAGTATCGGTAGTACCCTTGGCTACCAGCTCGGTGCCGGGGTAGGCATACGCGGAATACTTGACCGTAGCGTCAGCGCTGTCATCACCCTTCCTGTAGGTGAGGGAGCCGCCGCCGGAGCTCAGCAGGGTGTTGTCCTCACCAGTGGCCTGGTTGCCCAGCACGATACCGGTGGTGCTGGTCAGGCCGAAGTTGGCCTCGCCCAGGCTGGGGTACTTGTCTTCATCGCCGCCGATCACGCCGCTCAGGGGGGCGTCCTGGTAGCCGAAGGCCAGGGTCCACTGCACCTGGGGACGGATGGCGGTCTGGAAGGCCAGCTCGGCCACCAGCTCGCGGGTGGCGGGCAGGGACAGACGGCTGGCGTAGCTGGTCTTGTCCACCTTGGCCAGCATCCCGTTGGGACGGGCGGTCATCAGCACGGTGGTGGCCCAGTTGGAGCCGGTGAAGTTATGGTCGGGCTCGTTGTAGCCCATGGCGCGCAGCAGCATGGCCAGCGCCTCGTAGCCGGTGACCTTGTCGGTGGGACGGAAGTAGCCCTTGCCGTCGCCCGCGATGTACCGGGAGTTCTCGCAGTAGTTCACGTAGCCGGCGTACCAGGCGTCGTCCTTCACGTCCAGGAAGTTGGACGCGCCGACGTAGGCGTCGGTCTGCTTGTCGTCCACGTCGCCGGTGGCGAGGCGGTAGACAATGGCGGCCATCTCCGCACGGGTGATGTCGCCCTGGGGCTTGTACTGGCCGTCTTCGTTGTTGCCGGCGTAGCCCTTGACGACCTTCATGCCGGCCAGAACGGTGAGATCCTCCTTGAACACTTCGGTGATGGTCTCATCATCGGAGAATTCCACGTTCTTGGCGTTGACGGTGAGCATGAGGCTCATGACCATCATCATCGCCAGGACCAGCGCGAGAAACTTCTTCAAATTTCTCATTGGATTTGTTTCCTCCTTATTCGATTTTGCCGTCTGGGCGGAACTTTTCCGGCGCGTCCGGGCGGATGGGATGAGCCATCCTCTCACAGCGCGGGGGCCCCGTCCTTCAGGCTGAGTGCATTATAACGCCGCCGTCCGACAAAGTCAATGGGTCAAGCCCAAGTGTAACATAACTGTAACAAAGACTGAAGTTGTATAAAAAAGTGCAAAACGACCGAAAAAAACCAAATCGCGAACTTTTCCGAAAAGAACGGGTTTTGCGGACCCGGCCCCGTCCGGCCCTTATATAATAAGGTATGGAGGGGGGGCCTGTCAAACAAATTTAAAAAAAGAGGGGGGCGAACCTCCCCTTTTTTCCCGGCGAGGGGGGAAAACCTCCCCTCATTTTTCGACAAAAAGTGCGCCATGGCGTCCATCCCCGGCTGCGGGGGCCATTTTCCCCCGTGGAGGGGATGGCTCATCCCCTCTTTTTGGGGCGGAAGGTTTCCGGCCGGCGGCAAAAATCATGAAGGAGGAAACAAATCCAATGAGAAATTTGAAGAAGTTTCTCGCACTGGTGCTGGCGATGATGATGGTTATGAGCCTTATGCTCACCGTCAACGCCACCAGCTTCGAGGACGACGACAAGGTTGAGACGAAGTTCGCCGAGGCCGTTGACGTCCTGACCGGCATCGGCATTATCAAGGGTTTTGACAACGACGGCGTCACCACCTTTGATCCCCAGGGCAAGGTAACCCGCGCCCAGATGGCGGCGTTTGTGTACCGTATCGCCACCAATGACGCCGAGGAAAAGCAGGCCCACCTGTACGCCGGTTCCGGCACCCGGTTCACCGACGTGGCCGAGGGCGCCTGGTATGACGGCGTCGTGGGCTACTGCGCCGACCGCGAGATCATCGTGGGCTACGGCGACGGCACCTTCCGCCCCTGGCAGGAGGTCACCGGCACCGAGGCTCTGGTCATGATCCTGCGCGCCGTGGGCTACGACCAGGGCAAGGAGTTCCAGGGCAGCGCGTGGGCCGTCAACGCCTACAGCCGCGCCAATGACCTGAAGCTGCTGGTCAATGTGGATAACACCAACTACAAGTCCACCCTGTCCGACGTCGCCACCCGCGAGCTGGTGGCCGAGCTGCTGTTCCAGGCCGGTCGGAAGCCCACCGTGACCTGGACCCAGGCCCTGGGCTACAACGACGGCTCCAGCACCCTGCTGGGCCCCGGCACCCCCAACAAGAGCCTGCTTGTGAAGAACTACGGCCTGGCCTCTATGACCGGCATCATCGTGGGCAACCAGGCCACCGGCGAGAAGGTCACCAAGCTGGGCGTGGAGCTGAGCCTCACCAAGGAGGCCGGCAAAATCACGGGCACTACGGCGTCCGGCGTCAGCTATCTGACCGCTACCAGCACTGACGATTTGACCGCCGAGACCAAGGCAAACGCCAGCATTTCCTTCAACCTCAAGACCGGGCTGGACCAGTTCGGCCACAAGGTGGATGTCTGGTACAAGGACGGCACCAATGATCCGACCAAGCCCTTGCAGGTGGGCGAGGATGCTGCCGGGACGAAGGGCACCGCCATTGACGATGTGTACGGCACCGTGTACTGCGCCCGCAGCCTGGGCACCACGAGTGCGGTGGTGTACAGCGACGGTGTTGACCTGGAGGTTACTGCTACTGACACAGACCTTGGCAAAGCTATTGACAACGCCGGGTTCACCATTGGCGACAAGGTCAACGTGAGCGACGGCTTTGACCCGATCATCGAAGCCGACAAGGGTGATGATGTGCCTGTTACCCACGGCGATTCCGACCTCTACCTGCTGGTCTCCAACGGCGGCGGCAAACTGGATCTGATCGTGTCCATGAGCATCGGTGTGTGGGATGTCCAGGCTGTCAACAACTACAGCAAACCCAAGTCCGTGACGATTGACGCGGGCAAGGATCTCACAACCGCCTCCAGCGACGTGACTATCCAGCGCAGCGTCAAGAGCACTCCGGTAAACACGGATCACATCTTGGTCTACGGCGAGGACGCCATCTCTGTGGGCGCCACCATGGTGGTCAACAAGATTTACGGCACCAACCGCACCAAGGCCACCGGCAGTGTTGCCAACGTCGATATGGACGCTGCGGCGTTCTTCTACGGCCTGGACAAGATCACCGAGGAGAAGACCGGCACCATCACCGCCATCAACGGCGGCAAGGTGACCATCAGGACCGACGACGGTGTCGAGACCATTGAGCAGTCTCCGCTGTGGAACCTGGCCGCCGCCAATACCATCTACAATGGGTCTAATGCCCTCCTGCTCATCGGCAACACCCTGACCTTCGTCCTGGACGGCAACGGCGAGTACCTGGGCGTTTCCAAGGCCAGCAACGAGCCCATCATGGGCGCTTACGGCTACTGGACGCAGACCGGCATCAGCGGCATCAAGTACTTCATCCAGGGCGTCACCCGGGACGGCACAGTGATGAACGAGGAGATCGACCTCGCTACCTATCAGGCGCTGTTTACCACACCCGCGGGGGATGGCGAGGATGCAAACAGGAACAACAAGCTGCCCTTCCTGGCGACTAAGGTCGGCGGCGATTCGAGCACCTCGCTGACCGTTGTCCCGAAGGCTACCGCCAGCATCGGCTACGATGACTACATCGTGGGCGAGGACAAGACGACCACCAGCGGCAGCGCCGGCTGGGAGGAGTTCGCCACCGACAACAACGCCAAGACGACCCTGGTCAAGGGCCAGACGAGCTTCATTGAGAGCGTCGGCGGCGTGGCCAACACCAAGGTGTTCCTGACCGACCAGACCGTGTACCATGTGGTCACTGGCTACGGCGACGACCTGAAGGTGGAGCACTTCACCGGCCTGGACGACCTGCTCCAGGGCCATGACAGCATCAGCTTCAACGGCTACTACTTCCTGGCCGAGGACGACACCGAGCACGCGGTCAGCATGAACAACATCGTGGAGGAAGCCCTGCTGGTGAACGTCAAGCGCGTCAGCCCCTCCAGCTTCTACTTCAACAAGGACCAGTCGGCGGCTACCAACTCCATTGACGAGAAGACTGCCGACGGTAAGGCTGTCCAGCTTGAGATGTATGAGGCCGGCAAGAACGAGGCGGGCTCCATTCTGGTGTCCATGCTCGACCTCAGTGCCGGGGCCGGCAGCAAGAGCACCACAGGCAATGCCCAGCAGACTACTGCCAATAAATTCTACCTGGCGAGCACGGACAGCTCCGGCTATCTCGAGCTTGTCGAGCAGAAGGAGGGCGCGAAGGGCTACGTCTACTATAGCAATGGCTCCAACGGCGAGCTGGTGAATGCCGGCACCGCGTTCGGTGAGATTTCGTTCCTGAACGAGTCCAATGATACCGTGACCCTGAACGCCAAGGACGCCACCGTCATCGACGTGGCCACCGGCGCCAAGGATCGGGGCATCACCGACTACGCTTCCCTGCGTACTGCGGCCGAGGAGAACAAGCTCGAAGTGGCTGTCCTGCTCACCGCCGCCGGCGGCGACACCGCTGCCGTGATCTACGTGTATAACTGCACCGCGCGGTAATGACACGGAATAAGATCTGAAAACCACGCAAGAAAAGGCCCCCCGGAACTTCCGGGGGGCCTTTTTGTGCCGCTCAGGTGATTGCGATGAAGTTGTAGTGGCTTGTACCGTAGTTCAGGGCCTGGTTTCCATAGAGCTTGAAGCCGTTTTCGACCACAGAGATCTGCAGCTTTTCATTTGAGTACACAGGGAATTCGGGCACTACAAAGGTGATGCTGCGGGCGAGCTCATCCCGGCACACAAGCACCCCTTTGGGGGTGAAGCCGACCTCGATGACCTGGTCGCTAGCCGTCCCGTTGTAGGTGCCGATGACAACCTTGTGCACCTCCAGCGCTGTGACCCGTGGGCCCAGGTCGTCCACGGCGGCGTCCACCCGGGCCAGAGCGGCGTCCAGCTTCTGCGTGTTCTCGTTCAGCGGGTTTGGCAGGAACGGGTCGTCGGGCTGGATCAGGTTGAGCTTGTAGTGTTGTGTTTGTTGCATACTTTTTCATCCTCCTTCTATAAGGAGGATGAAACCGCCGTTTTGTTGCACCTTTTGTCCGGGAAAAGGACGATAATTTACAAAAAATTAACAAGCAAGGAAACGTTGCCTTTTGCGGGAAAACGCGAAAAAAGCCCCCTTTGTTGCCCCGGAACGGGCAACAGCCGCCCCCTTTTATCCGGCTGCGAAGGAGTTGATAAAGATTATGCAACAAACCGAAACCTACAAGCTCAACAAGCCCGAAATGTCCGACCTGATGTCCCTCGCGCCGCTGAACGAGAACATGGACAAGGTGGAGGGGGCGCTGACGGCCCTGACGGCCCGGACGGTGACCCTGGAGAACCTGCGCATTATGGTGGGCCGGTACGTCGGCGGGGGGAACAACACCGGCACCCTCATCAACCTGGGCGCGCGGCCCGTAGCGGTGGCGGCCTTCGGCCCCATTGTCTATCAGAGCAAGGTCGCCATGGCGGTGTTTGACACCGACGTGATGGGCGAACACGTCCACGAAATTTTGACGCTGACCGACGAGGGCTTCATTGTGAAGGAAATGATGAACAACGCCCGGCAGTACAGCTTCATCGCCTTCTTCGGCGACTGGCCCACCGCAGACATCCCTAAACCCGCGGAGGAATAAGGAAAGCCCCCCGGCCATTTGGCCGGGGGGCTTTTTTGCGTTCCGTCAGGCTTGCTGAAAAATCAGGTCGCCGTGGGAGTGTTCTCGATCACGTAGATGTTGCAGACGTAGCCGTCGGCATCAAACTCATACGTGAAGTCGTGGGGGGCCAGATCCTGGTTCTCCCACTTATCGGCGTTCGGGCCAGTGTGGATAACGCTGCTGGCGGGGGACACGCCGTTGATGTAGTCCAGAGCCTCGGCCTTCTCAATGGTACGCACGGTCTTGAGATCCAGGTTCACCAGCTGGAAGGTGCAACCCTCGGCCATGGTCATGTACATGATTTCACCAGCCGCATCCTTGGTCGGCGTGTGCTGCCCGTTGGAGCTGTTATACTCGACATTACGGATGGACATCACGTCGTTAGACTCAGTCACCTTCCAGTAGCTCTTGCTGGCATCAGACTTGAAGTCCCAGTTGTTGGTGCCATCCACCTTCCAGCCGGGCAGCAGGGTGCTGGCCGCCAGGACGGTCTTGTCGTCCGCCACAGTCCAGGCAGTGTTGGCCTGGGTCACGTTATCGGTGGCCAGCAGGCTGTCCAGCGTCGCGATGGCGGTGACGTAGCCCTTCCGGTTGGTGTTCTGCACGGAGATGAGCTGCTTGGCAGCCATGGCCGCCTCAACCTGCTCGTTCAGGCCCGCGTTGTTATTGTTGTTGATGTTGGCCACCTTCAGGGTGGTCTCCTTGCCGTTCTCCAGCACGTTGTACTCGGAGTACTCCTCGAGGGTCGCGCCGCGGCTCAGCACAAGGTAGGACTTATCCACGGTGATGGGGCTCTTGTCGCGGATGTTGAACTGCTTGCTGGTGTCCGCCGCATAGATGAACACGTAGGACGGGTCGTTGTTCAGCTGCTGGAACAGGATGTTGTCGTCGCCACTGTTGCCGACGATGGTGGGCATCTTCTTGAAGCCCTCGTAGACGGTGTACTCGATGTCCACGTTGCCGCCCTCGTTGGCGCCGCCCACGTTGTAGCGGTAATCGCCCTCGGCCACAAAGACGGTGCTCTTGCTGTTCAGCAGGGTGTTGACCTCGTTAGCGCCCGCCTTCACATTGGGCTCGTTGTTGGTATACGTGTCCACAGCAGTGCCCAGGGACCAGGCGCTGCCGGTCAGGACCATGTCGTCCCCGTCGGCGGAGCCCATCGGGCCGCTGGAGCCGTCGTGGTCGCCGAACAGCGTGGACTGCTTCTTGCTGCCAGTGTTCCTCGCGGCTTCGGCGTCAAAGTCGGAGATGAAGTGGCCGGACACGCCATCGATGGTGATGGCCTCGAACTTGACCAGGGAGCCCACGCCCAGGCCCTCATACAGGTTGTCGGTGCCCCAGGCCAGGTCGGCGGCTGTGGAGAGGGCGTACGCGCTCAGCAGCTGCTTCTCAGAGGCGGAGAGCTTGCCGTTGGTATGGAAGTTGTCGATCGCGGTATCGTAATCGCCGCCAGCTCCATCCGGCACGATGCCGAACAGCTTGAACTCGGCCGTCTTGCCGTCGGCCATGAACGCAGTCACGACGGGCATATGCTTGCCCATGCCGATGCGGTCGGTGTCGATGGCGGTGATGATGCCCACGTTGCTGGTGGTGCTCTCACGCACCTTGTCCATGCCCACGATGTAGCCGTTCTGATCCAGCACGATGTCATAGGTATCGCCAATCATGCTGTTGGTGATGCCGAACTTGGGCTGGTCGATGTCGTACCACGTAGTGGGTACGGTCTTGTTGGCGCTGACGGTGTAAGTGCCCGCGTTCCCGCTGTTTACGTTCCGCTTATCGTTATCGAAAGTAGTCGCGCTATTATCGAGCACCACATTGCGGCCCGCCAGGAAGGCGTTGCTGGCCCGGTAGGTTTTGCCGTCGTCGGCGCCGATGGCCATTTTCAGGTTGGCCGCGCCATAGGTGGCGGTGACCTTCACGCGGAGCTTCTGCGCGGGGGTGGCCAGCAGCTTGGCGTTCTTGCCGGTGCTGTTGGTGGAATCCCACACGAACTCATCGCCGGTGTCGGGCAGGTCGCGGGGGTCCAGGGGGGCGGTGTCGGGGTTATCTACCTTGTAGAGGCCCACGCCTGCGGTGGTGCCAACGGTAAGATTTCCGCCCTCAGTAAGGTCGCCATTGGGGGTCTGCACCAGCACCAGGTCGTCGGCCTTGAACTTGCCGCTGGGATTGGGCAGGTCAAGGGTCTTCCCGGTGTTGCCGATGGCGACCTTCGCCATGGCCGCGCGGATCACGTGGCCGTTGGCGTCCTTCAGCTCGGTGGTGGTGCTGGACACCACACCCAGCAGGGTGTCAATGTACACGAAGCGGTACTCGTCATTGTTGTCATCGTCGATATCGCCGAGGTTATAGATCTCGGTGGTACGGCCGGTGGCGCCGATAAAATCGGTGGTGGTGTGCCGCGCATCAAAATTGGCGGGACGGGCCGCAGCCGCACTTTGATTGGCAAAGCTCTTATCATATTGCCCGTTGTCAACAACGTACTTATGGTTTGCCGCATCCAGATCATACAGCTTGCTGCCGTTCAGGTACTCGGTGATGTCGTCCCAGGCGATGGTCTTGTCGTTGTTGATGTCCTTGGACACCTGGCACTCGGTCACGCCGTCGGTGTAGGTCACCAGCGGGGTGGCGGCGATGGAGATTTCCTCCACGTTGGGGCCGAGGCCGATGTTGTCCACGTCAGCCTCGGTAGCAGTGGCGGAAGCGCCCCACTGACCTTTCGCGGAGTTGTTAGCGGTGATGACAACACTGTCGTCCAAGCTCTTGTTCACGATGTACTTACCGGCGTTGCCGTCGGGGGTGCCGGCGGTGGTTTTGTCAGTGCCGGTGATGGTATCGTCAGTACGGTCCTTCACCCAGGCGGTGGTGGGACGGCCATAGGGGTCGTCCGCGCCGGCAGTCTTGCCAACGATGCCGTAGTTCTCGTACATCAGGTTGGAGTTCACGGGCAGCTTCAGGCCGTCGTCGATGGCCAGTTTGTAAGCGGCCCGGTTGTCCTCGTTGTCCGCAATCAGCACGATGGCGGGGTAGTAATTGAGGAGCATATTGTAGTCCACCAGGGTGGCCTGGAGGGCCTGGAACATGATCTCGGCCACCATCTCGCGGGTGGCGGGGGCGCCCAGGGTGCCTTCCTTGATGCGGTCGGTCAGGCCGGCCACGCGGGCATAGCGGGCGGTCTGGACCATCCAGCCGGAGCCCTCGAACTCGCCGTTCTGGCCGTAGCCCAGCACACGCAGGGTCATCGCCAGCACCTCATAGCCGGTGATGTCGCGCCAGGCGCCGAAGGTGCCGTCGCTGTAGCCCTTGATGTACTCGGAGTTGGCGCAGTAGTTGACCGCACCCGCGTACCACTTGTCAGAGGGGACGTCGGGGAACTTGCCGTAATCCTTGTAGATCGCGACCTGGCTCTCGTCGGCGTCATTGTGGGCGATGCGGTACAGCATCGCGGCCACCTCGGCGCGGGTAATGGTCTCCTGGGGACGGAAGCCCCGGTCATCGCCCTTTACCACGCCCAGCGCGGACAGAACGTTGACAGCTTCCGCGTAAGTGCTGTTGACTTTGCTGCTGTCGGAGAACTCAGCAGGCGTCTTCGCAGCGTTGACGGTGAGCATGAGGCTCATAACCATCATCATCGCCAGCACCAGCGCGAGAAACTTCTTCAAATTTCTCATTGGATTTGTTTCCTCCTTCATGATTTTTGCCGCCGGCCGGAAACCTTCCGCCCCAAAAAGAGGGGATGAGCCATCCTATCAGGGACCATGCCGCCCAAATCGCAAGAAAATCGTAAGAATTTCGCAGGGATATTTTCATATCCGTCAGGCGTTGCCCTGGTATAATATTACGGCATAGAGGAGGAACCGACGTCATGCATGACTTTCTCAACACAATTACATCAATGCTCTCCCGTGCGGCTGTCCCTGCCCTGACGGCAATGGCGGCGGGCGGTGTTGTTCTGGCGCTGCTGTACTGGCTGTGGTACGGGAAAACCGGAAACGCCTCCTTCCGGAAGCGGGTGGTGGCCATCCTCCTGCTCCTGTGTTATCTGGGCGGGCTGGCGGCCGTCACCCTGCTGCTGCGCACAGGGGACGGCGGCGGGAGGATGCCCGTGCAGACCCGGTTCCTGCTGGCCTTCTGGGAGGCCTGGAACGCCTTTACCCTCCAGGTGTGGCTCAACCCCCTGTTGAATATTGCCATATTTATGCCCCTGGGGATACTACTGCCCCTGTCCTTTCCCCGCTTCCGGCGGTGGACCTGGATGCTGGCGGCAGGGGCGGGGACATCCTTCGTCATCGAAGCCCTCCAATTTCTCACCAGCCGGGGGCAGGCGGACGTGGACGACCTGTTTTGCAACACCCTGGGGGCCATGCTGGGCTATTGCCTGTGCCTCGCGGCCATTAGCTTCGCAGGGCGGGAGTGGAAAGCTCTCCGCCTTTACATCGCACTCCCGGCGCTGTCCATAGCGGTTCTGGCGGGGATTTTTCTGGCATACCAGCTCCAGCCCTACGGCAATCTGGCGGACGGCCCCGTGCCCGTGATGACCGCCGACACCGGAGGCACACAGTGGGTACTGGAGTGCGAGCTCTCCGACCAGCCAGGCCCCGCCGGGGTGTACTGGGAACTGCGCTGGGGCACATGGGGCGTTTCCACCGAGGAAGCGCTGCGCGGCGGCAGCCCCTGGCAAACCTATGTCCCCGCCCTGGCCTGACCACGAAAAACGGCCCGTCCCCCTCCGGGACGGGCCGTATGTACCTATTCCCCCAGCGCACGGACCAGCTGGGATACCAGCGCGATATTGGACGGCGACAGGCGGTCTAAACTTACCAGATGCTGGTTGTCCGGCGTGCGCCGCCCGCTGATCCCCAAAAGATAATCGGTGGAAACGCCATAAAGCCGTGATATTTTAATGAGAACTTCATAAGATGGTTGACGGATCCCGTTCTCATAGGCGGAAATCACCGACGGCGTTACCCCCAGCCGGCCCGCCACCTGCCCCTGGGTCCAGTCCCGCTCCTGCCGGAGCTCCCGCAGCCGCGTCGAGAAATCAACCATAAGGCACACCCCTTTCCACTGTTAGTGTAGCTTTATGGTAATTTCTATTGGTGTTTTTTACGACTGATAGTTGACTTTGACCATGGGAAGGTGTAAATTACTGTATGAGGGTATCATACCCAAAAATTCCTTTCAAGAAAGGAGAACAAATATTATGAAACACCTCAGCAAGAGGATCGCCGCCTTGGCCATGGCCCTGGCGATGACCCTCACCCTTACCACCTGGGCATCCGCCGCCGACTACGCGGATATGCCCGAAAACTGGGCCAAGGCCCCCGTGGAGGCCGCCGTGGAGGCGGGCCTGCTCCAGGGCTCCGACGGCCTGCTGCGCCCCACCGACCATCTCACCCGGGCCGAGATGGCCGCCATCGTCGTGCGCGCCTTCGGCGCCACCCAGAGCGCCGACGTGTCCAAGTTCAGCGACGTGGACGCCAACGCCTGGTACGTGGCCCAGAACGCCGTCCCCGGCGCCGTGTTCATGCAGATCATGAAGGGCAACGCCAACGGCACCTTCGAGCCCGGCAAGTACATCACCCGTGAGCAGGCCTTCGCCATCCTGGCCCGCGCCCTGAAGCTGGAGGCCGGCGATGCCGCCGCCCTGGAGAAGTTCTCCGACGCCGCCGATGTGTCCTCCTGGGCCACCGGCGAGGTGGCCGCCCTGGCCGCCGCCGGGTACGTCAACGGCAGCGACGGCAAGCTCAACCCCCAGGGCCTCATCACCCGCCAGGAGTTCGCCCAGGTCATGTACAACATCTTCGGCAGCTACATCAAGGAGGCCGGCACCTACTCCGAGGTGGGCGAGCGCACCCTCATGATCTCCGCCGACGGCGTGACCATTGAGGACGCCACCATCCACGGCGACGTCATCATCGGCGAAGGCGTGGGCGAGGGCGACGTGTACTTCAAGAACGTCACCATCGAGGGCCGCGTGGTCGTCCGCGGCGGCGGCGTCAACTCCATCCACTTCATCAACAGCGACACCGCCAAGGTGCTGGTGTCCAAGATCGAGGGCGCGGTCCGCGTGGTCACCGACAAGGCCAGCTCCGTGGCCGAGGTCGCCGTGGTGGCCGGCCAGGATACCGTCACCGTAGAGGGCTCCGTGGACAAGGTGGCCGTGGAGGCCGAGACCCCCGTGGTCGTCAAGGACGCCGAGGTCAAGACCGTTGAGGTCAAGACCGACAGCGCCAAGGTGGAGATCACCGGCGCGTCCAAGGTGGAGGCCGTCTCCGTCACCGCCGACGCCCAGGTGGGCATCACCGGCAGCTCCAACGTGACCAAGGTGGAGGCCGCTTCCGGCACCGTCACCGCCGGCGGCGAGGCCCGTGTGTCCACCATCACCACCACCGGCGGCGACGTGAAGGTGGAGGACACCGCCCGTGTGACCACCATCGAGGCCCCCAAGACCGAGGACGGCGCCCCCGCCCCCACCGTCACCATCGCGGACACCGCCACCGTCAGCACCGTGAAGGCGGAGACCGACGTGACCCTGGACGGCAAGGCCAACCGCGTGGAGGCCCCCAAGGACGTGACCGTCAGCGATTCCAACGGCAACGAGGTCGCCACCACCACCCCCGGCGGCAGCACTGGCCCCAGCTATCCCTCCGGCGGCGGTACTACCACGCCTGAAGAGCCTAAGCCCCCCACGGGTTCTGAAAGTGAAGATCCTGTGACGAAGCCTGAACAGCCCACAATTCCTGATGCAGCAGACGATCCCACTCAAGAGCAAAAACCGGCAGATAAGTCTGAAGGCGGTGCGCTGACTGATGAGCATACAGAACATCAGTATCCTGATACCCCCACAAGCACGAAACCTGCTACTTGCTCAGAGTTTGGTGAAGAAACCTATAAGTGCACAGGCTGTGACAATGTGAAGACGGTAAGCATTGCGAAAATTGCTCACACTCCGAATACGGATCCTGACGATGAGAAGGCTGCTACTTGCGTGACTGATGGTTACAAAGCTTATAATTGCTCTGTTTGTGGCGCTGAAAATGTAAAGGTTGACACCATCACCAAGACTGGGAATCATAATTACAGCGAAGGCTGGACTTACGATAATGACAACCATTGGCATCAGTGCACTGTGTGCGGCGATAAGAACGGCACCGCCGCTCACAAAGGCAAAGGTTTTGTATCCATCAGCGATACTCAACACAAGGGCGTTTGTGAGTGTGGTAAGGAAATTACAGCTGCCCACGGAACGCTGACCGATGTTGCTAACACCGCTGTTGCTGCTACCTGTGCGAAAGACGGCAAGGAGGCCGATCAGAAGTGCCCGGACTGCAACTATGTCAAGACCGGCGACACCATCAGCAAGGACACTATTCCGCACACCTTTAAGCCCGAGAGCAAGACTGGTAAGTGCGAAGTGTGCAAGACTGCTGAGTGCCCGCACACGGATGAAAAGGGTGATACCTGCACAAAGTGCGGCGTTACGCTGAAAACCGAGCCTGCGTGTTCCGTTGAGGGCTGTACTTGTACAGACCACACCAACTGCGGCAAGGCTACCGGGAGCACTTGTGCTGCGGATTGCACCGCTTGCACGGCAGCGAAGCAGGAGGCGTGCGGAGAGCGCGAAGGAGGACACACCTATGCTGCGGGTACTTGCAGCAACTGCGGCAAGACGATAACCGCTGACACCTGCCCTGATAAGGACACAGAACATAGCAAAATTCACACAGGTAAAACCTGTCCAAAGTGCGGATATCAGGGCCAGGCTGCGCACAGCTTTGTAAATGGCGCGAATTGTAGTTGTGGTGAGACTGGTACGCCTCACCAGTGGGAATCTGGTACGTGTAATGCAGCCGGCCATTCGGAATGTACCTGTGATCACAGTGGGGATGAAGATAAAACCGATAGTACTTGCAGTGTTTGCGGTGGATCGGTGACACCCGAGACCAACGGCGAAAGCAAATAACTTTCCTCTCCTTTCTTGTTCTAAATAGCCCCACCCAAAGCCCGCCGGACACCCGGCGGGCTTTGGCGTTTCGTCCCGCCCCGCGGCGGTTTCGGCTTTCCCCCTTGACAGCGCCGCCGCCCCGGGGTATAATACAAATATAAGAACACCACGCGTTAAGGCGGTTAGTCCGTTAAGTTACGTTTTCTAATGGGTATAGAAACCGTCACTTGGCAGAGTGGCGGTTTCTGCTTGACAATGCGGGCCTGTCAAGTTATAATACATATAAGGACGCCGCGCATTCCGGCGGTTAGTCCATCAAATGTTTGTTCCTAAAGTATTAGAAACCGTCACTTGTGGGAGTGGCGGTTTCTGCTTTTCACAATAATCGTGACAGTGAACTGCCCGATATGAAGTGTGATCCGCATATAGTCACCCCCTTTCGGGGTAGTGTGACCAGCCGCCTAACTAACACGAATGCGCAGCGCCCAGCCCTGATTCAGGGCCGATCCCAGTATACCACAGCTTTCGACAAAACGCAAGGGCCGCCTGTTTTGCCCCTTGACAGGGCCATTATCCCAGGTTATAATACAAATAAAGGGCCCCGTGTTTGTTCCCCCAGGCAGGCGGTTTGGCTCTTTTAAGTTCGGGTTGCTATAAGACACAGACAACCGTCACTTGGCAGAGTGGCGGTTGCCCTTTTTTGTGATCCGGATCGTTACGGTAAAACCGAACGGGTGGAATGTCACAATAATAGGCACGTACTCACCCCCTTTCGGGTTTGAGTAACCAAACCGCCTGCCGTCGCCGGGTTCCCTCACACGGGGCCCGGATTTATTTTACATGATTCGACGATAAAGGTCAACGCCGCGCCCGGAAATAGCCCTCCACCACCCCGCGCTCGGAAAAGGGCCGCCGCACGCCGTTTTCCTCGATGTACCCCTCGTGGCCCTTGCCCGCCAGCGCCACCACGTCCCCCGGCTGTGCCAGCTCCAGGGCCCGGACAATGGCGGCGGCCCGGTCGGGGATGGTCTCCGTGGGGATGGCCCCGCCGATGGCGGCGGCAATGTCCGCGCAGATGTCCTCCGTCCGCTCGGAGCGGGGGTTATCCTCCGTCAAAATGGCGTAGTCCGCGCCCTGGGCGGCGGCGCGGCCCATGTCCGTCCTGCGGATTTTGGGGCGGTCGCCCCCCGCGCCGAACACCAGGATGATCCGCCGGGGGCGGTACTCCCCCAGGGCGGCCAGCAGGGAGCGCAGGCTGTCGCCGTTGTGGGCGTAGTCGATGAACACGGAGAAGGGCGCGGGGACGGGGACGCGCAGGGCGCGCCCCGGCACGGCGGTATGGGCCAGCCCCGCCCGGATGGCGCCGTCGTCCAGCCCCAGGGCCCGGCCCAGGGCCACAGCGGCCAGGGCGTCGGCGGCGTTGAAGGCCCCCGGCATGGGCACGTGGTAGGGCGGCGCGCCCTCCACCGTCAGCCGGGTGGAGAAGGGCCGGGCGGGGTCGGGCTCCACCGCCAGCGCCCGCACCTGGGCGTCCCCCGTCCCGAAGGTGACGATGGCCGCGCCGGGGGGCGTCTGCGCCGCCATGGCGGGCCAGGCGGGGTCGTCGGCGTTGCCCACGGCCAGGCGGCACTGGCGGAACAGGGCGGCCTTGCAGGCCCGGTACTCGGCGAAGTCGGCGTGCTCCGCCCCGCCGATGTGGTCGGGGGTGAGGTTGAGGAACAGGCCGGCGTCAAAGACAAGGCCGTATACCCGGCGCAGCTTCATGGCCTGGGAGGACACCTCCATCACCACGTGGGAGCACCCCGCGTCCGCCATCTGCCGGAGGGTGCGGTGGAGGGCGACGGGCTCGGGGGTGGTGTTGAGGCTTTCCTCCAACAGGGTACGGCCCACATAGGTCCCCAGGGTGCCGATCATGCCGGTCTTGTACCCGGCGGCGGAGAAAATCTCCCGGAGCATATGGGCGGTGGTGGTTTTCCCCTTGGTTCCGGTAATGGCGATCAGGGTAAGGCTCCGGGCGGGGTGTCCGTAAAATTCGGCGGCCAGGAGGGCCAGGGCGGCGCGGGGGTCGTCTACGGCGAGGCCGTTGACGTCCGGGGGCAGGGGTGGGGCGCAGAGCACGGCGGACGCGCCCCGTTCCAGCGCGTCGGGGATAAAGGCGCGGCCGTCGGCCCTGGCCCCCGGCAGGGCGGCGAACAGCGCGCCGGGGACGACCTCCTGTGAGCGGCAGGTGAGGGCGGTGATGTCCGCCTCCCGGGGGCAGTCCGCCCCCAAAACAGACAAAAGCCGGGACAGCTTCATGGGGAAAACTCCTTTACGATTTGCTGTCCCAGTCTATGGTTTTGCGCAAAAAAGCGTCCCTCCCGGCATAGGAAGGGACGCTTTTGCCAATTTTAGATTTTAAAATTATTTCCGCGTTTCGTTGCCGTCGTATAACGGGCTGTTCCCAGGCAACGTAACGAAACGGGCTTAAAGCTCTTTTTGCCTACTTTTTCTCTCGAGAAAAAGTAGGTCGAGAAAAAGGAACTCAATAGCCGGGGTTCTCCACCTTGGTGTAGTGCTTGGCCTTTTCCTCGCCCCGCAGCACCCGCAGGCCGCCCAGGGCCAGGGAGAGCATCTCGTCCTCCCCGGCGTACACCACCACGGGGGCGATGAACTCCACCCGCTCCCGGATGTACTCGGTGACATACTTGGAGTAGGCGATGCCGCCGGTGAGCAGGATGGCGTCCACCTTGCCCCGCACGTTGGGGGCGCACTTGGCGATGTTCTTGGCGATGTTCAGCGCCATGGCGTCGTAGATGAGCTTGGCGTGCTCGTCGCCGTCCTGGATCATCTTCTCCACCGCCCGGCTGTCGGTGGTGCCCAGGTGGGACATAAGGCCGCCCTGGCGCTTTACCAGCTTCATCATGGAGTTGTAGTCATGCTCTCCGTCGTAGCACATCTTGATCACGTCGAACATGGGCAGGCCGCCGGAGCGCTCGGGGGAGAAGGGGCCCTCCTCGTCGTTGATGAAGTCCTCAATTTTGCCGTTGTGGTGGAGGTTGACGGAGATGCCGCCCCCCAGGTGGGCCACGATAACGGTGATGTCCTCGTACTTCTTGCCGCTCTCCCGGGCGTAGCGCATGGCGGCGGCCCGGGTGTTGAGGTTGTGGCCCATGCCCTTGCGCCGGAACTGGGTGATGCCGGTGATCTTGTTGATGGGCAGCAACTCGTCCACGGTGATGCCGTCGTAGATGAAGGCGGGTATGCCGTATTCGACGCTGATGGCCCGGGCGATCATGGCACCCACGTTGGAGGCGTGCTCGTTCTGGGGTTTATTCTTGAGCTGCCACACCATGTCGTCGTTGACCTCATAGGCCCCGGCCTCGATGGGGGTGAGCAGCCCGCCCCGGGACACGATGCCGGTGAGGCTGTCCAGGGCCACACCATGGGCTTCCAGGGTTTTAACTACCAGCTCCTTGCGGAACTCATACTGCTCGGCCACATGGTCGAAGGGGGCCAGCTCCTCGGGGGAGTGGACGATGGACTCGGTGAACAGCGGCGTCTCGTCCTCAAAGACGGCGATCTTGGTGGAGGTGGAGCCGGGGTTCAAAATCAGCAGCTTTTCCATGGGCGCCTCCTTACTGTCTGGCCGCGGCGGCGGAAATCACGATGGACAGGTACTTCTCCAGCGGCGTGGAGCCCCGGCTGGTCATGACGATGGGGCACTTGGCGCCCACGATGAAGCCGGCCATCTTGGCCCCGCAGGTGACGGTGAGCATCTTGCCCATCAGGTTGCCGGCGTGGATGTTGGGGGCCACCAGCACGTCGCAGTCCCCGGCGCAGGGGCTCTCAAAGCCCTTGAAGTCGGCGATTTCCTTGCTGACGGCGCAGTCGTAGGAGATGGGGCCCTCCACGATGCAGCCGGTGATCTCGCCCCGCAGGTTCATCTGCTTCAGGGCGTCGCCCTCCACCGTCTCGGGCATCTTGGGATTGAGCTTTTCCACGCAGGCCACCACGCCCACCTTGGGGCACTCATAGCCCATAGCGTGGAGGGCGCCCACGGTGTTTTCAATGATGCACTTCTTCTGCTCCAGGGTGGGGTAGGTCACCATGCCGCCGTCCACGGGCACCAGCAGCTTGTGGTAAGAGGGCACCTCGAAGGCGGTGAAGTGGCTCATGATGCCGCCCTTGCCCAGGCCGTGCTCCTTGTCCACCACCGCCTTGAGCAGCACGGAGGTGTCCAGCTTGCCCTTCATGAGGAAGTCGGCCTTGCCCTCCCGGACCAGGCCCACGGCGAACCGGGCGGACTCGGCCAGGTCGGGCACGTCATAGATGTCCCCGGGGTCAACGCTCTCCCCCAGGTGGGCCAGGGCCTCGTCAATCAGCTTCTTGTCGCCCACCAGGATGGGGTGGGCGATGCCCTCCTTCCGGGCGTGGAGGGCGGCCTCAATGGTGTGCTCGTCGCCGGCGGCGGCCACGGCCATCCGGGACATGGAGGGATGGCCCTTTTGATGCTCGATCAACTGGTCGAATGTTTTGAAAACCATGGCGGTGCATCCTTTCGTTATTGGTGTGGATGGGACGGTAAATTTTCCCTTGCTTTTTTGGGGGAGGTCAGATATAATACACTTTGCAAGATATAATATTTTAGGAGCTATGTACAATGGCACGAATCAAAAAGGCTTCCCTGGTGGACCAGATTTACACCAAGCTGCGGGAGGACATTATCACCCTGAAAATCCCCATGGGGACCCGGATCAACGTCAATGAGCTCCAGGCGGAGCTGGGCGTGAGCTGTACCCCCATCCGGGAGGCGGTGAACCGGCTCCAGCAGGAGGAACTGGTCAACTACGAGAACAACGTGGGCGCCCGGGTGCTCACCCTGGAGGAGCACGACGTGCGGGAGATCCACGAGCTGGCGCTGACCCTGCAGCAGGCCGCGGTGCGGCTGGCCCTGAAAAACGGCGACGCCGGCGAGATGCTGGATGAGATCACGGAGCAGATCGACCGCTATGAGGCCGCCCGCAGCCCCAGAGAAGGGGTCAAGGCGGTACACAACCTCATCGGGGTATTTTACCACCACTGCGGCAACCGGCGGCTGGACCGGAGCATGATCGCCATCCAGGGGCAGGTGCTGCTGCTGCGGTATATTTATGCCGAATGCCCCGGATGGAGCGGACACATGGACGAGCTGCTGGACATCCGGGACGGGGTGCGCAACAAGAGCCCGGAGGACATCTGCGCGGCCCTCCAAACCTATACGGAGCGGTCCGCCCCCGCCATATTGGAATGGCTGAAAAACCACGAATAGACGTTGCCGGAGAGGGCCGGTTCGCGAAGCGAACCGGCCCTTTTTCCTGTCCTGGGCCCTTTGCCTGGGTTACTTCTGCGCCCTGCCCAGCTCCAGGCCCTTCTCAAAGGCGGCTTTGTTCAGCGGCAGCAGCTTGGGCTTGGAACCCAGCTTGTGCTCGATGGTGGACCACACCACCTCGGGGGGGACCACCTCGGTATAGCCCACGTACACGCCCAGCATGATGACGTTCAGCACCTTGGCGTTGCCCATATCCAGGGCCAGCTCGGTGACGGGGGCCTTGACCACCTTCACGTCGTCCCGGTCCACATCCTTCTCGTCCACGATGGAGCTGTTGATGAACAGGGTGCCGCCGGGCTTCAGGGTTTTCAGGAACTTGCTGAGGGAGGGGCCGTTCATGACGATCAGGTCGTCCATCACGTCCCCCAGGGGGGCGCCGATCATCCCGTCGGAGATGACCACGAAGCAGTTGGCGGTGCCGCCCCGCTGCTCCGCGCCGTAGGAGGGGAAGAAGGTGACGTTTTTCTCGGTGGCGTCGCAGGTGGCGGAGGCCAGGAACTTGCCCAGCGTCATGACGCCCTGCCCGCCGAAGCCGGCTACACACAGATTGGTTTCCATATCTGTACCCCCTTATCTGTCGCGGATGACGCCCAGCGGGAACTCGGGCAGCATCTTCTGCTCGATGAAGTCCAGGGCGTCCAGCGGGTCCAGGCCCCAGTTGGTGGGGCAGCTGGTGACGATCTCCACCATGGAGAAGCCCTTGCCCTCCATCTGGTTCTTGAACGCCTTTTTGATGGCGTTCTTGGTCTTGATCACGTTCTGGGGCGTGTTGCAGCTGGTGCGCTCCAGATAGCAGGGGGCGGTGAGCTGGTTGAGAATCTCGCACATATGCATGGGGTAGCCGTGCTCCTCGGCGATCCGGCCCTTGGGGGCGGTGGACGCCTTCATGCCCAGCAGGGTGGTGGGGGCCATCTGGCCGCCGGTCATGCCGTAGATGCCGTTGTTGATGAAGATCACGCTGATATTCTCCCCCCGGTTGGCGGCGGAGATGGACTCGCCCAGGCCGATGGAGGCGAAGTCGCCGTCCCCTTGGTAGGTGAAGACCAGGCTGTCGGGGCTGGTGCGCTTCATGCCGGTGGCCACGGCGGTGGCCCGGCCGTGGGGGGCGGTGATGTTGTCGTAGGCGATGTAGTCCATGTGGAGGCCGCAGCAGCCGATGCCCAGCACACACACGGCCCTGTCCACCAGATCCATCTCATCCAGCACCTCGCCGATGAGCTTAATCACGGTGGAGTGCATACAGCCGGGGCAGAACCCGGACACCTTGTCCTCCTGGATGGTGGTGGTGCGGGAATAAATTTTTTCCATATCTCTCTCCCCCTTACTTCGCCAGGATGGCGTCCACGGCCTTGAGGACGGACTCCCGACTCATGATATTGCCGCCGGAGCACAAGCAGGTCTCGATGGGGCAGCGGCCCTTCACGCCCATGCGCACGTCCTGCACCAGCTGGGCGGGGATGGACATTTCCACGTCCAGCACACCCTTGCACACGTCATAATTGATGTGCTCAAAGGCGGCGTAGGGGAAGGGGTGGACGGTAATGGGACGGATAAGCCCCACCTTCTTCCCGGCGGCCCGGCACAGGTCCACGGCGGACTTGCCGATCCGGGCAGACACGCCGTAGGCGGCGATGACCACCTCCGCGTCCTCCACCATGTACTCCTCCACCTGCACATCCTTTTCCCAGGAGGCGTACAGGGCGGCGGCGTCCTCATTCGCCCGCTGCATCCTGGCAGTGTCCCACTGGCCGGGCTGGATCCAGGCCCGGTTGGCGTAGTCCAGCCGGTGGCCGGTGCAGGCCCACTTGGCCTTGGACGCCTTGATGGCGGCGATCTCCTCGTCGGTCTTCATGGGGGGCAGCTCCACCGGCTCCATCATGGTGCCGATGACGCCGTCGGCCAGGATGAGGACAGGGTTGCGGTCCCGGTCGGCATAATCGAAGGCGGCGTAGGTCAGGTCCACCGCCTCCTGCACAGTGGAGGGGGCCAGCACCAGCATCTCAAAACCGCCGTTGCCGCTGGCGCGGGTGGCCTGGAAGTAGTCCTGCTGGGCGGGCTGGATGGCGCCCACGCCGGGGCCGCCACGGGAGATGTTGGCGTACACGATGGGGATGCGGGCGGCGGCGCAGTAGCTGATGCCCTCGCTTTTCAGGGCGACGCCGGGGGAGGAAGAGGAGGTCATGCTCCGGGTGCCGGCGGAGGCCGCGCCGTACACCATGTTGACGGAGGCCACTTCGCTCTCGCCCTGGACAAAGGTGCCGCCCACCTCGGGGAGACGGCGGGCAAAGTACTCGGGGATCTCGTTCTGCGGGGTGATGGGGTAGCCGGCGAAGAAACGACAGCCGGCCCGGACGGCCGCTTCCGCGATCGCTTCGCAGCCTTTCATCAATACTCTTGCCATGTTCGTTTCTCTCCTTTACTTATAGACTTCAATGGCGCCGTCGGGACAGATCCGGGCGCACATACAGCAGGCGATGCACGCCTCCTGGTTCACCGGCTCGACATACTCGTAGCCCTTGGAATTGACGTGCTTGCCCACTGCCAGCACCTGCTTGGGGCAGTACTTGACGCAGTACCCGCAGCTCTTGCAGCGCTCGGCGATCACTTTGATCATTGCCATGGAAAGCCCTCCTTTCTCCTCAGATATATCAACCACGGGGTCGGGAAGCGCCCGGCCTCATCAGGTTTCTCCGTTGCCCAGCCAGGGGTAGGTCAGCGCCAGCCGCAGGGGGAATACCGGGACAGGCAGCGCTCTGGCCGCCTCTTCCGCCAGCTCCGCCCGGACGCAGGCGAAGGACAGGGGGAGGTATTCCCGCACCAGGGCATCGGTGCGGCGAAAGCCCTCCACCACCTCGTCCAGGGTGGTGGACACGCCGTTGTTGGGGTTGGCCACCAGGAACAGCTGGGTGAGCTTCACGTGGGATACGCCCAGGATTTTGCCCAGCGTCCCGTCGATGTGCTCGATGCTGTCCGACCAGGGCCGGTAGGCGTTGATCACGTAGAACACGGCGGTGGAGGGCTGGTTCAGCTGGGGCGCGAAGCCGCCGATGGAGCGGGCCCCGATGTAGTCGCCCCCCACGTCCAGCACCGCCAGGCAGCCCTCGTCCCGGAGCACGGGGGTTACGCCGCCCACCAGGGTGGGGGCGTCCATAAACTGCTCCTGGTAGTGGACAACCACCCCGGCCCGCTCCAGCGACCCCCCCGCGTCCCGGGAGCGGAACAGGGGCTTTGTCATGTCCAGGTCAAAGAAATGGACCGGCTTCCTCCCCTGTGCGGCCAGGGCCTTGGCAAAGCTGATGGCGATTTCGCTTTTTCCGCTTCCAGCCTCGCCCAGAAATACAAAGTTATGCCACGCGCCGGTCAGTCCGAGACTGCCCAGCGGTTCCATTGCTGTGTCCATCCGGCCCCGCCTCCCTTTCACTGGTTTAAGTATACTACACCGGAACGGAAAATGCAAGAGAATATTGTATATCTTATTTTAAATATTTTGCATTTTGCAAGATAATAAAAAACAGCGGAGGGATTCGCCTGAAATTTTCATCTAAGGGCTGGACAAACGCGGATAAATTCGGTAAAATATATGATGCAAGATTATCTGCCTGGCGTCCCGTGCCGGACAGCACCATTTTATGTAAGAGGTGTGGGAGATTATGAAGGAACAAGGAAAAAATTTGAACATCCGCTGGCTGTATCTGGCCGTGGGCGTCATTGCGCTGCTGTTTGCGGGCATCATCTATGGCTGGTCCATTTTGAAGGCCCCCCTGGCGGCCGACTTCGGCTGGAGCGCCGACCAGCTGGCGCTGAACTTCACCCTGACCATGTGCTTTTTCTGCCTGGGCGGCATGGCGGGGGGCGTGCTGGCCAGGAGGGCCGGCATCCGGGCCGCCCTGATTCTGGCGGGGGCGCTGTCCTGCCTGGGCTTTTTCCTCACCGCCCGGCTGGACGGCGGCAGCGTCGTCATGCTGTACGTCAGCTACGGCGTACTGGCGGGCCTGGGCATCGGCATCGCCTACAACGTGATCATTTCCACCGTCAACGCCTGGTTTCCCGACAAGAAGGGCACCTGCTCCGGCGCGCTGATGATGGGCTTCGGGGCCTCCGCCCTGGTGGTGGGCAATTCCATCAGCGTGCTGATGGAAAACCCGGCCATCGGCTGGCGCGGCGCCTTCCTGGGCCTTGGCGTGGTGCTGGGCGTAATACTGGTGATCACCGGCATTGTCCTGCGCCTGCCCCCCGCGGGGCTGGAGCTGCCCAAGCCGGAGCAGAAGGCGGGCGCCGCCGCCGAAGACTTTGAGATTCGGGACTACACCCCGGTTGAAATGGCGCGCCGCTTCTCCTTCTGGCGGGCCTTTGTGTGCATTGTGTTCCTGGCGGCGGTGGGCAACACGGTGATCTCCTTTGCCCGGGATCTGGCCATCTCCGTGGGAGCGCAGGCCGGGCTGGCCACCACCCTGGTGGGGGTGCTGTCCGTGTGCAACGGCCTGGGCCGCATCGCCACCGGCGCCATCTTTGACAAGATCGGCCGCCGCAAAACCATGCTGCTGGCCAATGTGGTGGCCATCGCCGCCGCCGGGGTGACGCTTCTGTCCGTGCTGATCGGTTCCGTCCCCCTGTGCGTGGCGGGACTGTGCGTCACCGGCTTCTCCTACGGCTCCTGCCCCACCATTTCCTCCGCCTTTGTGTCCGCGTTTTACGGCTCCAAACACTTTTCCATGAACTTCTCCATCATGAACTTCAACCTGATGGGCGCCTCCCTGCTGGCCACGGTGTCCAGTATGCTGCTCACCAGCGCGGGCAGCTATGTGGCCCCCTTTGTGCTGCTGCTGGCGCTGTCCGGGGTGGCGCTGGTGCTGAATATCAGCGTGAAAAGGCCCTGACCCCGGCCGTACCTGTAAAAAATCCCCCCTGGCGCAATGCCAGGGGGGATTTTGCGTCGCAGCAGGCGGTTTACACCCGCTGGGGATCGCCTGGGTCGCCGCCAAAGGCCCGGATGGCTTTGGCGTCCGCCGCCCGCTTTTCCTCAATGGCCTCAGCCAGGAGCATATCCTTGACCTTCATCAGCCGGGTGGTGGTGGAGCGGTCGTTCTCATCCAGCTTCATGGTGATATACCGGATGGACTCCTGGGTGTTGGGGATGACCACGTACTCCAGCGCGTTGACGCGGCGGCGGGTCTTTTCGATCTCCTCCGCCATGAGCTGGGCGGCCTTCTCGGTCTGGGCCAGCTTCAGCATATTCTGGAACACGTCCCCCAGGGCGGCCACCGCCCCGTCCAGCTCGCCGCTGGTGGCGGCAAAGCCGTAGGGGAAGATGTCGCCGGTGTCGTCGGTGCGGGTCTGGTAATGGTACACCGGGACGTTGACCGACATGATGTTCTGGAAGCTCATGGTGAGCTCCACAGACTGCTTGGGATACATCAGCGCCTGCTCCATGGCCTGGGCGCTCATCAGCGCGGAGGCCACGGTGAAGGAGCCATGCACCCGCATCAGGTCCTGCTCCACCTGGGTGCGCAGGGCGCGCAGCTCCCGCACGGTATCCAGGAACTGCTTCATCAGCTCGTCCCGCTTGTCTTTCAGCAGCTTGTGGCCCCGCTGGGCGGTTTTCAGCTTGCCCTTCAGCCGGGTGAGCTCCATTCGGGTGGGGTTTACCACGGTGTTTGCCATAGGGAATCACCTACTTTCATTTGCGGCATCATAGGGACCCGCGATAGCGGGACGGCGCAAGTGCGCCGTTCAAGCGTTTTTGCCAAAGGCAAAAACCTTGCCGCAGGGCGAATTCACTTCGCCCGAGGATTTAAATGGCCCTATGGGCCCCCAAGAAAGAGCGGTTTACTGCTCTTTCTTGGGCAGATATTTGTCGATATACTCCTGCTTGATCCGCTTCAGCTCGGCGGTGGGCAGGATGGACAGCAGCTCCCAGCCCAGCTCCAGCGTCTCCTCGATGGAGCGGTTCTCCTCGTAGCCCTGGTTGACATACCGCCGCTCGAACTCGTCGGCGAACTTGGCGTACAGCAGGTCGGTGGGGGTCAGCGCCGCCTCGCCCAGGATGGACATCAGCTCCTTGTTGTCCTTGCCGGTGGAATAGGCGGCAAAGAGCTGGTTCATGGTGTTGGCGTGGTCCTCCCGGGTCTTGCCCACGCCGATGCCCTTGTCCTTCAGACGGGACAGGGAGGGCAGCACGTCCACCGGGGGATTGATGCCCTGGCGGTACAGGGACCGGGACAGGATGATCTGGCCCTCGGTGATATACCCAGTCAGGTCGGGGATGGGGTGGGTCTTGTCGTCCTCGGGCATGGTGAGGATGGGGATCATAGTGATGGAACCGGGCTTGCCCAGCTGGCGGCCGGCCCGCTCGTACATGGTGGCCAGGTCAGTGTACAAGTAGCCGGGGAAGCCGCGGCGGCCCGGGACCTCCTTCTTGGCGGCGGACACCTCGCGCAGGGCCTCGGCGTAGTTGGTGATGTCGGTCAGGATGACCAGCACGTGCATATCCTTCTCAAAGGCCAGGTACTCTGCGGCGGTCAGGGCCATACGGGGGGTGGAGATACGCTCCACGGCGGGGTCGTCGGCCAGGTTGGTGAACAGCACGGTGCGGTCGATGGCGCCGGTGCGCTTGAACTCCTGGACGAAGAACTCGGATTCCTCGAAGGTGATGCCGATGGCGGCGAACACCACGGCGAAGTTGCCCGCGTCGTCCCCCAGCACCTTGGCCTGGCGGGCAATCGGGGCGGCCAGGTTGGCGTGGGGCAGGCCGGAGCCGGAGAAGATGGGCAGCTTCTGTCCGCGCACCAGGGTATTCAGCCCGTCGATGGTGGAAACGCCGGTCTGGATGAACTCGTCGGGGTAGTCCCGGGCGGCGGGGTTCATGGGCAGGCCGTTGATGTCCCGGTATTCCTCCGCCAGGATGGCGGGGCCGCCGTCGATGGGCTGACCCATGCCGTTGAACACCCGGCCCAGCATATCGCTGGACACGCCCAGCTGGAGGGGATGACCCAGGAAGCGCACCTTGGACTGGGCCAGATTGATGCCCGCGGCGGACTCAAAGAGCTGGACCACGGCGGTGTCGCCGTTGACCTCCAGCACCTTGCCGCGGCGGATGCCGCCGTCGGGCAGCTCCACCTCCACCAGTTCGTCATAGGTGACGTTTTCCACCATTTTGACCATCATCAGCGGGGACGCGATCTCCTGGATGGTTTTATACTCTCGGATCACAGTTCCTCACCAGCCTTTCTGACGACCTCGTCGATCTCCTTCTCCATGGAGGCGGAGATATCGGCGTACACCTGGGCGTACTCGTCGGCGGGCACGCTCTTGGCGCGGCCGATGCGCTCACGGGCGGGGATCTCAAACAGCTTGGCGGCGGGCGCGCCCTTGGCAATGGCGTCCCGGCACAGCTTGTCGTAGTCCAAGATCATGGCCAGCAGCTTCTCCTGCCGGTCGTAGGTGGAGAAGGAGTCGATGTCCACGAAGGAGTTCTGCTGGAGGAAGTCCTCCCGCACCATACGGGCGGTCTCCAGGGTGAGCTGGTCGTTGGGGGACAGGGAATCCTTGCCCACCAGCTGGACAATCTCGTTCAGGCTGGACTCCTGCTGGAGGATGCCCATGGCCTTCTCCCGGTTCTGAAGGAACTCGCGGCCCAAATTCTCGTCAAACCAGGGCTTCAGGGAGTCCAGGTACAGGGAGTGGGAGGTGAGCCAGTTGATGGCGGGGAAGTGGCGCTTGTAGGCCAGGGAGGCGTCCAGCGCCCAGAACACCTTGACGATCCGCATGGTGCCCTGGCTGACGGGCTCGGCCAGATCGCCGCCCGGGGGGGACACGGCGCCCACGGCGGTGAGGGAGCCCCGGCGGTCTTCCTCGGAGCCCAGGCAGGACACGGAGCCGGCCCGCTCGTAGAACTGGGCCAGACGGGAGGCCAGGTAGGCGGGGTAGCCTTCCTCGCCGGGCATTTCCTCCAGACGGCCGGACATCTCGCGCAGGGCCTCGGCCCAGCGGGAGGTGGAGTCGGCGATGACGGCCACGTCGTAGCCCATGTCACGGAAGTACTCGGCGATGGTGATGCCGGTGTAGATGGACGCCTCACGGGCGGCCACCGGCATATCGGAGGTGTTGGCGATGAGCACGGTGCGCTTCATCAGCGTCTCGCCGGTGCGGGGATCAACCAGCTCGGGGAACTCCCGCAACACGTCGGTCATCTCGTTGCCGCGCTCGCCGCAGCCGATGTAGACCACGATGTCCACGTCCGACCACTTGGCCAGGGCGTGCTGCATCACCGTCTTGCCGGAGCCGAAGGGGCCGGGGATGGCGGCGGTGCCACCCTTGGCCACGGGGAAGAACGTATCCACAATCCGCTGCCCGGAGGA